>CACYKX010000013.1 GCA_902775075.1 uncultured Prevotellaceae bacterium | reverse complement strand
CAAGAATCCTAAAGCTGGTTCTTTGTTTGCTTTTCTCCCTTTGCTCTTTTCTTATTTCCAGAATTTGATGATAGCATATTATGCACCTCAAAAAAATGATCCTGAAGGTCTTGCAAAATTCTTAGAATTAAGGGGAGGGTGGGCTGCTCATGATTATATGAAAGGTATGAGAAATTATTCTGGTATGAAAGTGATGCAGATTATTGGTAAGATTCGAGAAATTGATGCCAAGAGTAAAGGCCTTGATAATCCTAATACGGATGCTGGTGAATTGATGAAAGAACTCATCTTTTTTATCCTACATTAATAGAAGAGTAGGGAATAATAGTCAATTAAACTTTTTTAAGGGTATAAAACCCTATGTTATAGCCCGATTTTAGGTCAAAAATATCTAAAATCGGGCCTTTTTTATGCTTAAGTCGGCCTTTTAAGCACTATTTTAGAGCTAATAGAAGTATTTTCTTATAGGGCTAAAAAGGAACTAACTTCCTGTAAAATAGGGAGGTTACGGAGTTTTTACCTTCTCAAAATTCGCGTATTTGTAAGCGTTGTGGGTACTTGTTTTGAGAATCTTCAAAATGGATTTTTGGCTTTAAAAACAGAGTCAATTATTTACGTTTAACACTTATTAAGATTTAATATTCTAAACCATTTAGGTTTTGTATTTTGAAAACAAAAATAGAATTTATATTTTTAAAATGTAAATTTAAAGAATTGAACATAATATATCATCGTATAATATTAATATATAAAACAATAAATCAACATTTAAATATTTAAAATCATAAATATACAATATGAGCTTATAAGACGTAATATGCTAGAAACCAGTACTTTATGTAGCTAAATTGATGTGGTAGCGTAGAAATCGTAACAAAATTAAGCCATTATTGTGCATATTTTACGTTTTATAGTTTATAACCCCATAAATACCTATTTATAAACCAGTTAGTTAGCTAAAAGCTCTATATAAAGGGTTATATATACTTTACGATCTTAAAATTTAAATTTATAAAAGTAAAACGTAAAAACTCAGATTATAATATTTAAATTCATGAATTAAAAAGTATAAATGCGAATTATAAAAATGAAAATAATTTCAAGATTTGTTGTTTATTCCATTTTTTTGTTTTACCTTTGTAAAGTCAATAAAAAACTGGTCATAATAGACCAAACTACTAAAATTTGAGTTATGCAAGATAGAATTAGAGAGCTCATGGAGAGCCAACATATGAATCAACAATTGTTCGCGAATGCTACTGGAATTTCAGCAGCATCACTTAGCAGTATTTTTAAAGGTCGTACAAAACCAACTTTGAATCATGTCGAAGCCATTAAGAATACATTTCCTAATATTAATCTTAATTGGTTGATGTTTGGATCAGGATCAATGTTTAATTCCCCAGAGCAACCTAGCCAGTCTTCTACTCCTGTTACTGCTGACCAGGATGAGCCTATTATAGAACCTACCATTGATTTTGGTGGTGAGGATTTACCATCTTCTGAGTCAACTTACAATGCTCCTAATATGCGAGGTGTACAATCTACACCTAAAAAAGTTAATAATACTGTGGTTAAAATTATTGACAAACCGCAAAGAAAAGTTGCATCAATTCAAGTTATATACGATGATAACACTATTGAGATCTTTGTTCCCAAAAAGTAATTTGGTTCCTTCTAGAAAACTATAATCTCTCTATTATAAATCTTATTATGAGGCATCTTTTTTAGGTGCCTCTTTTTATTTCCTATACTATATTCGTGTGGCATATTAAAGAGTGAATTGGGCACCTATATTTCTTATACTTTTTATTCTTGGAAATAAAGATGTAGATATTTCTCAAGGCGATTTACTCTTCATTAATGAATTGGATAAAATGCTTCGGGTTTTCATTTTTTTTAAGTCTATATTATATATAGGTACAACATGTTTTTTCTCCCTAGATATCATCTTATGGCAAATATGTCGAATAAATAAAAGTTGTTTTTTATTTTGTATTTCCTATGAATTGCACTACCTTTGCAAAAACTTCTATATATTAAAAATGAAGAAATATATTCTAGACCTTCAAGTAGTCTCTGTAGAAGCATTAAGTGATAAGCATGTGCTTATAAAATTAACCGACTCAAAGCCTCTACCGGAGATGTTACCTGGACAATTTGTAGAAGTCCGTGTCGATCATTCTCAAGATACATTTCTACGCCGTCCGATTTCTATCCACTTTGTCGATCGTGAACATAATCAACTCTGGTTACTCGTTGCTTCAATTGGTGAGGGAACCCGACAGTTATCAAAACTTCAGGAAGGAGATAAACTGAATTGTGTTCTTCCTTTGGGTAATGGATTTACAATGCCAACCTCTAAAAGTCAAAAGATTCTTCTAGTAGGTGGTGGTGTTGGTGTTGCCCCACTTCTCTATTTTGGTAAACTTATTAGAGATTATGGAGCAGAACCTGTTTTCCTTTTGGGAGCTCGTTCAGCTTCAGACCTACTAGAAGTTGACCTTTTTAGAAAGTATGGCCGAGTGTATATTACTACAGAAGATGCCTCTGCTGGTGAGAAAGGATTTGTGACCGATCATTCGATTTTGCGACAAGAAAAGTTTGATCAGATTTCTACTTGTGGTCCTAAGCCGATGATGGTAAGTGTGGCTCGATATGCCCATTCCGAGAATATCAATTGTGAGGCATCATTAGAGAACATGATGGCATGCGGATTAGGTGCTTGTCTATGCTGTGTTGAGAAGACTACTAAGGGTAATCTGTGTGTATGTAAGGAAGGTCCTGTGTTTAATATTAATCAATTATCATGGCAAATCTAAATGTAAAGATAAATGAACTGGAACTTAAGAATCCAGTAATGACAGCATCGGGTACATTCGGCTATGGTCTTGAGTTTGCTGACTTTGTTCCATTGGATGAACTAGGTGGCATTATTGTAAAAGGTACCACGCTGGAGCCACGTCAGGGAAATGATTATCCTAGATTGGCAGAGACGGCCCAAGGAATGCTTAATTGTGTAGGACTTCAGAATAAAGGTGTAGATTATTTCTGCGAGAATATTTATCCTCAGATTCAGAATATAGATACCAATATGATTGTGAATGTGAGTGGGAATTCGCCAGAAACTTATGCAGCTTGCGCAGAGAAAATCGCAATGTTGGATAAGATTCCTGCCATTGAGGTTAATATCTCGTGTCCTAATGTAAAGTCTGGTGGGATGGCTTTTGGTGTTACTTGTGAGGGAGCTGCCAGTGTCGTAAAAGCGGTACGCAAGGTATATCATAAGACGATGATAGTGAAGTTGTCACCGAATGTTACCAATATTGCCGATATTGCGCGTGCCTGTGAGGCTGAAGGCGCAGACAGTGTTTCGTTAATTAACACCCTGATGGGAATGGCTGTAGACATCGAAAAGCGTAAACCTGTATTGAGTATTCGTACAGGAGGATTGAGTGGACCAGCTGTAAAGCCTGTAGCTCTTCGTATGGTTTACGATGTTGCCCATGCTGTTAAAATTCCTGTAGTAGGCCTTGGAGGAATCTGTAATGCCAAGGATGCCATAGAATTCCTGATGTGTGGTGCTACGGCGATAGAGATAGGTACAGCCAACTTCATCGATCCAGCAGTTACCAAGAAGGTAAAAGACGGTATCAATGAATGGCTTGATGCCCATGGTGTGAAGGATGTAAATGAAATTATAGGTACGATACAATAGTTAGTAGATAAAAAATGGGGCAACCATAAAGGCTGCCCCAACCAACACAAAAACTAAACTAGACTTAACTAAACATTATGTGCGACTTTCTCAAGTCCCCATAAGTTTAATGCAAATATAATGATTTTTTCTTATAATCCCCTTATAGAAAAGGGAAAAAGTGATTTATTGTTTTCTTTTTATAGTTTAATGGTCTTGTTTAGAAGGAAATTATCTAAAATAACCATTGCAGCCATCGATTCTACGATAGGCACAGCCCTTGGCAAGACACAAGGATCATGTCGGCCACGGGCAGTCAGTTGTGTAGCATTTCCTTTTATGTCCACCGTATCTTGTTCTCTTAGAAGTGTAGCCACAGGTTTGAAAGCCACTCTGAAGTAAATATCTTGTCCATTACTGATGCCACCCTGTATACCTCCACTATGATTTGTGATGGTAGAAATTCCGTTGCCATCATTGATAAAAACATCATTTTGTTCACTACCACGAGCGGTAATTCCACAGAATCCATCCCCGTATTCAAAGCCTTTCACTGCATTGATACCGAGCATTGCAGCTCCTAGTTGTGCATGTAATTTGTCGAATTCTGGTTCTCCCAGACCTACGGGGCATCCTTTGATGACGCCAGTGATGACACCTCCTATAGTATCTCCGTCAGCCTTTACGGAAGCGATAAGGTCTTCCATCTCTTTGGCTTTTTCCGCATCAGGGCATCTAACAATGTTATCTTCGATTTTATTCAGGTCATATTTAGTATAATCCCTATCGAGTGCAATATTGCCTACCTGTGAAGTATATGCCCACACCGAGATCCCTAATTGTCGCAAAGCCAGTTTGGCCAAGGCCCCCGCCACACATCTTGCGATAGTGATGCGAGCCGATGAGCGTCCACCTCCGCGATGGTCGCGTATACCATATTTATTATAATAGGTAAAATCAGCATGAGAAGGGCGGAACAGACTGCGCATATTCTCGTAATCTTGTGAGTGCTGGTTCGTATTTCTCACTTCGAAGGCAATAGGTGTTCCTGTAGATTTACCTTCGAAGATACCACTTAGGAATTCCACCTTATCAGGTTCATTCCTTCCTGTTGTGATATGACTTTGTCCTGGTCGTCTTCGGTTTAATTCTTTTTGTACGAAATCCAAGTCGATATCGATGCCAGCGGGGAAGCCATCAACGATACCACCTACTGCGATGCCGTGGCTTTCCCCAAATGTCGTTAGCGTGAATACGTTGCCAAATGTGTTCCGCATATCTGTTCCTCCTTTTTTTAATGGTTATTTCTATGAATGATTAGTGGCAATGTCCGCCACAGTTGCAGCCCTCTCCATCACCGTTTCCGCCGCAGCATCCTTCACCATTTTCGTGATGATGACCGCCACAGTGACCGCAGTTTCCGCTACAACCCTCACCTTCTCCGTTGATGGCACTAATATATTGAGCCACCTCTTCGTTAGTAGCTAAGCGACTTTCAGAGATTGACCCCTTAAATAGGAGAGTGCGCCCAGCAAGAGGATGGTTTAAATCGATTTTTACAGTATTTTCGCCAATCTCCAGCACAACACCGTTAAATCTGTTACCGTCAGCATTTTGAAGAGGAACGATAGCGCCCACCTTGATATGTTCAGTATCAAATTTGCCATCAATGCAGAAGATATTCTTATCCAAATCGAGTATACGTTCATCGACGTGAGGACCGTAAGCCTCTTCTGGTTTCAATTCAATTTCAAAGTTATCACCTTTGTTCAGGTTTACCACAGCCTCCTCGAAGGCAGGGATAGTGATACCCAAGCCAGAGATGAAGTCGAAAGGACGGTTGTCTGTAGTTTCCTCGACTAGTTCCGACTTGCCATCGGTCACGTCATACAGCTTATATTGAGCTGCGATGTACTTGTTGGTTTTATTATCCATTATGATTTCTATATTTTTTGATTTGTGCAAAGGTACGGTTATTTAGCTATAAAACCAAAGAAATAGATGAAAAAAGCTAGATATTACACCTTATTATATATCATACCCTATTTTTTCGGCCTATATAAACAATAGAATCATATTCACCCTTTGTAGATGGTAAGTTGATGACGTGTCATTTCTACGAATAAGTATCAAAATATAGGTAAATATATCAAAATGTAAGTTATACCCGTTGATTTATATCAAGAAAGTATGCTGTTTGCGCAAACAATCTGATAAATAGCTTGCGAGATAAATAAATAGTTCATATCTTTGCAATGTCGAAAGAAAAATAAAGCCTCTCGATATAGGTAAGAGAGATAGAATAATTTTGCGACACAAGGATAATGTTTAACGAGCGAGTCCTATGAGGCGAAGCTCACAAAGGTAAAAAGATTATGAAGAAGTTAATGATCGCAGTAGTAGCAATGTTGAGTATGACAACAGCTACATTCGCAGCCGATGAGGCAACAGAGGCAACAGCAGTTTACAACATGAACGTTAACATGGATCGTTTGGCTGATGCTTTAGGTATGAACATGGATCAGGAGGAAGCTCTTGAAGATGTACATAAGAACTTCACTGCTGAGTTGATGAGCGCTGCTTCTTTGAAGGGTGACGAGAAAGAAGCTAAGGTTAACAAAGCTGTTCTCAATGATTTGAAGTATGCTCACGCTATCCTTTCTAAGAGTCAGTATCGTAAGTATCTTCTTTTGCTTAATACCACAATGGTAAACCGTGGTATTATCAAGTAAGAATAGGAAAAACTTTTTGAGAGAGAAATAAATAGGATCGCATATCTTTAGGGTATGCGATTTTTTTATGCCTATAATAATCAAATTTTCATGTAAACAGTTGCGTCCCTATTTACTTTTTTCTTATCTTTGCATAAGATACATAATTAGGGAAAGATGAAAAAAGTAAAAGTTTTAGTAATTACAGCTATTGCAGCACTCACGTTGAGTGCATGTGGAACCACCCAAACCGTTCCTATTACAGGACGTGCACATCGTATATCTTCTACTTACGATGATCAACAGATATTGAGCCTTTCTACTCAGGAATATCAGAAATTCATGAAAACCGCCAAGAAGAGCACGAATGCCTCGCAGACAGCCATGGTACAGCGTGTAGGAAGTCGATTGGCCAATGCCGTAGTGAATTTTCTGAATAACAACGGATATAGTGGAGATGTAAAGAATTACAATTGGGAGTTCAATCTAGTACAGGATAAAGAAGCCAATGCATGGTGTATGCCTGGTGGAAAAATCGTAGTATACGAAGGTTTACTTCCATACACCCAGAATGAAACCTGTCTTGCCATCGTTTTGGGTCATGAGATTGCTCATGCCGTAGCAAAACATAGTGCCGAATTGCTTACCAAGCAGCAGAATCAGAGCACATTGATAGGTTTAGGATCAAGCGTTGTCGGTGCTATTACGGGAGATGCGAATGTAGGAAAGATCACAGGAGAACTTGCCAGTGGTTATGCGCAGTTCCGTAATTTGAAATATAGTCGGCAGAACGAATTGGAAGCCGACCATCTAGGTCTTATCTTTGCAGCTATGGCAGGTTACGACCCTCAACAAGCCATACCATTCTGGCAGCGTATGGGACAGAAGTCTAGTTCTGGTAGCAGCGATATCTTCTCTACCCATCCTAGTGATAGTAAGCGTATAAAAGCATTGCAGAGTGAGATGGCAGAGGCTATGACCTATTATAAGTCAGCTACAGCAACAAAGAAAACTTCAACCAAGAAGACATCTGGCAAGAAGTCAACCAAGAAACGCTAGTAAGCATTATATCAATAACTACGACACATTAAACCTATATAACCATGATAGATTTTATTTCATTCAATCTTTGCCACGTAGTATCCAGTTTATGGATACTATGGGCTGTAGGCATCTTTGTTTGCCTCATTCTAGAGCTTACCTCCGGCGATTTCTTCATCACTTGTTTCGCCATTGGCGGTTTGTTTGCCGTTGTAGCAGCCCTCATCGGTCTACCTTTCTGGCTACAAGTTTTGGTATGGGCAATATTCTCCTTGTTGAGTATCCGACTCATTCGACCACGTCTTGTAAGGAGTCTGCATCGTAGAGGAGAACAACGTGAGAGCAATGCAGATGCCTTGATAGGTCGTGAAGGCGTAGTTATTGAAGACATCCAGCCCGATCATTCCGGATATGTCAAGGTAGATGGTGATCAATGGCGCGCTATATCTAGAGGTGAGACCATTGTCAAGGGCAAGCGAGTGAGAATCATCGATCGTGAATCCATCATTGTCACCGTCGAAGAAGTTTAATAATCATCATTTATATAATCATGCTATGGAAATAGGAACCTATGTATTAGTGGCCATCGTAGTGATGGTACTTATTTTTGTGAAGATGACCATCGTCATCATTCCCCAGAGTGAAACCAAAATTATTGAGCGACTTGGTAGATATTATGCCACTCTTAAACCGGGTATCAATATCATCATTCCGTTCATCGACCATGCCAAGGAAATTGTGGCCATGAAGAATGGTCGATATGTATATACCAATACTATTGACCTACGTGAGCAAGTATACGACTTTGATCGTCAGAACGTGATCACCAAGGATAATATCCAGATGCAGATCAATGCCTTGCTTTATTTTCAGATTGTCGATCCTTTTAAGGCTGTCTATGAAATCAATAATCTGCCTAACGCCATTGAGAAACTTACTCAGACCACTCTGCGTAACATCATTGGTGAGATGGAACTCGACCAGACCCTTACCTCTCGAGACACCATCAATACCAAACTTCGTGGTGTGCTTGATGATGCCACCAACAAATGGGGTATCAAGGTAAACCGTGTAGAGCTACAAGATATCACCCCTCCACAGAGCGTACTTCAGGCCATGGAGAAGCAGATGCAAGCCGAGCGTAACAAGCGTGCCGCTATTCTCACCAGTGAAGGTAATAAGCAGTCGCAGATTTTGCAGTCTGAGGGTGATAAAGCCGCTATCATCAATAAGGCCGAAGCTGCTAAGCAGCAAGCTATCCTTAATGCTGAAGGTGAAGCACAGGCGCGCATCCGAAAAGCTGAAGCCGAAGCTATTGCCATCGGAAAAATTACAGAGGCTGTGGGTAAGAGTACCAACCCAGCCAACTATCTGTTGGCACAGAAGTATATCCAGATGCTCAACGAGGTAGCTTCTGGCGATAAGACCAAGACCGTATTCCTACCTTACGAGTCAAGTAATCTTATGGGCAGTATAGGCGGTATTAAGGAACTCTTTAAGGGTGAATGAAAAAAATCCTTGATAAAAAAGAAATAAAGGTTGCATCTGTTTGCAACCTTTATTTTTTTTAGTAATTTTGTCGTCAAAATAAGATATGCCAATGAATATTTGTATTTTCTGTGGCGCACGACCAAATTTTATCAAGGTTGCGCCAATTATAAGAGCTATTGACCGTAGTGAACACGCTGATAAACCTACATATCGACTAGTGTATGCTGGTCCTAAAAATGATTCTACTCTTGAAGAGTCTCTCTTCAATGAACTTGGAATTAAATGTCCCGACGAGTTTCTTGGAGTTGACTGTGAAAACCTTAATGAACTCACAGGTCGTGTGATGTCTCAGTTTGAACTTTATCTTCAGCAATATCCTACTGATGCAGTCATTGTCGTTGACGATTTGGCTTCTACCATGGCAGCAAGTATCGTAACTAAGAAGCAAGGTATTCTTTTGGCACATATTGCCGCTGGTACCCGTTCTTTTGATATCACTATGCCTAAGGAAATTAATCGTCTTGTTATCGATGGACTTAGCGACATCCTTTTCACTGCCGGTATCAGTAACAACTCGATAGCCAATAAGGAGGGTGCTGAACTCTCTAAGGTCTACACTGTGGGTAATATCTTGATGGACAATTTACGCTATAATCATGAGCGTATCGTTAATGCCCAGTTGCCTGTCGAGGTGGAATCTGCTATAATGGCTGATGGTCAACGTCACCCTTACATCGTGTTCACGCTTAATCGTAAAGCCCTACTTGCAGATAGCGAGAATCTATATCGTATGCTCAGCGAGATGCTTGCAGTTTCCGGTGATACACCTGTTATTGCTCCATTGCGTGAGCCTGCTAAGCGGATGATCATGGATTTTGCGCATCAGCGTGGTCTCGACCTGCATCATTTCCATATTGTCAGTCCTATGGGCTATCTTGAATTCTCACGTCTCACAGCCGAAGCTTTAGGTATCATCACGGATAGCGGTAATGTTGCCGAAGAAGCTACATTTAATCAGGTGGCTTGTATTACCCTCAATAGTTATACCGAGCATATCGAGACGGTGAAGGTTGGCACTAATGTATTGGTTGGTGAGGATGCAGCGCAGTTGGCCGAGGCTACCGATCGTATGGTACGTGGTGAATGGAAGAAAGCCGGAATCCCTGATCGATGGGATGGACGTACTGCTGAACGCATCATTCAGATTATGATGCAACAGAAAATCTGATCTTACATTTTACGCAGTTAACTTCGTAAGGCTACGCAGTTAACTGCGTAGACCGATGAAGTTAACTGCGTAAGCTGATATAGTTAACTACGTAAAATGATGGAGTTAACTTCGTAAAATATTCCTATAAGTAGTGGTCTGCATTTGGGGTGAAAAACATCTCAAAAATGCAGATTTACTGAAATCTTTACAAATAATATTCTCTTTTCAATTATATTTGCAGCCACAGACAAGTGGTTATATATGCGATGCTATCAATGTATTGCAAGCAACTATTAATGGTTTTAGGTATAACGACTTTTTGATAGGTAAGAGATTGTGCAAAAGAATTAATCCCGGCTCTTGTTTATAGAGTCGGGATTGTTGTTATTTGGATGAAACTTCAATTAAGAGTTCATTCCGATTACATCAATAAAAAAAGAGGTGTGCTTCACAGCAGACCTCTTCAGATTCATTAAAAGTATTATCTCGTAACGATTTTAGTAAGATCGTCCAAATTAATAATCTTAATTTTTTTACTTACCAGTCTGGTATGATGTGTCACCAGAGGTAGCACTCTTATCAACGAGTTTGAATACCTGCAAGCGGTCGCGACCATAAGCTACATAGATATAGCCATTGCCTAAAGCTACGTAGTTAGCTGACTTGCTAGCTTTCTTCTTGGCAACCTCACACTTGCTAGGATCTGTTTCGCCAGCCTGAACCTTTGCCTTGTCGAGGACGATGAGGCCGAATGAACCATAAGCCAGATAGATATATTTGCTATCGACAGCACAACCATTGCAGAGAGCTTTTGGCATACCTTTCTTAGCTGACTCTTCATTTGCAATGATAACATTCTTAGGCTGATAGGTGCCTACGAGATTGAATTTATTGCCGTCTATCTTGAATACCTTCAAACCATCGGTACTGGTGCAGACATATACATAGTTGCCGTCTATCTTGACAACGTTCTTACCATTGTTTGGAGCAATAGAGAAATCATTATATTTAGCTATGGCACTGTCGAGATTTACATCACTCTTGTCGTAAAGTTCGAGCTGAGCTTTTACGCGGGCGTTCTCATCGCTAGGATTCTCCAAATAGCGCAAGGTTACGATATGCTTGTCATCAGCATCGATGTGCTTAGCTCTAAGTTTGAAGAGGTTCTTGCCAGAAAGAACAGGAGCGTCACCAGAGATGTCGAAGATACGATATCCAGAGGTTGTCATTACCTCAAGATAATTACCATTGCGTATTACGCAGTTTGCATCACCGTCAGGGATAGTATCAGGATTCTCTTGACCTTTCCATTCCTTATGACCTTTCATAGAGATGAGGTTTAGAGGAAGACCAGTCTGAGATTCTGTCTCCTTAGCCTGAGTATCGAGCAGACCTTCATTGTTTAGGCCAATCCATGCCAAGATACCACTCTTGAAACGAGAGTTACCAGCGAGATAAATACGTTTGTCTGCATTGTCTACAATCAGATGGTTGTAGTCGAGTTCCTTGTTATGGTCGCAAACAAACTGGTTGAGGGTTGTCTTGTTGTTAGAAGCATCTGTAGAGAGGACTTCGATACATCCACTCTGCTTCTTACCATTCTGATGATATGACAGATAGATGTGACCGTTGGCAACCTGTACACAGGTGGCTGAAATATCGTGGGTGTGCTCTGGGTATTCTACAGAAGATACATCATCAAGTTCAGGACTTGCAGGAGTTGGGTCTTCGCCGTTATTGCTGAAGGCTGGTTTGCAGTTGCCGTCGGCTTTGATATTTACTACGTTCTCCTTATTATTGGTAGCATCTACAGTGTTTCCGAAGAAATCAAAATCATTATATGTATGAGGTGTATTATCATTGCTGCGATAGTATTCACCGATATTCAGTGCTATACGTGCACCTTCTCCCTGAGCCTTGAAGATATAGCAGGCTTTCTGATCACCGCCATAGTTCGCAACAAATTTAGGTGCAGAAACTACAGCCAAAGCCTTGTTACCTTTTACGCTGACTACAGCGTTGTTACCATTATTTAGGTTGGTATAAGTATCCTCTACTTTGATGAGACCTTTGTCTTCAAGTTCAATACCACTGTTTGCACATTGCTTGAGTTCTTTACAGTGAATGTAATTTGCCCAAAGGCTAACACCGTTAGAGTTTACTTCGATATTGTCAGTAGCATCTACCTTACAATCTGAAGCTACCTGAGCTGAACTTCCGATCAAGATGTTCTTAGCTGTGATGGCGCCACCGATATGGTTGTTACCATCGAATTTTATATCACCTGCAATTTCGAAGTTACCGAGAACGTTGACACGAGCAGTTTGGTTGAATATTTGACCGTTATAGGTGGTAGAACTAGCTTTCACATTACCTGAAACATACAGACATCCTTGTACGGCTAGTGGCTTTTCACCTAAATTAAGGTCACCATCAATATATATTTTTTGTCCTTTGCCATTTCCATTGCCAATGTATAGACCATCTGTAACTTTAAGCTTACCATAGCAGTAGAGTGTGACCTGAGCGTTGCGAAGGAAAGCCTGTGCTTTCTCATTATATTTCAGAGATGCACCTTTAGGTACGATGATAGTACCTTCGCCATATACGTTGTTGAGAGTTACATCACCATCACAGATGTATACTTTCGCTGCGCCAAGGTCAAGTTTGGCAACATTTCCGCTTAATGTTGCTGCACCAGACTTGTCGAGAGTGTCATACTTAGGCATGCTGGTAAGGAGTCCCCAGTTAGAAACATTTGCAGCGCGTGTGCCTTCATTAGAACCATACATGTTAACGATGTTAGCTCCAAGACTTTGGGCATTCAGATTGTCGAGCTGTAGCCCTGTAACCTTCATTGGTTCTACCGAACCTCCACCTGTTATGGAATCGTCGCTAGAACAAGATGCTAAGCCCATTATGGCAATAGCTGATGCCACGTAAAAGTTAATTCTTTTCATTTTTACTTATATATTAAAAGTTAACTGTGTGCCATTAGTTGTTTTGTAAAGAAACACTAACAGGCAGTAGAAAAAAGTACGTATTACTTGAGTTCTTATTTTATTATTATAATCTATAGTCTACTAAGTTCTTATCCAAGAATCCCTTTACATCATAGATAAAGGCATTCTCTCCTTTAAGTTTTTCGTAGTCAAGAGTTTTAAACTCCTCATGGCTTACACAGAGTACGATAGCCTGGTAGCCATCGGCAGATAATTCGGAGACATCTTCCTTGATATTTACGCCATAATAGTTATGGCATGCATCGGCATCAGCTACAGGATCATATATATCGATGTGGTTGGTGTATTGTGCAAGATGAGCGAAAATGTCAATTACTTTGGTATTTCTTACGTCAGGGCAATTCTCCTTGAATGTACATCCTAAGAGTAATATTTTACTATCAGCGATTGGTACATTGCGCTCGCCCATATGTACGATTACTTGGTTGGCAATAAACTGCGCCATGCTGTTGTTGACATTGCGTGCCGACTTCATTAAGTCGCAAGATACGCCCATGTGAGAAGCCTTAGAAATAAGATAATAAGGATCTACGCTGATGCAATGTCCTCCAACTAGTCCCGGACGGAAGTCTAGGAAGTTCCATTTGGTGGCTGCAGCATCGATGACTTCGTTGGTATCAAGATTTAAACTGTTGAGAATCTTCGCAATCTCGTTGACGAAAGCAATGTTTACATCACGCTGTGCGTTTTCTATTACTTTAGCTGCTTCTGCCACACGAATAGAAGATACAGGGCATGTGCCATTTTCGAGCACGGAAGAATACACCTGATCGATAAACTTTGCTGACTCCGGAGTGGAACCAGAAGTAATCTTTACGATGTTGGCAACAGTATGCTTGGTATCTTCCGGTACAATACGCTCCGGAGAATAGCCTATGAAAAATTCCTCGTTGTAGCGTAGGTGTGAGGCTTCTTCAAGTACAGGTACGCATACTTCCTCTGTGGCACCTGGATATACCGTAGATTCATAAACTACGATGTCATCTTTTTTCAAATATTTACCTACGGTCTTGGATGCTTCTGTAACGAAGCTAAGATCAGGACGATTATGGAAGTCGATTGGTGTAGGTACAACAATGATGTAAAAGTTACAATCTCTCAATTGCTCTTCGTCAGAGGTGAGCATCATCCCTTTTTCGATGAGATGGTGAATTTGGGAGTGATTGATATGTTTATCCTCAGCCGAACTGAGCAAATGCTCAACACGTTCTGCCTTGATATCATATCCAATCAAAGGATATTTTTCGGCCAATAGGCAAGCTGTTGGTAATCCAGCATAGCCTAAGCCGATAAATCCAATTTTCAAATTCTCAATAGGATTCATAAAATAGCTCTTATATATTTCTTACTTATATACTTATAATTACGTTTTGCTACAATCTATAGACAAATGTGATTTTTGTCTTTACATTTATTCAACAAGGTGTTCTTATTACATCGCCATAAATTTGAGTGATAAATTACTGGTTCTTGTTTCTTATATATTTGTCTGCAAAGGTATATCTTTTATTTCGTAATAACAAATTTTTAACGAGAAATTTGATAAATGTGCTGTTTTTTTTCTGATATGTTTCTACATACGACCCTTATTGCCTTTCTAGTTGAGCTGCAATTGAAGTTTTGCGAGGATTCCAATTGTCCTTGTAAGAACGGAAGAAGAATAGTTCGCTGGTGTGTCCGATGAGTCGGCAGATTCTAAGGAAATAACCTGTATAGAAGGTGGAGAGTGGAAGATAGAAGAATATCATCGACTCCTCATGGCGGCGCTCACTTACCAGCATGACAATACTGAAGGCTATTATCGCAAAGAAATAGCGGATGAGCCATCCTACAAGTAGTATTTCGAAGAGACGGTCGGTATATTGGAAGATGAGTCCGAACATATAGAGTACCCAGACATAGTTGAAAACACAGTCGTACATGATACTTTCCATATTGGAAAGCCAGTTGGCAAACGAGAAATTCTTATTTGGCAATAGCATGTCTCTATGTTTCCTGAGGCGGAATCGTACCAATGAGCGAGACCATCGTTTGCGTTGCTTAAAGAGGGCATACCATTTGGTAGGTACATTGGTGAGACATACGGCTTCGTTGGCAAATTTCACCTTATGACCTGCTTTGCGCAATTTTTGTGTGATATCACCATCCAGTCCCGGACCGATGTCCCATCCTCCTACGCTCTCCAGTGCCTCACGGTCGAAGGCACCAAAAGCTCCTGATATAATATGATAGATGTCGAGGGCGCTCGTTACCATGCGTCCTACCTGAATTGTCTTGAGATATTCCAAACTCTGCATAGTGGTACATATGGTGTCCCATGTGTTGCGTACTTTCACACATCCACCGACACCTTTTACCTTAGGGTCGAGGTAGAAAGGAATTAGGATCTTCTCGATAGCATCTCGGTCGAGTGATGAGTCGGCATCCAGATGTACGATATATTTTCCTTTGGATAGGCGCAGTCCGGCGTTGGCAGCACTAGCCTTTCCGCCACGTACCGACATACGCAGGAATTTATCAATATATCCGTTGCGTTCCAGATCTCGGCAAAAGAGTGGGGTGGCATCATCGCTACCATCATCGATGACGATAACCTCATAATTCTGGTAAGTCTGTTCGCGCAAACTTTTCACGAGTGCATAGATATGTTGGCCCTCGTTCTTTCCCGGTACGATGATACTTACCAGTGGGCGTTCTGTGAAGAGAAGCATTCGCGCTACGGCATTATTGCGCATACGTGTGCGCCAGTGCATCTTGTAGCTGATGCATATAATGATTTCCAACAGATAATATCGAGGAAATTCGATAAAAAACAAATACCAGTAGGTATGCAGTATAGTCCATATATCGAGATTTCGCGTAAAGCATACCTCGATATCACGATATGCGTCAAGTATCATGTTGATGAGATATCTTGGCGCATTGAGCAACATATCTATGATTTGTTCATTCATGATTATTTAATAGCGCATTTTCTTGGTTTGCAGGGTCTGACTCTTTGAGTTCGAGGCGACGTAAGAACTCGTCTTCGTTATCGCCCTGTTCGAATACATAATTGTTGATGAGGTGAGCACTAAATCCCTTCATCGTGATGGCATACTCTGTGAAGATCTGCTCGATGACACTCGATGCCTGATTATATTCCTCTTCTACGTGGTCTTCATGAGCGAGGATGAGGACATAAATCTCGTTATTATGGTCGGAAACCTTGACGGTGACCATCTTGGAGAGTAGACTTCTGATGACATCGAAGAGTCGGTATGAACCTTGTTCGCCATTATAATTATAGGCATATCGGCACACGATGAGCACCTGTCCACGATATGATGACATATCGTTGAACGACTGGATGGCACGGGTGAAGTCGGCATACGAAGAATAACCGGAGTAGATATCCTTGCTTTCTATCTGGAGTAAAGCCTCGTCGGTGGCGAAAGCCTCGATGCCGGCGCGTGTAAGTTTATATTCCCATACGTCCACAGGGTTAAGAGCTTCAGGAGTGGATGTCTCGCCACAATTTGAACAGATGACCTTCATCTTGGATTGTAAGAAGGTGTTACCACAGGTGTTACAGGTGTATACCATGGCAGGACGGTCGTAATCCACTCCGATATGATGAAGGAACTGTTTACATTTAGGGCATCGCAGTTGTCCGTCGTAATTGTAAGTGCTCTCCGGTGATACGTTGGCACAACGGAAATGATGGATAATACTTTCCTGATGGATGTCACTACTTTGGCATTGTGGGCAACTTTCGATGAATAGTAGATGCGAATGTCCACACTTAGGACACGTATGGATACGTTCTACGAAATGCGACTTCTCGGCATATCCCAGTTCCTCCATTTTCAGGTTGAACTTGGTACGCTCTTCAACCTGTAGAGTCTCCTGGTTATCATACCATGAAAGGTAGAGTTCTGAGTAGCCACGAGCTAATCCACGAATTGTAGAATTGGTGAAACTGATGCGTCCACGTGTAATTTCATATTTGATAAGTGACGAATAGAAACGTGCTGAGGTGGCACTAGCATCAGTAAGCACACGACGAATGTTATACTTCTCGATGTTTGAGTAGGTTTGCTCGATGAAGTCGGTGAAACTCTTATCGTAAGGAGTAGAACAATATCCATCCACCAGATTACTGGCAAAGTGCATGAAATCGTGCAGCGACGAAGTGGCGAAACGCGGTTTGAGATAACATTTTACGACACGCATCGGTGATGTCCATCTCACAATGAGTCGGTTCTCCTCATAGGAACGGTGCGATATGTTGATGTATATTGCGTCGAAATCCTCATCGTGGAGTGACGGTTCACGGTCGATATCGATCAATTTGTTGATGATGAGAATATGTCGTCCGTTTACATTGGTAATAATCTGATAACTATATGTTTTGTCCATAGTGGTATCTCCTTTCGCGTTGCTTCTTGATTTGTAGATGGATAGCTTTCTCGGTGTTAGGTGTTACGGTACGTCCGTTGATGTACCAATAATCGGTGAAGTTACCCTTATATCCATTATCAAGGTTCTTGATTCTTATTTTTACTGGAACGTGGTCTACGGCTGCCCAAAGAGGCATCACCTGATTAGGCAGAGGTTCGAAGACTACGATGACTACCGTGTAGATGTGTGACAGACTGTTGCGGAGTTCTTTTGGTAACTCTTCTGTTCGTACACCCAATAGTGAAACTTTGGCTTTGAACTGTACGTCCTCGTTGACGATGACATCAGCTATGGTATTATTGTTGACAGTATTCATTTTGTCCGTAGGCACATATGCTACCACCTGCATATTGCTTTTCTGGAAATTGATAGGTTGGAGCTGTAGGATAGGGTCCTCCTTGAACGCTGGTGAGAAAGGAGTCGTCCAGAATTTCGTCACCACAGCACTATCCTTAGCGATAGCATATCGAATGGCACTTGAATACTTGTTGTAGAAACATCGAAATACGACAGCATCGCTGCTCACACCTTTACATCGGCTATATCCTGTGCGGTGCATGGCAATGCGTGTCTCTTGGCCGATGCGTCGATATACATTATCCTTGCTGAGAGCCGCTTTCAGTTGTTCCTGAGCTACAGCGAGCTCACGTTGAAGGTCGAGCTTATGAGAGTTGTCTGAAAGTCCGAAACGGATGTCGTGATCTTCCTTGGCAATCTGTTTGCGAAGTTCCTGTATTCTTACTCGTATAACATTAGCATCAGACCCATTTACTCCTTGTTGCAATCGGGCCGTACGATCGGCTATGACAACACCCGGTTCTTGGTTTAGATTTTCCTGATCCAAAATATTGCTGAGGTACATATAAGAATAAAGCGTATCACCAGGAAGGACGAAGTCGCCAACCTTCTTATAATGGTCGAAGACATAAATATCATCGATAGCTTTATAGTTCTCATAATCAGTCTGCACATAGCCATCAAACTCACTATATATTAGTTTTTGGGCAATATAGAATCCCAGTATGATGAGCAAGAAGATGACAATGAAAGAGAAAACGATCTGCTGCTTGGCCAGTTTTTTCTTTCGAGCGGTGATGATTTGCTCTAGATTCTCATCTCCTGATTGTCCGTTGAAATTAAATGATCTCATTTTAATACAGTTTTGATAAGGAACCGACTGAGTGGTTGATTGATAATATAAGCCTGTAGATCGACTAAACGTTCATCACGCTGATACACAAAGGTAAGCATGCGTTCCCATGAAGAAAGATAGGCATTATATTCCTGTAGTCGTTGCAATCTTGAGTAATTGTTTCCGAGTGCATTTCGATAAGCTTTGTTGCGTATGTCAAGATAGGCTTTAAGCTTTTTCATGCGTTGGTATTCGCCACGGATATTATTATTGTAACTTGCTATCTCGGTGAAGATTAGTTTCAACTGCTTTTCTATAGCCGAGGTAGTTTGTGCATATTGTGCATCGATAACATCCTGGCGTGCCACGATAGCCTTACGTTTCTTGGAGGTATCGAAAGAAAGTGGAATACGCCATGATATGCCGACGTCAAAATTCTGAGTGTTGTGCGCCTTATACCTATTATAATAAGATAATCGAGCAAAAGGCATGATATGAGTAGTACTTAAGAAATCTGTGTTTTCTAGTTCCGCCTGTAAAACCTCTCTTTGAAGGGCAAGTCGACGTACATCGTAATAGTAGCTACGGATATAAGAAAGTACGGATGTCGTATCGATGGCGATGTTTTCCGGCATTTGTGGAATTCGCGGTTGATATATAGAATCGGCTTCGATAGAAACAATCTGTCGGTCAAGTTCTGCCTTTTCTGAGATTAGCTTTAGAAGTTCATCACTCGAGATTGATTCTGTCTTAAGAAGATAACTCTGAGTTGAGGTGAGTAGCGCAAGATTGATGCTATGTTCCTTCAGTACTCCCAGAAGATAGCTATAATCGATGCGGCGAATGCGGACATGCTCATCTGCGATAGTCTCGAGAAGTGCATCCCGTTCGTATTGCATTCGTTCAAGTTCGTTACGTGTTGTAATGAGTTTGATTTTCTGTTTACGTCTATAGTAAGAACTTTGAAAGAAATCCCAGTTTACCTCTACTTGTGCTTTGGCATTATATGCGACCAAGGGATCGTCAGGGTCATAACTCAAACCTTTGCCCGGTCGTACATATAACTGTCCTGTAGTCTGCAATCCATTTTGTGCCTTTAAGGCATCGATATCAGCCTTGTTGAGGTTATGAAAAACATCGTCAGGAACAATGTGAACAGACGTTATCTGCTCACCTTGAGTGTTAGAATTCCTTCTCCCCAAATTCGCCAGTAAGGAATCCATAACGGCATAACGTTGTTGAAATTTCCCTAAAAGGTTATTGCCTCTATGACATTCCTGTGCTTGAATCGATAGGAGAATAGAAACCAGTGCTACTAAGATAGTAACTCTCTTTTTGTTCATACTTTAAGTAATTATGCGCTTAGTCGCCACGCATTCGTTCTAATTTTAACTAAAAGCTCTATAATTCGTTCTTATCGTCAGTTAAAGTGATGACCTTAAAGGGATTATATTGCGCGCGTTTCCCTCCGAGATTTCGCTTTTCGCCTGCAAAAGTATATATTTAATTTGGAAGTTCAAAGTTTTTAGCTAAAGAATATCGTATTAAGTTAAAAAAATGTTTTTTCAGAACTTTAGTTATCGGAATTAATTGTTATTTTTGCATCATTATTATATCCGCGTATATTCCCGGAGGGGGAGATGCACAAGAAGTAAATTTATAAAAAGTAGAACGATATGAATAAAGTTTTCACGGTAAATGGAATGAAGTGTGAGCATTGTGCCACAAAGGTAGAGAATGCTATAAAGGAACTGAATGGCGTAAATAGCGCAAAGGTGAATCTGGTCAATCATGATGTTACGGTAGATTTTGAAGAGGAAACAGTTAAGGATACCGATATTCAGAATGCTGTAAACGACCTTGGCAAGTTCGAGTTGATTCTATAATCTCCAAGAAGATGTTATTGAAGAAGACAGTTCCTGTTATAGGAATGGCATGTTCTGCCTGTTCGGCAAATGTAGAGCGTAAGTTGAATACCTTGGAAGGTATCAAGTATGCCTCTGTCAGTTTACCCAGCAGAACTGCATTGATAGAATATGACGAGAGAATCATCACGCTCCAGCAGATAAAGAGTGAGATTAGCGCCATTGGATACGATCTTGTCATAGAAGAAGATCGCAAGACAGATGAAATAGAAAGACAGTATTATCGGAATCTTCGTTTCAAGACCATACTTAGTTGGGTGTTCTCTGTGTTGATTATGGCATTCTCCATGAGATGGATTTCTTGTGGTTCCGACTTGATGTCGAATCTCCTGTCGATGCTTATCGCTATATTCAATATCGCGATTTGCGGATGGACTTTCTATCGTACAGCATGGAAACAACTAATGCACGTTGCTGCGAACATGGATACTTTAGTGGCGTTGTCAACGGGAATTTCTCTAGTGTTTAGTATCTTCAATACCTTCTGGGGAAATGAGGTATGGGGGACTAGAGGAATCGTATGGCATACCTACTATGATGCATCGGCAATGATCATTACTTTTGTCCTCACAGGAAGACTTCTTGAGGAAAAGTCTCGGGATGGTATGACGTCAAGTATTCGAAACCTGATGGGATTGGCACCTAAGACTGCCCATATCATAGAGGATGGTAAGATCGAAGAAGTACCTATATCGACAATAGAGAAGGGTGACGTTCTGGAGGTAAGGGCCGGAGAGAAGATACCTGTAGACGGCGAAGTAATCTTTGCGGAGAGTTTTATGACTGCAGATGCCGCCTATGTTGACGAGAGTATGATTACGGGAGAACCAACTCCTGTCGAGAAGAGAAAAGGATCTCATGTGATGGCCGGTACCATTCCGAGTCAAGGTAAACTGAGAATGAGGGCCAGGATGATAGGTGAAGATACAGCTCTTGCACATATCATCAAGATGGTACAGGAAGCACAAGGTTCTAAAGCTCCGGTACAGAGAATCGTTGATCGCCTATCTTTAGTATTCGTACCAACGGTTGCATTTGCTTCTCTTTTCACCTTTTTATTATGGTGGTTGTTGGGTGGAAATGAAGTGTTGCCTCATGCCATCTTGTCTGCGGTAGCGGTATTGGTAATCGCATGTCCGTGTGCAATGGGATTGGCAACTCCGACAGCCATGATGATAGGGATAGGGAAAGCTGCCGAGAAACAGATACTTATCAAGGATGCTACGGCTTTGGAGAAATTATGTAAGGTGGATGCTCTCGTAACCGACAAGACGGGGACACTTACCATTCCTAACAAGAATGTTGACTTTACTCAAGCTGACGCTCTTTCTCTTGAGGAACGTGAGAAGTTGAAACCACATGCTCAGGAGGTCATGAGTCGATTAAGGAGCGATGGTATCGACGTGTATATGATGAGTGGTGACAAGAATGAGGCTGTCGCATATTGGGCGGAGCAAGCCGGTATCATTCATTATCAGAGTAATGTGATGCCCGGAGATAAGGAGAACCTGGTAAGAAAGTTGCAGAGCGAGGGAAAAACTGTAGCCATGATAGGGGATGGCGTCAACGACACACAAGCCTTGGCTATGGCAGATGTGAGCATTGCGATTGGTAAGGGTACCGATGTCGCAATGGATGTCGCTCAAGTCGTCTTGATGGGAAACGACTTGCAAACGATTACTAACGCCATTCATCTGAGCCGAAAAACGGTAAGGATGATTCGGGAAAATCTATTTTGGGCCTTTATCTATAATATAATATGTATCCCTATTGCTGCGGGAGTATTATATCTGTTTGATATCGATTTCCAAATAACACCTACATGGGCAAGTGCTCTAATGGCATTTTCTAGTGTGAGTGTCATACTGAATTCGCTACGACTCAAGTTTTTCTAGCAAAAATCAACCTGTTTCCTCAGGAATTGCCTCTTAGTTGGCATCCTGAGGTGCAGGATAAGAATAATGCTCGAAGAATCTTCGATGAGGATTGTTGTCGTACCAAACCCCTTGGAAACTTACTCCGATAGAGAAATTCTTGTTGACGTTATATTTTACGCCAGCCCCGATTACATTGGCACCGGACATTCCCATTCCATAGCCCATCGGAGTTCCCATACCATAATATAATGGAGAATATCCCATTATAGGGTATCCATAGCAATAAGGGCTATATCCGTAGTAACCATAACGGTTCCACAGATTGTCGTAATTGTTGCTGATTGAGAGTTGTCCATAAGCAAAACCCTCCCAATGTTCGTCGAATTTGTAACCAAGTATTCCGTATAGCCCAACATCGCGATAACTGTCACCGCCCCATGTCGTGTTATTGAAATATCCTCCAAGGTCGAGCCATAACTTACCGTCCTTAGTAAGTGGAGTAAGATATGATAAATTGATATCTTGTCCGAAACCTCCATGGTGTGGTACGTTCTTACCAAACGTTGCGAAAGCAGAAATGCCGACAGAAGCGTTGAGGCCCGGATGTAATCCGTATGCATACGATTGGATTATCGAAGGGGGCTGGATGATAGGTTGGGAAGAGTCTGCAAGATTCTCACTTTTCGTGGTATCAGCAACCATCTGTTGCCATAAATGTTTCTGAGTCTCAACATCCAAACCGTGAGGAATGTTGAGATTACGATTGTCTTGTGCTTTTACATTCAGCGAAAGACACAGACATGATAAAATGAATATATAGTATCTCTTCATGAATGAAAAATAATTCTATTGGGGGCAAAGATAAAAATAAAAAGTATAAAAGAAGAAACTTAAAATATCAAAAAGTGTTAGAAATCGTTGATTTTACAGATTTTTATCATTGATACAGACTTATGCTAAATTCTTTTTTGTTATTTTTGCCTCTGAATAAAATATTCCAATATGATGAAAAGAACAACAATGATCATTTTGCTTGCCAGTTTATCGCTGACAGCAGCACAGGCTCAGCAGAAATCGACGGACAATACGTTTGCCGGTAAGGCATCCACTATATGGAAAAAGACAAAGAAGACCACTAAGAAAGTTACGAAGAGTATTAAGCGAGAATTTGGGATAGATGATACTAAGGATGCTCAACTTCGTGCACAATATATGCCAATATATACGGAAGACCGTTATCGTGGTGATGATGCCATCGCTTTGAAGGAAGTCTGTTTGCAGAAATTCCGCAAGGTGTATCCTAATGCGGTCGTAAAAAGTGTGGCGCTCCCAATGAAAACATGGGGAAGCATATCTTTGACAGAAGGCGACAAGGTGGTAGGGTATCAGCAATATCTTACTTGCTATATCTTGGCGCAAGATGGTACGGATGGCTATATCAACGCAGAATATCGATTTGACCGTCAACGTTTGGTGGGTGAGGCCTTTGAGAAAATGAACGGAAGATATCCTAAACAGACACGTATTGATGTCCTTCCAGAAGACATATATGAAAAGATTAAGCATTAAAATATTATATGGGATTTTTCAAGAAACTTTTTAGTGGTCAAGAGGTTAGTCCTGAGAACGAGAAAAAACAGCAGGAGACCAAGAATTTTGAGGTGTTGAAATATGATGGTGTAGCAGCTTTACGCCAAGGTGAGTTTGAGTATGCCGTGAAATGTTTTAATCATGCACTTGAAATCAAAACTGATTTGGAAATCAATGATTATCTTTCGCGTGCTTATACAGCAATGGGCCAGTTGTCTGAAGCAATGGGGCAGTTGCAGATTTTAAAAGAGGCTCAACCTGATAACATCTTGATATTGAAGAATATGGCCAATATTGCCTTCATGATGGAAGACTACGATGAGATGGCGGTAGTGTGTGATAAGGCTGAGACGATAGATGCTGATGACCCTCAAGTGAGATTCCTTCATGCCAGAGCGGTCCTAGGACAAGGAAATCAAATTATTGGTGTTGCCTTGCTTACTAAGTGTATTATGCAATGTGAAGCACAGAATACTGAAGACTTGAAGGATGACCATGTAATAGAAGGGGCATATCTATTAAGAGGTGAAACTCTGTTGAAAATGGGTGATCTGAATGGTGCCGGTGAGGATGCAGACTGGTTGATGAGTCATTCAAAGGCAGAGAACGAAGATGTGTTGATGCTGAAGGCTCGTGTATTGCATGCCAAAGGAGAAAACGATGAAGCTATCAAATTCTATGATCGTGTCGTTGAGGCAGATCCATTCTCTGCTATCGCTTATAAGGAACGTGGCGCTATCAAACTGGAAAAGGGAGATAAAGAGGGCGCAGAAGAGGATGCTCGTAAAGTACTTGAGTTGACTCCAGAGGTAGCAAATGTAGATGGCGACTTCAAAGCCGAAGGTACAGAAGATATCCAACGAAAGGTAGAAGAAGCTTATCGGAAAAACAATCCGTTTAGATAATTTTTCGTTTCGTGGTAGGCAAAGACGATCCCAAACTCATCCAATAAAATCTACACATTTATCGGAAGAGCTAATAGAATATATTTTAGGATTTGACAGAAAAAATATAAAATAATTAGCAGATTGTTTGTGTAAACGAATAAAATGTTATATATTTGCAGTTGAATTTGAAACAAAAAGGATTATGAGTAAATTATATGCATCTTTTTATTATTATTTTTACTTTGCAAGAATTTGTGAAGCGGGAAGTTGCGTGTAAATTTCAACTTATGGTTCTACTATAAAGAAATAACGAAACGGTCCCGCTCTAAAGAGTGAGGACCGTTTTTCGTAAAGTATGTATATAAGGGAGAACCCGGAAGGGTGAAGAATAAAAATGAAGAGAATTGCAATACAAGGAGAAATCGGATCGTTCCATGACATCGCTGCTCATGAATTCTTCGAAGGAGAGCAGATAGAACTAATTTGCTGTGGCACGTTCGAGGAGGTGTTTGAAAACATTAAGCGCGATCCGACGGTCGTTGGAATGCTTGCCATTGAAAATACAATTGCTGGCAGTCTGTTGCATAATTATGAATTGCTTCGTGCTTCGGGTACAACGATTGTTGGCGAGCATAAATTGCATATCAAACATAGTATATGTTGCTTGCCTGATGATGATTGGGATACGCTGAAAGAGGTTCATTCTCATCCTGTAGCTCTTGCACAATGTCGGATATTCCTGTCAAAGCATCCGGAGCTAAAGGCTGTTGAAGCTGAAGATACGGCAGGAGCTGCAGAATTCATCGCGAAGAATAAATGCCATGGTATGGCAGCTATATGCTCAGAATATGCGGCAAAGCTCTATGGAATGAAGGTGATGGAGGAAGATATTCATGACAACAAACACAATTATACACGATTCCTAGTGGTTACAAATCCTAGGAAGGCTTCTTTCCTAAAGAGGGTAGAGGAATGTGATAAGGCCAGTATCGTATTTAGTTTACCTCATGAAGAAGGTAGCTTGAGTAAGATACTTACTATTTTGAGCTTTTATGATATCAATCTGACAAAGATACAGAGTTTGCCGATTATCGGTCAAGAATGGGAATATCTATTTTATGTCGATTTGACCTTTAATAATCTGACCAGATATCATCAGAGTATCGATGCCATAACACCATTGGTGAGAAACATCAAAATATTGGGAGAATACAAGGAAGTATAAATATATAAGAACTAAGAATAATGATTATACCTGCTAAAAGAGTTAATGAAATACAGGAATACTATTTTAGTCGTAAGCTAAAAGAAGTAGCACAGTTGAATGCAAAGGGGGAGAATATCATCTCCCTTGCTATCGGTAGTCCTGATATGCCACCATCTAAGAAAACAATAGATAAATTATGCGAAGTGGCCCAACAGTCTAATGCCCATGGCTATCAGCCTACATCCGGAATACCGGAATTGCGCAAGGCGATGGCAGGATTCTATAAGCGTACTTATCATGTAGATTTCGACTGGGCTACAGAGGTACAACCTATTATAGGAAGTAAAGAAGGTATTATGTATGCCACACTTGCGTTCTGTAATCCTGGTGATGAAGTATTGATTCCAGATCCAGGTTATCCCACTTATACAGCTATTAATAAGATCTTCGGAACAAAGATTATAAACTATAACCTATGCGAAGATAAAGGATGGCAACCTGATTTCGATGAGTTGGAAAAAATGGATTTAAGTCGCGTTAAATTGATGTGGACGAATTATCCGAATATGCCTACTGGAGGTAATGCCAGGATGGATATCTACGAACGTCTGGTGGCTTTTGCCAAGAAGCACGAAATCGTCGTGGTGAATGATAATCCATATTCGCTGATATTGAACGATACCCCGATGAGTATCATGCAAGTGCCGGGAGCTAAAGATTGTTGTATTGAATTCAACTCGATGTCGAAGAGTCATAATATGCCAGGATGGCGTGTCGCTATGATCATGAGCAACCAACAGTATATCAGTTGGATGTTTAAGGTACAGAGCAATATCGAGAATGGTAGTTTCCGTGGAATACAACTTGCTGCCGCCGAGGCTTTGGAGACGAATACCGAAGAGTGGCATCGTGTGAATAATATAGAGAATTATCGTCGCCGAAGAGTGATAGCCGAAGAGATTATGAAGGCACTCGGATGCACGTATGATCCTAAACAGGTAGGTATGTTCCTTTGGGGAAAGATTCCAGAAGAATATAACGATGTGGAAGAGTTGACAGAACGTGTACTACATCAGGCAAAGGTATTTATTACGCCAGGATTTATCTTTGGAAATAATGGTAAACGATATATTCGTATATCCCTTTGTGCAAAAGATGATAAGATGCAGGAAGCATTGAAAAGAATAAAGAACGAATTTAAAAAATAACAGACTATGGAACTCGAATTAGAACCTTTAAATTTACCGAGTGATAACGAACGTCCCGTTGTTATCGCAGGACCATGCTCAGCAGAGACCGAAGAACAAGTGATGACGACAGCAAAGGAACTTGCAGCCAAAGGATGTCATATGTTTCGTGCTGGTATCTGGAAACCACGTACAAAACCAGGAGGATTTGAAGGTAATGGGGAGGAAGCCTTGCCATGGATGCAGAGAGTCAAGGAAGAGACTGGTATGCTTACCGCTACTGAGGTGGCAACCCCAGAGCATGTAGAACTTGCCGTAAAATATGGTATAGACATATTATGGGTAGGAGCAAGAACAAGTGCTAATCCTTTTGCAATGCAATCTTTAGCAGATGCTTTGAAAGGCTATGATGGTCCGGTACTCGTGAAGAATCCTGTAAATCCAGATCTTGAATTATGGATCGGAGCTATGGAGCGTATCAATCAAGCTGGTGTAAAACGGTTGGCTGCTATTCATCGCGGATTCTCTAGCTATGATAAGAAAATCTATCGTAACCTACCGATGTGGCAGATCCCTATAGAATTGCATCGTAGAATTCCAGAATTACCTATTATTTGCGATCCAAGTCATATTGGTGGACGTCGTGATTTGATAGCTCCACTGTGTCAACAGGCTCTGGACCTTGGCTTTGATGGTCTGATAGTAGAAAGCCATTGTAATCCTGATGAAGCATGGAGCGATGCCAAGCAGCAGATTACTCCAGAAATCCTTGATTATATATTAGGATTACTTGTCGTTCGTGATGAACATACTACAACAGAAGGATTACGACAGTTAAGAAGTCAGATTGATGAGTTGGATAATAATCTGATGGATCTCTTATCAAAGCGATTCCGTATTTGTCGTGAGATCGGTACCTTTAAGAAAGAACACAATATGACAGTTCTTCAGGCAGGAAGATATAATGAAATTCTGGAGAAGAGAGGTGCACAGGCAAGTCTTTGTGGAATGGATCCCGAATTTGCAGCTCATGTATTTGAGTTGATTCATGAAGAAAGTGTACGTCAGCAGTTGAAGATCGTAAATGAATAACAAGAAAATGAAAATATTAATTATGGGAGCAGGTAAGATGGGAAGTTTCTTCATCGACCTGCTTTCGTTTGATCACGAGGTCGCAGCATTTGAACAAGATGCCCGTCGACTTCGTTTTACCTATAATTGTCAGAGATTTACAACAACCGAAGAAATAAAGGCATTCCAACCCGAACTCGTTATCAATGCTGTAACTGTGAAATATACCTTGTCGGCTTTCAAGGAAGTATTGCCTTTCTTGCCTGAAGACTGTATCCTTAGTGATATCGCCTCTGTGAAGACAGGATTGAAAACATTCTACGAGCAGAGTGGTCACCCTTATGTCTCAACCCACCCGATGTTTGGTCCGACCTTTGCCAATTTGAACCAATTGAGCGAAGAGAATGCGATTATCATCAATGAAGGTGATTATATGGGAAGGATTTTCTTCAAGGACTTGTATCAGAAACTTGGATTGAATATCTATGAATATAGTTTCAAGGAGCATGATGAAACAGTGGCTTACTCTTTGAGTATACCTTTCGTGAGCACATTCTGTTTTGCTGCTGTTATGAAACATCAAGATGCTCCAGGTACGACATTCAAGCGCCATATGAATATCGCAAAGGGCGTATTAAACGAGGATGATTACTTGTTGCAGGAAATTCTCTTTAATCCTTATACAAGTGGACAAGTATCCTTGATACGTGACGAATTGAAAGAATTGATAGATATCATAGATCATAAGGATGCTAAAAGAATGCAAGGTTATCTGAGAAAGATAAGAAACAACGTGGCAAAAGATATCGAAATCAACCGATAACCGGAGAATACCTAAAAACAAAACAACTATATGTACAAGAAATTTCTTTTTATGATGTTGATATTAACATCTTTTCTATCTGCATCTGCTCAGAGACAAGTAACTAACCTTAAATATTGGGAATTTTCACGCGATAGTTTGAACTGGACTCGTGTGAGAATTCCTCATGATTGGGCTATTGCTGGTCCTTTTGATAAGAAATGGGACTTACAGAAAGTCGCTATTACCCAAAATGGGGAAACCGAGGCTACCGAAAAAAGTGGACGCTCTGGCGCTTTACCATGGATAGGGAAAGGCTATTATAAGACGACATTTCACGTAGAAAAAGGAAAACAAGCAGAACTCGTCTTTGATGGAGCTATGAGTGAACCTGTGGTTTATGTGAATGGTCGTAAAGTAGGAGAGTGGAAATATGGGTATAATGCCTTTCGTATAGATATTACCCCTTATATCCATCAGGGAAAGGAAAATCTCTTACAGGTTAGTCTGAACAATCGTGAAGAAAGTAGTAGATGGTATCCTGGTGCAGGATTATATCGCCCAGTAAAGTTGATATCAACAGGCGATGTCAAGATAGATGACTGGGGAACATTTATTACTACGGAAAATGTAAGTTCTAAAGGGCGTGCCAAACTTCATGCCAAGGTGAAACTGGATGGACGCATGGATAAGCGAATGGTGAGATTGACAATACTTGATGCCGAAGGCAAGGTAAAAACTGTTGCCAATAAGAAAGCCAATACAGATGTAGACTTTGACATCTTTGTAGATCATGCACAACTGTGGAGTCCGGAGAATCCATATCTTTATCAACTGAAAATCGAAGTGTTAGCTTCGAATAAAAAGACAACCGGAAAAGAAACTGTCTTTGATGACGAATGCCTGAAATACGGAATTAGAACTATTTCTTTTGATAAAACGAATGGGTTTATGCTAAATGGAAAGGCTAGAAAGTTCCAAGGAGTCTGTTTACATCACGACTTAGGTCCATTAGGAGCAGCCGTAAACAAAGCAGCCTTAATTCGACAAGTAAAGTTGATGAAAGATATGGGTGCCGATGCGATAAGAACTTCTCATAATATGCCTTCTCAGATGCAGATGGAGGTATACGATTCTCTTGGAGTAATGGTGATGGCCGAGAGTTTCGATATGTGGTTCTATGCAAAGTGTAAAAATGGTTATTCTAGATTCTTCAAAGAATGGGCCGACCGTGATATCGAAAACCTAGTAAGAGCGAATAGAAATCATCCATCGCTCATCATGTATAGTATCGGTAATGAAATTCCAGATCAATGGAGCAAGGAAGGACGAGATGAGGCTGAACACTTACAGAATATTTGTCATCAGTTGGATCCTACGCGCCCTGTTACCCAAGGAATGGATAGAGCTGAGGATGCTTTGAAGTCAGGTTTTGCACAGGTGATGGATATTCCAGGTTTCAATTATCGCGTTTACAAATATGGAAGAAATATCAAGCAATTACCCGTTGGCTTCTTGTTAGGATCAGAAACGGCGTCAACGGTAAGTAGTCGTGGAATATATAAGTTTCCTGTGGAATGGAACAATGATAAGACATGGGAGGATGGACAATTAAGCGGATATGACACAGAATGGTGCTCATGGAGTAACTTACCAGAAGAAGACTTTATGGCAATGGAGGATGCTCCGTACACAATTGGCCAGTTTATCTGGACTGGTATAGATTATCTTGGTGAACCTTCACCTTATGATGAATATTGGCCCTCTCGTAGTAGTTATTTTGGAGCATGTGATTTAGCTGGTCTTCCTAAAGACCGATATTATCTATATCGCTCAGTATGGAATAAGAAAGAACATACGATCCATGTGTTACCTCATTGGACTTGGCCGGGTAGGGAAGGAAAGAAAACACCTGTGTTCTGTTATACAGATTATCCTTGTGCAGAACTATTTGTAAATGGAATCTCGCAGGGACGAATCCATAAAGCCAAAATAGATGATGCAGAGTGGAAAGTTGGGCATCCGGCAACGGCACAGGAAGCAGAAAAACGCGCTGCAAGATATAGGCTGATGTGGAAAGATGTGAAGTATACTCCTGGTGAGATAAAAGTAGTAACCTACGATGAAGATGGTCAACAGACGGGTGAAGTCATGGTAAAGACAGCGGGTGAAGCAAAGAATTTGAAGTTGCAATCAGATAGAGAATCGCTGAAAGCAGATGGTGAAGACTTAGCATATATTACAGTATCGCTGGTAGATGCAGAAGGTACAGAAATTCCGAATGCTACCGATGCCCTGTCATTTGAAGTGTCAGGAGAAGGAACTTTCGAAGCCGTATGTAATGGCGATGCCACATCATTGGAATCGTTCAAGCAACCTAATATGCATCTTTTCGCAGGCAAATTAGTGTTAACCGTTAGGGCAGGAGAACATTCCGGAGAAATTCATGTCAAGGTAAAAGATGCGGAACGACATATAGAAAAGGAGATACGAATTCCCGTAATCCATACGAATTGAGCACGAGAGTGCAATTCATAATCGCTAATAATTAAATTATAGAATGCACAATATGAAAGATATTGTGCATTCTTTGCGTCAATATGATTAAAAATCGTTAAGAATAAGATATAATGTTAAATTCTGTATGCGTTAATATGTAAATTTGCATTACAAACTTAAGACAAAATCAATTTAAAATAAATAGGTATGAGTGAAATCGACGAACAAAATGCTTTTCAAGTAGTTCATGAAGGATATAATATGCATGAGGCTATCGAAGAAGCTCAACGATGCCTACACTGTAAGATACCACAGTGTAAGAAAGGTTGCCCTATTGAAAACGATATACCTGATTTTGTGCACGAATTGTCGAAAGGCAATTTAGGAAGTGCAATGCAGATTATCAACAGCAAGAGTAATCTTCCGGCGATTTGTGGTAGAGTATGTCCACATGAAAAACAATGTCAGGGTCATTGCGTTCTTGGCAAGAAGGGCACACCAATACAGATTGGTAAACTAGAGCAATTTATCGCTGATTTCGATACAAAGATGCAACTTCGCCGTGAGAAATTACCACAGAAGACACGGGGAAAGGTAGCCGTGATAGGTTCTGGTCCTGCAGGACTTACCGTTGCCGGTGATCTTGCCCGTGAAGGTTTTGCTGTGACCATCTTTGAGGGGCAGGCAGAACCTGGTGGCGTTTTGATGTATGGTATTCCAGAATATAGATTGCCTAAGGTGGTAGTTCGTTCGGAGACTGCGAAGATAGAAGCCTTGGGTGTGAATTTCGTATGTAACGCCCTTGTTGGAGAGAGCGGACTTACTGTAGATTCTCTTTTCGCAGAAGGTTTTGATGCCATCTTTATGGGTACAGGTACCGCAGTTCCTCAGAATATGGATTCTACTCCAGGTAGCAAACTACATGGTGTAAGTCAGAGTACCTATTTCCTTCATAATGTAAATGCCTTCAACGAAGGTGCATTAGGTCGTGATCAAGTACCTTTGAAGGATGGAGAGAAGGTAGGCGTTATTGGTGGTGGTAATGTCGCTATGGATGCGGCACGAACAGCCATTCGTATGGGATCCGATGTTACGGTTATATACCGTAGAACACAGGAAGAGATGCCTGCAATCCAAAGCGAATACGAAGAGGCCGTAAGTGAAGGCGTAAAATTTCAATGGGAGACGACCGTCGAAGAGTTTATTGCCGGTAAGAATGGCCGACTTGCAGAATGCCGGTTGAAGACGCCAGACGGAGAGTGTATCGAAAAGTTTGATCGAATATATTTAGCTATCGGAAGCCGTCCGGCCAATCGTATTGTTTCAACCACTGAGGGTATCGAGGTTGATGAAAAGGGTTATGTCAAAGTGCAAGAACGTCCATATGGAATGACAACACGCAGAGGCGTTTTTGCTGGTGGTGATGTTGTACATAGACCTCAAACCGTAGTATTGGCAATGAAAGCAGCCAAGGATGTAGCCCAAGGTATTGCACAATATGTGGATGCTTTGAAGTTGATGAAAGATGTAGGTATAAAGATAGAAGAGCAGTAACTTGTAAAAAAAATGCTTAATTCGCTTTAATAAGCTACAATATATTTGCAGAGGACGATTCTTTCCATTACCTTTGTTTTCGTTAAGAAAAAGGAATGAATAGAATCGTCTTTGTTATATTAGCCTTATTAATGAGTTCCATTGTCAAGGCACAGGATACGAGAGCCTGTAAAGACACGATCGTGGGCTCGCAATACCGTACGTGTGTAATTGCTGACATGGAAACGCATGTGCCTGTTCGTGATGTGATAATTCATACAGACAATGGACATTGGGCGCGTTCTGATTATCGTGGATACTGGAATATGAGATATACCTTCGATTCTGCATCCGTAAAACGAGAAGGATATCTGGAGACAAAAATATATTCTAGGAATTTGCCGGATACTTTGTTCCTTTTGCCCAAAACGACACATACTTTGAATGAGGTGACAGTTTATGGCAAAGATTATCAACAACAGTCAATCAATCAGGCTCTTAGTGGAGCTAAGAAAATAGCTTTAGAATGTGGAAAACTTCCTTCCGGAAAAGACTTTTTAGGATGGATGGATGCACGCGGAAGACGTGATGCAAAACATCTAAAGAAAGCTAAGGAAATTTCAGAACAGTTGGATGGACCTAAATACAGTTCAGATCCTGTTATTGCCGCATACGAGAAGACCAAAGCTGCAGAAGTTGCTGAGGCCAAACGCAAAAGAGATGAAGCAGAAGCACGGCAGAAGGCAGAAGAGAAGACTAAAATGTTAGCCAACGAAAAAGCAGAAATTGACAAAAAGAAACAGCAACAAGAAATTATTGAAGATATAAAAAGATAACTCGCTCTAAATTGGACTTTGATTGAAAATCAAGAAGTTGGGCGTTTGCCTATATTATATAGGTAACAATATGGAAACGAGCGGACTTCTGCTCGTTTGGAAACGAGCGGACTTCTGCTCGTTTCTGTATTTTGCAATATGCAAAGAACGCCTCAATTCGGGGACAAAGATACGATAAATTTCTAAATATCCCATAAATCGCTAGGAGAAATTTATGGAATTTAGAACTTTTGCGTAAAATCTGATGCTTACCAACACAATATGCATCCAAAAACAAACGGCAGGTATTCGGATATAGTTTATCCGAATACCTGTTGCCATAACGTTTTATTACTGACGATGATTCTGACATCGGCTTTCATGTACTGTTGCAATATTGGGGTATTTTGTCCCTGTGTACTCACAGTGGCTGTAGCCATAAAATAGTTACCATCTTCCCTATGTATGAGCTTGGCATTATGGCTTATGATGTTGCAGTTATAAGAAGCATCGTCGTTGCCCTCGAAAGATACATGAGCCGTCCTTGGCTCATCGAAAAGATACAAATACTTGTATGGCACAAACACCTGCATCGTTCTTTGATTGATGACCTCACCATTAGCCTCTATGGATATAGGATAAGGTATCTTGTAGAAAGCAACTGCGAGGGCGAGGACTATGATCGTAATGACAACCGTTCCCAAGCTGACGAGGCGAGGAGGAACCTTGCCTATCACGTTCCTCACCTTCTCACTTCTCAACTTGATATTATCTGATTCTCTTTCTTTCTGTTCCATGTCAAAAACATTTTAGTTTCCCAATTCCAACTGATTCTTCACAAGATTATAGTATGCCCCTCGTTTGGCGGTCAAAGACTCATGGTTGCCTATCTCAACCACTTTGCCATGGTCGATGACTACGATTTGGTCGGCATTCTTCACCGTACTTAGGCGATGAGCCACTATCACAACCGTCTTTCCTTTGTAGAACTTATCCAAGTTCTCTACGATGCTTCTC
>CACYKX010000012.1 GCA_902775075.1 uncultured Prevotellaceae bacterium | reverse complement strand
GGCAAAGGTCCGGAAAACATAAAAAATCAAATGGAGCGTAGTTATGAAGCCGTGATGAGTGGTCTAGAACCAAAATATCAAGGTTTTGTAGAAAATCCTGACCAATAATCAAAATAAAATATTACCTTTGCATTATAAAAATTAGAAATTATGAACGAAAGTGATAGCATCGTTATTATACCAACCTATAACGAGAAGGAAAATATAGAGAAAATAATCCGTGCTGTATTTGGCCTGGAGAAATGTTTTCATATCTTGGTTATTGATGACGGTAGCCCTGATGGGACTGCTACGATAGTTCATAATCTGATCTCAACGGAATTCTCTGACCGCCTATTTATTATCGAACGTTCAGGAAAGTTGGGCTTAGGAACTGCCTATATTGCAGGATTCAAGTGGGCTTTGGAACGGAAATATGAGTATATTTTCGAGATGGATGCCGACTTCTCTCATGATCCTAATGATTTGCCAAGGCTATATGCCGCTAATCATGATGAAGGTAATGATGTTGCTATTGGTAGTAGATATGTAAGTGGTGTGAATGTTGTCAATTGGCCTATCGGTCGTGTCTTGATGAGTTATTTCGCATCTAAGTATGTTAGGTTTGTTACAGGATTTGAGGTTCATGATACTACAGCTGGATTTGTATGCTACAAGCGTCGTGTCTTAGAGACTTTACCGCTTGATGAAATCCGTTTTAAGGGGTATGCTTTCCAGATTGAAATGAAATATACGGCACATAAGATCGGCTTCAAGATAAAAGAAGTACCAGTTATCTTCGTGAATCGTCGTGAAGGTGTGAGCAAGATGAATGGAGGTATTTTCGGTGAAGCTTTCTTTGGAGTGATGCGTCTCCGCTTAGACGGTTGGTTTCGCAAATATCCGAAGATGCCGGAGTAATATATGACAATAGAAGAAGTAAAAAGATTGTATGGGGAGTTGCCTCAGGCGGCAGCCCTCCTTACGATGTTAGAGAAGGAGTCGGTAAAACATCTCTTTCTTAAGGGTTTGTTGGCTTCATCGTCATCTATACTATTTGCTTCTATAGCAAATAGATTGAAGGAAACGGTATTGTTTGTTCTTGATGACGAAGAACAGGCCGGCTATTTCTATAATGACCTGAAGCAGATACTGGGTGAACAGCGTGTCCTTTATTTTCCAAGTAGCTATAAACGTGCTGTCAAATATGGACAACGTGATAGGGCTAATGAAATCTTACGCACCGAGGTGCTGGCACGTTTAGGTGCTGGCGATTTGTTCGTGATAACCTATCCGCAGGCTTTGGCTGAACTTGTCGTCTCTAAAACACGACTCGATGATCGCTTGATCAAACTGAAAACCGGTAACTCGTGCGAACTTAATGAGTTGGAAAAGAAATTGCGCGAGTATGGTTTCTGTGAGACTGATTATGTCTATGAACCGGGACAGTTTGCTGTACGTGGCTCTATCCTTGATGTATTTAGTTATAGCTGTGAATATCCTTTCCGTATCGATTTCTTTGGTGATGAAATCGACACCATCCGTACTTTTGAAGTAGAAACACAACTTTCAAAAGATAAGAAAGTCGAGATAGAAATCGTTCCGGAGTTGGCTCAGATACAAACCGATAAGGTTCCTTTCTTGGATTTTCTTCCTTCCGATTCCCTTCTTGTGATGAAGGAATTCTCTTATGTTCATGATAGTATCGAACAGATATACAAGGAAGGATTCTCTTCTCAGGCTATGGCTGAGCGATTGGAAGGGGCTACAGAGATAGAACAGGAGCAAATCCGTAGACAGATGGAGAAGGATAACAATTTGGTTACCGCTACTCGTTTCACAGAATCTGCAGCATCCTTTAAGCGTATAGAGTTTGGTAATCGACCAACGGGAACTCCGCAGGCTACGATAGAATTTCATATTCAGCCACAACCTTTATTCCATAAGAATTTTGACTTGCTGGTACAGGCCTTCGAAGACTATATGCTGAAGGGGTATAAACTGTATGTCTTTGCCGATAGCAAGAAACAGACAGAACGTCTGAAAGATATCTTTGCTGATATGGATGCACCACAGGCCAAATCTATCGTCTTTGAACCGGTAGATCATACCCTTCATGAAGGTTTTGTTGATGATGATCTGAAAGTATGCTATTTCACGGATCATCAGATCTTCGACAGATATCATAAGTATAATCTAAGGTCTGACGCTGCTCGCTCGGGCAAGATGGCATTGTCTATGAAGGAACTTCAGGAGATGGAGCCAGGTGACTTTATCGTTCATGTCGATTTCGGTATCGGTAAATTCGGTGGTCTCGTCCGTGTTCCTACAGGTGATAGCTATCAGGAGATGATTCGTATCATATATCAGAATAATGATATCGTGGATGTCTCCATTCATTCTTTATATAAAATCTCCAAGTATCGTAACAGTAATACAGATGAGCCCCCTCGTCTTTCCACCTTGGGAACAGGTGCTTGGGAGAAGTTAAAGAATAAGACCAAGAAGAAAATCAAGGATATCGCGCGCGATCTTATCAAACTCTATGCGACTCGTCGCCATCAGGAAGGCTTTGCATATAGTGCTGACAGCTATATGCAACATGAGTTGGAAGCTAGTTTCTTGTATGAAGACACGCCAGATCAATATAAGGCAACTCAGGATGTAAAAGGAGATATGGAGAGTCGTCGCCCTATGGATCGTTTGGTTTGTGGTGATGTTGGCTTCGGAAAGACAGAGGTTGCCGTACGTGCAGCATTCAAGGCAGCATGCGATTCTAAGCAGGTCGCTGTCCTTGTCCCTACCACGGTTTTGGCTTATCAGCATTATCAGACATTCAAGAAACGATTGGAGCAGTTCCCTGTACGGGTAGACTATCTGTCTCGTGCCCGTACGGCTAAGCAGACGAGAGAAGTCCTTGCTGATTTGGAGCAGGGAAAGATAGATATTCTCATTGGTACACATAAACTGATTGGTAAGTCGGTGAAATGGAAAGACTTGGGACTTCTTATTATTGATGAGGAGCAGAAGTTTGGTGTGTCTACGAAGGAAAAACTTCGTAAACTGAAATCGAATGTCGATACCTTGACGATGTCGGCAACTCCGATACCGCGTACCTTGCAATTCTCATTGATGGGAGCAAGAGATATGAGTATCATTCGTACGCCACCACCAAACCGGTATCCTATTCAGACCGAACTTACTACGTTTGGGCATGAAGTGATAGCGGACGCAATCAATTTTGAGATGAGTCGTAACGGACAGGTGTATTTCGTGAACGATAGAATCAATAACCTACCGGCTCTCGCAGAGTTGATCCATAAATATGTTCCGGATGCACGTGTCGCTATAGGACATGGGCAGATGAAACCAGAAGAGTTGGAAAATATCCTGATGGGCTTCATGAACTATGATTATGATGTGTTGCTCTCTACGACGATTGTGGCAAATGGTATAGATATATCCAATGCCAATACTATTATCATCAACGATGCCCATAGATTCGGTTTGTCCGATCTCCATCAGATGCGCGGTAGAGTAGGACGTTCTAACCGTAAGGCTTTCTGCTATTTGTTGGCACCTCCTAAGAGTGTGCTCAGTCAGGATGCTCGTCGCCGTCTGGAAGCATTGGAAACATTCTCTGAGTTGGGTAGTGGATTCAATTTGGCCATGCAGGATCTTGATATTCGTGGTGCCGGTAACCTGTTGGGTGCTGAGCAGAGCGGATTTATGGCTGATTTAGGTTATGAGACCTATCAGAAGATTCTTAACCAAGCTCTTGCAGAATTAAAGAATGATGAGTTCCAAGATTTGTATGCTGAAGAAATCGCAGAAGGAAAGCAAGTAACAGGTGATGACTTTGTTGACGACTGTTCGATAGAGAGTGATCTGGAAATGTATTTCCCTGATAATTATGTTCCGGGAAGTAGTGAGCGTATGCTTCTTTATCGTGAACTTGATCGTATAGAGGATGATACAGAATTGGCAGAATATCGTAAGCGCCTTGTCGACCGCTTCGGTGCTGTACCAAAAGAGGGCGAGGAATTGATGCAAGTCGTTCGTCTTCGTCGTTTGGGTAAGCGATTGGGATGTGAGAAGATTATCCTTCGCCAAGGAATCATGCAGCTCCAATTTGTTGCCAACAGCAAGAGTGTATTCTATCAGAGTCAGATGTTTGGTAAGATCATCAATTATGCGACGATTGCGATACAACGTGCAAAACTTAAGGAGAAAAATAGTAAGCGCTTTATGAGTATAAAAGATGTGCATTCTGTAGAAGAAGCATGTAATCTATTGGAAAAAATAAGTGCGTAGCTTTTATAAATTGGTGGGTAAATGGTGCTAAAAACTTATATATTAGTGCTTTTATCCACCAAATAATATGAAATGATTGTATTATTGCCAATAAAAGACGAATTTTAGGGCGATATAAATACACAGTTAGGCTATGAAAAATAATAGAATGTACATAAAATATATTGATGTAACAAAATATGCACCAATTTGATACAATTTTATGTGTGTGTTTCAAAAAAAAATTGTATCTTTGCAAACGTGAATAGATAAAAAAGAGTCTCGAAAACACCTACGTGAAACAGAGTAAAGACGTCGGGGCTTTTACAAAATAGAGAATAAGTAATAAGATGTTTAATGCGAATGAATTAACTCAAGAGTAGTTAATTAGAAGACCACTTAAAAAAAGCGAACCTTCGCCAGGACATCGGTCTTGATCAACGAAGGATTTTAGAAGATGAAGGACTAATAGTTAAGGTGCGTGAGCATATTGCTATGAGTCCTGATTTTTTGTTTATAGCTTAAGGCTATTCATATCCACCTGAGGTACTCCTTTCAGATATTTTTCAATTTCTTCTTCGGTAACGTTATAGTTCATGAGGTCACCATTGATGTAACTATTATAAGAAGGCATATCAATGAGTCCATGACCGCTCAAGCAGAACAAGATTACAGGAGCTTTTCCTTCTACATTGGCCTTCTTAGCCTCTCGTATTGTTGCGGCAATGGCATGACAACTTTCAGGTGCAGGAATAATGCCCTCTGTACGTGCGAACAACATACCAGCCTGAAATGTCTCCAGCTGCGGAATATCTACGCCGTGCATATATCCGTCTTTCAGTAATTGCGAGATAATCATACCAGCACCATGATATCGCAAACCACCAGCATGAATGTTGGCAGGTTTAAAGTCATGTCCTAAGGTATACATCGGAAGAAGAGGTGTGTATCCTGCCTCATCACCGAAATCATATTCAAATTTACCTCTTGTCAGTTTAGGACAACTCGCAGGTTCTGCGGCGATAAACTCTGTATCTTTGTGACTACCATCGAAAATATGTCGCATGAAAGGGAATGCCGTACCTCCGAAGTTACTACCTCCACCGAAGCAAGCAATTACCTTGTCGGGATATTCACCAGCCATCTCCATTTGTTTTTCTGCCTCTAATCCGATAACGGTCTGATGCAGGGCCACATGGTTGAGCACACTTCCCAAAGTGTATTTGCAACCCGGAGTAGTTGTAGCCAATTCTATAGCCTCGCTGATAGCAGTTCCTAATGAACCCGGATGTTGAGGATCTCGTGTGATGATATTTTTTCCTGCACGTGTTGACATCGAAGGGGAACCTTCCACAGTCGCTCCAAAGGTACGCATGATGATACTTCTATATGGTTTTTGTTGCATCGTGATTTTTACCTGATACACAGCAGCTTCAAGTCCATACAATTTAGCGGCATAGCTTAGCGCTGCTCCCCATTGTCCAGCACCCGTTTCCGTCGTTACGTTAGTATCGCCTTCTTGCTTACAATAGTAACATTGAGGGAGAGCAGAATTTATTTTGTGAGATCCTAAAGGATTTGTAGATTCGTTTTTAAAGTAGATATGAGCCTTAGTGTTGAGTGCTTCTTCTAATGCGTAAGCCCTAACGAGAGGAGTAGAACGGTAAAATGTATATTTGTCGCGAACTTCTTCCGGAATATCTATCCATGCATGTTTCTGATCTAATTCCTGTTTAGAGCATTCTTCGTTGAAGATATGCATCAAGTCTTCTGCCTTCATTGGCTCATGTGTAGTCGGATTTAGAGGAGGCATCGGTTTGTTGACCATGTCGGCCTGAATATTATACCATTGTGAAGGAATGTCTTTCTCTTGTAGAATAAATTTCTTTTGTCTCATAATATGATTATTTTAGTTATTGGTCTTTTAATATTTGCGTTAAATGATTAAATTACTTACAAAAGTATATAAAATAAATGAGAAAAACGACAGAATGATATAAAAGTACGAAAAAAGCTGTGCTAATTTATAAGATTATTAGCACAGCTTTTCTATTTTGAGTATATATAGGATATTATTTTCCTATTTGGTTTAGATATTCCTGCGCATCCAGAGCTGCTTTAGCTCCTGTTGCGGCAGCGATGATAGCCTGTTGATAATGCGGGTCACAGACATCTCCTGCAGCGAATACACCATCAATGTTTGTCTTCTGGTTGATACCATTAACTTTGATGAATCCTTGTTCATCCATATCCACACTACCCTTGAAGATGTCGGTTTGTGGCTTATGACCGATAGCAAGGAAGAATCCGTCTATGGCGATGTCATATTTCTTTTCGTCACTTTCTCCTTTACGGTATACAACATGAGCACCTTCCACACCATTGTCACCGAATAGGCCTAAGGTGTTTGTTTCATAAAGGATTTCGATTTTTTCGTTTTCCTCCACGCGCTTCTTCATTACCTCACTGGCACGAAGATATGGTTTACGTACGATCATGTACACCTTACTGGCAAGTCCAGCTAGATAGTTAGCTTCCTCACAAGCAGTATCTCCGCCACCTACCACAGCAACAACCTTTTTACGATAAAAGAATCCGTCGCATGTAGCACATGCGCTAACACCTTGTCCCATGTATTTCTTCTCATCATCGAGTCCCAGATACTTTGCTGTGGCACCTGTTGCGATGATAATAGATTCAGCTTCTATTTCTGCGCCTCTGTCAGTAGTAGCGACATAAGGTTTCTTGGAGAAATCTACCTTGGTGATAACACCATCACGGATGTCCACACCAAAGTTTGTAGCCTGACTGCGCAGATCCATCATCATCTGATTTCCGTCTACGCCTTGTGGATAGCCAGGGAAGTTTTCCACAATAGTTGTTGTTGTGAGTTGTCCGCCCATCTGCAGACCACAATACTCTATAGGTTGCAGATTTGCACGACCAGCGTAAATGGCAGCTGTATAACCAGCAGGGCCAGAACCGATAATCAGGCATCTTGTATATTCTCTGTCAGCCATATCTTTTTATTTTAGAAGTTCTTCAATCTGTTGAGCAATATGTTCAATCTTCTCTGTAGGTTCAAAGCGAGCTACTACCTGTCCTTTTTTGTTGATCAGGAATTTAGTAAAATTCCATTTGATGTCAGGATTATCCTTATAGTTAGCATCTGCTTCAGAAAGCATTTTATCAAGGACAGGATAGATAGGATGTGACTCATCCCAACCAGCGAACCCCTTTTGTTCTTTCAAAAACTTATATAATGGGTGAGCATCATCACCATTTACCTTTAATTTCTTAAATCGTGGAAATTCCGTACCATAGTTCAGCTTGCAGAATTTATGAATACTCTCGTCGGTACCTGGAGCCTGCTGACCAAACTGGTTGCAAGGGAAATCGAGAATTTCGAAACCTTGTGCATGATAAGTCTCGTATAGTTTTTCCAGTTCTTCGTATTGTGGAGTGAATCCACACTTTGTAGCAGTATTGACGATGAGTAAAACCTCGTTAGCATACTCTTTTAGTGACACATCTTTACCTTTTCTGTCTTTTACAGAGAATTCGTAAACTGTTCTCATTTTCTTTTGTATTATATGTATAATTCTTATATTCCGTTCTATGATTGCAAATATAATAATTTTTTTAGCCTTAACTCAACAATTGACATTATTTAAGTTTAAAAAAAAACGGACGTTTCACAACGTCCGGAATACTTTTCAGACTTCTAAAAATGTGGAAGTCTTACGATTAATCTATCATTTAACTTTTCTAAGAACTGTTGCAAAGATAAGAGTTTATTCTTTTCGAAGGTAGTAAATTCCGTTTATCTAGGTGGAAATTTTACCTTTTTTCGTTTATTTGCTCGAATCACGATATTCGCTTGGGGTCATACCGGTCTCTTTCTTAAATACTTTGGTGAAATATTTAGGGTCAGAGAATCCTACGGCATATGCGATTTGTGAGAAGGAATCCTCTGTTTGACTTATCAATTCTTCTGCGCGTAATATTCTGATATGTCTTACGAATCCTACTGGTGACATACCAACGGCATTTCTAATTTTACTATATAATACACTTCGGCTCATTCCCATCTCGATAGCTATATGGTCTATCTTTAAATCAGGATTACTCAAGTTCTCGTCAAGATATAGTATCACTTTCTGTATCACCTTGTCATTTATCCCTTGTATAGAAGATTTCTCATCTTGATATTGGAGCCCATCTTCATTATACATTCCGGCATTTGGATGATAGTCATTCAGACTGTTTTGCTGATTACTATTTTCTTCATTGTTCAAGATTCTTATCTTGGACAGTAACTGCTGTTGCATCGCTTTACGTTGAGCGATAACATTATCTACTCGTCCTTTCAGATAAGTAGCCGAGAAAGGCTTGGTGATATATCCCAAGACCCCCAGTTCATTGCCTAGGTTCCTGTCTTTCTCAGATGCACGGGCAGACAGAATGATGATAGGCAGATGATTGATATCAGAATCTTCACGAATCATGCGTATCATGGTAAGTCCATCAAGAACAGGCATCGTGATATCGGTAATGATAAAGTCAGGCATATATTTTCTGGCTTTTTCTATACCGATGTATCCGTTTTCTGCTAAGATCACGTTGTAGTCGTTGCACAATATATTATATAGATAAGTGCGTAAGTCTTTATTATCTTCTACGACAAGGATAGTATTTTCCTTTTCACGTGAGTTCTCGTTTATGTTGGTGGTAGTTTGTGCAGAGTCGTTCACCATGAAATATCTTGCATTACCATCGTCTATAATATCATCAATGTAGTTTTTACCATCAATGCTATAGTTTAGCATCTGGTTTACCATATCGAGCATTTTTGCTGTATTTCTCCTTACGATATTCAGCAGTTCCTTACTGCTCTCGCTGAGAGAAGGTTCCTTCTGTAATACTTCGTCGATAGGACCGCCGATAAGAGTAAGAGGGGTGCGCAACTGATGAGACGCATCCGAATAGAACTTAGTCTTTAGTTTATTGATTTTCTTGTCTATACCATGTTGGTTTCTCAGGATGAAGAAGTGCACAATCCAGAAGATGATAAATAGGACGAATATGATCTGTACGATTCTTCCTATGATACTTTCCCAGAAGGTTGCCTCTACATGTACTTTTAAGTCCTTCACCTTCTTACTCCATATACCATGTGTGTTGGTACCCCTTACCTGAATCGTGAAAGTACCATGAGGGATACGGTTGAAGGATATACTATGATTTTCTCCTAACAGATGCCATTTGCTTCCTTCCTCTTTGATACGATAAGCATATTTTATCTGATAATTGCGAGTATAGTCGAGCGATGCAAAGTTGATGGTAAGGTTACGCTTATCAGAAGGTATCTCGAGTACGTTTACGTTTAAGATAGGTTGCTCAGTACCATCTAGATAATGTACACTTGTGAACATCACTTCCGGACTATAGTTGGATTGTATTAAAGTAGTAGGCTTGAAAGTAAATGCCCCTCGGTTCGTTCCAATACTTATCTCGTCGGATTCTATATCCTTTACAGGTCTAGCCTCAGTAAATTCCGCATCATTACAGAAGTCGTTAGGCCCATATATGTTCATGCGATTTGTGACAGGGTTAAACTTGTCGATACTCGATTCTCGTATCAACCATATATTTTTATTTTTGTCTTCGATGATGCTTTGTATAATACCTTCCTCAGGGTTTATGGCTCTTACATAGGTAAGCTGCAGATTATCCTTGAGTAGGGTAGGAAGTTTGGCAAACTGAAGTCCTCCTCCCATTGTCGCCACGAAGGTACAACCGTCTGGTCGGATAATCAAACTCATCACATCATCAGATAAGAGCGATGTCGTGTCGTTCTCGATATGTCGTGAAAGAAAATATTTGATCTTGTCCGGACTCTTGAATTTATCCGAGAAAGAAACCAGACCATCTGTTGTCCCGATAATGATTTCATCGTGGTTGCCTAAGAATATCCTTCTACAATTCGTAAATTTATTCTTTGGTAACGATAGAGTATTGTTCGTGTTGATGAATCTAATTTTTCCTGTACTTTCGTCAACCAGATTCAATCCACCACCAAAGGTTGCTACCCAGAGCCTCCCTTTCTTGTCGCTTTGCACGTCATATATCTTATTTCCTTTTAGAGCATACCTGTCCTTCGCATCTGGCATAAAACGTGTAAGCTTGTTACCTGTATTCAGGACATATAATCCTTCCTTGTCGGTACCTATCCATATGCGATGTTTGTTGTCCTCGTAGAGCGAGTAGACACCAGAGTTTACGAATGTCGTCTGTTCATGCTGAATCTGTCCCGCTGAGTTCAAATATCCCAGGATATGCTTATCTTTATCGAGTATCTGTATCGTACCATTCTTGTATCCATTCCAGTATCGCTTTTTGCTGTCCAAAAGAATAGAGCGTACACTGGATATCCCCCTATCCAGTTTACTTTCAAAATAGGTATGATATTTGAAATCGATTTGTACCAAATCATAATATCCTGTTATCCATAATATCCGTTGGTCGCTGATGACATATTTGTTGATCCTTCTTACAGGATAGTTGGCTGCGTTATTTGTCGTCAACATATAAGGTACGAGTTCTTTCTTCTTTGTGTCATAGTAGCAGAAGGTACCATGTCGAGGTATCATCCATAGTACACCATACTCATCCTCTAAGATGAGTTCGAGATCCGTTCGGGTTGCCTTTTCTTCAGGTAGGTCAGCTTGCATCCATTGACTCGTGTTATCTTTCAGATTGATACGTGTGATGCCGGAGCCCTTAGTAAACGCCCAGATGTTCTTATGGGTGTCGACATAGATGCTCGTGACTTCAGTCGATGGATTGTTCGGATTTTGCAAATTCCACATCCTTGTTGTCCCCCTGTTCACATCGAAGGTTACCAAACCGATATTCGTAGCCAGTAACAGTGTGTTTTTGTCGTACACTTTGATTTCTCGAATTTCTTTGATTTCAGATGGAATCTTGCACCATTTCATTTGATTCTCACCAATGTATTCCGCAAGTTCTCCCGTTTTCGATGCTAGGAACACACGTTTCCCGATATTCTCCAACCAGAAGAACGGAACGTTACAATAGAAAGGTTTTTGGTATGGACTATACACATAAGTACCTTTGGTTGTAAGGACCCATTCGCGACCATGTGAGTCGTTCTTGATATAGAACACTTTTCCTCCCCGATAGATACTTTTTCCGGCAATAAATATCTCACATTCGTCTTTAAGAGCACCTTTTAACAATTCGTTGGAGCGGATCAATATCTTATGGTCCTTGCTCACCAGCCAAGTAGCATTCTGCAAGGTATATACCTGATCGACGAGCAACGTCGTCTTGAGGCGTTCACGTAGCGATGCAGCCACATTGATAAACCGTATATCGTGCGTAGTGAAAATATAAGGTCGATGGTCGTAGGTGATAAACCAAATATCATTATGAGAGTTGGGATGAATAGAACGGATACGATTCGTTGTGATCCAGTCTATATCGTCTGGTCCATCGCGAAAAGTCTTAAAAGTATATCCATCGTAATAGGAAAGTCCGTTCCAAGTACCAAACCACATCAATTTATCATTAGATTGCTTAAAGTCAGCAATCGTATTGGCAGCTAAACCATCCGTCAATGAATATTTTCGAACATCGCAAAAGGGTTGCGCTTTATCGATAATAGAGCACGCTAAGAGAAAAATAAGTAATATAATCCTTCCACAAAATCTCATTCCGTTGGTATTAAATAAGTCTGATGATCAAATGCGAATACTGTTTTGGGAGTAAAAATAATAATTAAAATTTATAAAAGCAAGTGTTTTTCCTCTTTTTTCAACATTTATAGGGATTTCCTCTGATAAAATGGGGAATTCTATACGAATAATATGAATATTCTTGAGTCTAGGCGGGAAATAATTTCTACCTTTGCAACATAAACTAAATATTAATAAAAAAACAGTTATGAAAAGACTTTCGATTTTATTATCAATAGCATTTGTAGCATTGATGAGCATGTGTTTTACATCATGTGATGAAGATCAGATGATTGCAATGAATATCCAAGGCACGTGGAGAGGTACGATTTCTACCAATTACTATAAGAGTTGGTGGAGTTTGGATCAAGGAGGCGATTATTACACCATCTTTCATTTTAGTGGAGACCTAGGTTCTCGTCATGGTCATGGTTATGAGATAGATTTCACTCGTAATAATCAGAGTGCTTCTCGTTCTCGTTTTGAATATTGGGTAAAGGGTAGTGAGGTAGAGATCACTTTTGAGAATGGTCGCAGGTTCTATATCTATGGCATCACGACCGATGGTGGTCATCTCCGTGGTTATATTGATGATGGATCTGGGCGTAACGTCAATATTGACCTAATCTCTGATAGCAGAAACTATGATAGTTATGCCAAAGGGGCGATAGAAAACAAGCGATAAACAGACATATCGGCAACTTACTAAATAGAATAGGGAAATCCCCATAGCAAAATAGGAAAAAATACTATCTAGCTATGGGGATTTTGTTTACTTTTGCTATTGAAAACAAGATAAAAGTAGAACTTAAAAATGGAAAGATATGAAAAGGTTTACTCATTTTATATTGATGCTGATGGTAGCAACATCGCCTCTTATGATGACAAGTTGTGATAGCGACTACTGGTATGATGATAGTGGCTATTGGTATGACAGACCTTGGTATGGCGACCATACACCATGGTGGTATGGATATAGTAATGGCTATTATAACTGGAATAACGGTTATTACAACAATGGTGGAAACTATAATGGTGGCGGACAGCAAGGTAACACCCTTCTCGATGAGGCTCAGGTGTTGAGTGGTAAGTGGACCGGACAGATGCAGTTTACTAACGGAACTACTGGTGAACAAGCTTCTTTTGATGTAGCGATGACATTCGTACAGGCGAATACTAATGCGATCAAAGGTACAGGTGTGGAGATAGACGTATCGGGAAATGAGAGACAGACTTTAGAGTTTACTTGGTATATCGACTATAATGGTAACATATATATAAAGTATGCCAGTGGATCTACTTATGTGATGGACATCAGTGCCAGCACTTATGGTTTCCGTCTAGAAGAATCTACAGGTATCTTCAGAGGATATATGGCAGGGACCAACAACAAAGATATGATTTATATCGACTTGACCCGTACAGAGAGCGCCAAGTCTTCAACGAGGGCTTCTTCTATTCGCAATTTCGGTAGTACGGATTTACAGAAGCAAGAGATAAAGGGTGAAAAGAAATTGATAAGGAGATAACAAAACTCCACTTGCGAGAATTAACTTGAGATTAGCTGTGGGTCGTGCAACGAGAGTTGTACGACCTTTTTTTATGGGCATAGAAAAAGTGCATTCAAACGCATATGCAACTACGTCTAAATGCACTTTCGTACTTAATATATCCTTAAATCAAAAAGGTATATATTACTTCTTCAACTTACCGTAACGGTTCATGAAGCGGTCAACACGACCTGCAGTATCAACAAGCTTGCTCTTACCTGTATAGAATGGGTGAGAAGTGCTTGAGATTTCAATCTTTACTACTGGGTAAGTCTCACCTTCAAATTCTACTGTATCTGTAGTCTTGCATGTAGAACGTGAAAGGAACATATCGCCGTTGGACATATCCTTAAATACGACGGGACGATAGTCTTCTGGATGAATACCTTTTTTCATTTTAATTTAAAATTATAATATTATTAATAATGTTATATCACGTTTCGGGGTCTTTTACGACTCTTAGAGCGTAATCGGGCGCAAATTTACGAAAATTTCTTTGAATTTGCAAATAATTTGCGAGATATTTGCATATTATCAATATATTTTAAAGGAACCACGAGAGTTGTTAGTATCCCCAGATTCTTTTCAAGTTTTCCCGTGGAAGTCCTTCTATACGATTTTCAATCTCATCGGGTAGGTTACAGAAGAAGTCTATCCCTGTGAGAGATTCCAGTTCATCGATGTTTACGATATAGTTCTCTGGTTTATCAGAATCCGAATAGTTTTTAGTTTGGTCGAACCAGAATCCCATGGCCATATATCCATCATGGCATTTCATGAGAAGAGCGCAATAATTATATTTTGGCACGATCAAGCCATTGCTGAGCGTCCTTGCTATTTGGTCGCTCTTATCCATTGTGCCACCTTTTACGACGAACAAAGTATCTTTGTCAACCTTGTAATGACTCAAATCAAAGCTTACTTGCTTTTCTAGGAGTCTTCTTACTTCAGCTTCCATTTTCTCCCACATACCAGCATTAAAGTCATGAGGTTGCGGAATCATATTCGTCAGATAGAAAGTTTGATCGTTTGCGTCTCTTGAGTATAATCGGTCTGCTGACGGACATAGATGTCCGTGGTCATATCTGGAACCTCTGAAAGGGTCTGTGGAGTATCGGTATGAATTTGGCAGATTCGGGTCTTGTGGATATTGGTCAGCTGTTGACGTATAGAGCTTTCTTTTGACGATGTCCTGCTGATTATTTGTTGTCATGATATAGCAAGTCCATCTGTTAGCCTTCTTTTTAGTATCCCATTCCACGGCATAGTTAACGTCCTTGTTCGTACCTCCCGGTTCTTTTGCATAGTGTACAATGACGTAATTGTTTCCGTTTTTTAGTTTCGGAAACTCCAGTCGTGTAACTTCAGAAGGTAGATTGTCGGTTACAACATTCCTGTTGATGTTGATTTCGTTGCTACTACCATTACCAATGTTATCAGAATCGTTACTGCATCCTGCGAGAACTGTCAGAACTGCAAGGGCTATGAGGTAAACCTTATTTCTTTTCATACGTATAAAAAATAATAGGATGCAAAAATACAAAGATTTTCGCATCCTACCTTTATTTTTTATGAAAGTTTATCTAAATTACTTAGCGTAGACGATCTTGAAGCTTTTTATTCTGAGCTGAGTTTTACTTCCGGTAGCTGTATTACCATTAGTGATCGTCACCTTAGTGTTGTTGATTCCACTGACGGTATATACAAGCCCGTTGAGGGCGATAGTGCCAGGAGAAGCAGTAGCCTTACCTTCTGCAGTATAGTTTGTACCATTGCTGCTGTCGCATGTGAATACGATGCTTTCAATCTTCTTGGTAGCCTCAAAGGTCAGAGAGTTACCAGGATACATACGGATAGTACCATTGCTTGCACTATAATACTTAGGAGCATTGCTTCCGGTACCCTTATTAGCGATAATCTTGGTTCCATCAGCCATAGTCTGTGTGCCCCAATCTTTGTTGTTGTCCAAACCGAAGCTGCTTACAGCGATTTCATCGTCAGCCTCAGTAGCAGTACCCTCACCTTCGACAGAGATCAACTTACTATCTTTTGTCATCTGAGGAGTGTTACCCATGTAGTTTACAAGAGTACCCAATACAACAACCTTCTGACCAACCTTCAACTGGTCGGCAGATGTGAACTTAGCACCCTCGAGATACAAACCGCGGTAGATAGAGAATTGAGTACCGGTAGTCTTGCCATCCTCAGAGATGGTGTAAGTAGCGTTACCATACTGTGTGCTCACCTCAACTTTAGAAACGATACCAGAAACATAAACGTTTTCGATCTTACCCTCAGCGTCGAGAGAAGAAGCTTTTACGTATGCTGCAGCAGGATTGTAAGGCTTAGCCAGAGTACCATCACCTTTCTGTTCCTCGGTAACAGTAGGAGTGTTGGTAGAAGAAGTCTTGCCATTCAGAGAATAGATATGAGAAGCGCCCTTACCTACAGTCTCAGGAGTGTTACCCTTATAGTTTACGAACTTACCATAGATAACAACCTCGTCACCCTCCTTGAGCTGGTCTGCTGAAGTAAATTTCGCACCACCTAAGTAATAGCTCTGAAAGATGTACAACTCGTTGTTGCCATCATCGGTGATATAATAGTTAGCGTTACCGAATCCGCTGATAGCAGAAGCATAGTCGCTAGCGAAACTCTTCACCTTACCTTTTACGTAGATAGCAGTTTCAGTCTGTGCGCCAGCCTCAAGACCTTTGATCAACTTTACTGCAGCAGCTACGTTGTAAGGGTCAGCCTGAGTACCGGTACCGGTAGCAGCAACGGTATCTTCGGTTTTTCCACCATTATCGGTAGGAAGAGTGTAAGGCATAGGAACATCCTCACAACTTACGAATGTCATGGCAGTCATTGCCAATGCAAACATTGAACAAATAAGCTTTTTCATATTTATTGTTTTTTGTTTTTTTACTTGATGAGTATTATTCTACTGTTACATTCTTAATTTCCCATGTCGCAGCAGCTTCAGCAGTACTGGTGTAAAGGAATCCGATATAGATAGTCTTGCCGACATAAGGTTTTAAGTCGCAAGTCGTTGTCACGAAGTTCCAGTTCTGACCCGTCAACTCTTCAGAGACAGTAAGGTCAGTCCAGTTCTTTAAGTCTGTAGACACCTGAACTTTGCAGTCGTTGGCATAAGTGCTGAAGAATTTACCTGCCTGATCGAAAGTCAAGGTAGCACCCTTTGCTTTGCTCAAGTCGATAGCAGGAGAAACCAAACGGCTCTGTGTAGCATAATTCTTTTTGCTGATATTAGCAGAAGCCTTCATTCCATATTGTGCAGAAGCCCATGCCCACACATGGTCAACACCTTCGCTCAATGCAATGTTGTCGATGGAGAATTGCCCCTGGCTTTCACCGAATGATTCAGTGAGGAAAGGTTTCAGACTTGGGCAGATCTCTGTAGAATCAGTTCCGCGGAGCAAGATCTGGAAAGTCTTGTTGAATCGTGTGAAGATACCCGTGATGTCCACGCTACCACTTGGTAACACCTCATTAGCAAACTTAGCATAAGTACTTGTGCGTACCACCAAGTTGGAAGTAGAAATGTTCTGACTAGTCTTTGCATTCTTCAAACCACGGTTAATGCTTTGGTCGCTACCTTTAGGAGCGTATGTATTCTTACCGTTAGCGTCAGAGAAAGCCACATTCTTAATATACATCAGTTTACCGGCATTCTTCTTGAGATAAGCCTCATCGCTAACCTTGCTTAAGTCGAATTCCTCGGCAAGAGCCTCAGCCTTAGCCTTGTCTGGATTACCCATCAGACGATAGAACTTGTTGAAGCTATAGCGGTCGATATAACCTACCGAACCATTATACAGCAAACCGAGCTGAGCCTGTTTGCCATATCCACCGATGTATAAGTCTTTCAGATTGATGAGAACCTCCTGACCTACAGGGAGAGTAGCGAAGAGTCCACCCTGATTTACGCGAATCAAGATAGCACCCGTCTTATCTTGTAGAGAAATCTCCTTATAGATATTTCCCATCTTATCGTTACCCGTTACGATACCCTTGATTTGGATATCCTGGTCGATGAGTTTATAGCCATTGTTATCGATAGCATTAGCATACTCCTTGATATTTTTCAAAGAGTCGATGCTGATGATATTGGTTCCTATGATAGAATTGTTACCATATGGTGGAATGCTATCGTCCGGATCAGCATAGTCTGCACCCATACAAGATGCGAAGAGCAGCCCCGTGAGTCCTAATGCGATATATTTAAATTTCTTCATGATTTTCTATTTTAGAATCTATAAGATACCTGGAACATTCCATTGGTACCGAATACATAATACTTCTTGCTGTTCTTAGAGAACTTATAGGTACGGGCCTTGTTGTAATCTCCGGCATCGGTTACGGTATAGTCGCTACGACTCTGTTCATAACCGCCTGATACCATCTTCTGGTTGTTCAGAATATTGGTTATAGAGAAGTTGAAGTTCAACTGATGACCGTTTCTCAGTCTGAAGCTCTTGCCGATGCTTCCGTCTACCATCCAACCACCTTTACCCTTAGCCTGTTCAGGAGCGATATATTCACCGGTATTGATGTCGATGCTCTTTATAGTCTTCAAAGTGCTTTCGTAGCGCATGCTAGGAGACCAAGAGAGATAGATATCATCATAATAGTTAGCGTTCAAGTCGATATACCAGCCACCGAGATGATAGTCAAGACCCAAGCTGGCAACCTTCAGAGGAGTACCACTCTCGCGCATATTCTTGCTGTAGACAGTCTCTGAAGTGACGTTGGCTTTTGTAGAGATCAAATATGTTGCGGTAGCATTGTTCAGATATTTAGCCTCGCTGATAGTACCTACAGCCTTGAAGTTCAACCATGAAGTAAGTTTTGCGTTCAAGCCAGCCTCTAAACCATAATAAGCTTTGCGAAGGTCGGTAAGACTTACGTAAGTGAAAGAGTTAACATCATCGAAGTAGAAGTTCTGCCACTCCGTACCATTACTCATATAGTTATAGTAACCACCGATGTTAGCATGTAACCATCCGTTCTGGAACTGATAGCTAGCTTCAGCGCTATAGATGTTCTCATTCTTCAAGTTAAGAACGAAGTCGTTGTTCATCTCAGGAGCCGAGAAAGCAGTAGCAGCTGTTGGCGCATGCTTCTCATATCCGATACCCAAAGCCAAGGTATGACCAGGAGCCATAGCGAAAGAAGAACTCAACTTGACACCGCCATCCACGAAGTCAGCCTTTCTGCTCTTACCGTAAGAGTTGTCAGCGAACAAACCGTTGCGCATATATCCGTTACGATACATATTTGTATAACCAATCTTGGCAGCAGCAGTATAGTGAGCGATACCGAATACCTCGCTCCAACTTAACCATCCCAAAGCTTTACGCTCGTTGAGTCGGTAATCGTAACCGAAGGTGTCACCGACACCGACAGATTTAGCATTACCATTTGCGTCAACAGTGTTCAGGTCATACTGAACGAGTGGGTTAGAAAGAGCATACTCACCAACGGCATAAGTGTTGATGTTATGGAACTCACTTGCACCGAGCAGATCGTCTATAGTCTGATAGTGACGAGCTGTGTTGGCAGCAAGGTTGATACCAACATTCAAAGTCTGCTTCTCTGTAAAGTTATGTGTCAAAGCAGAAGACATGCTCAACATCAAGTTGTCGTTATGCTTAGCCTGTATGTAGTAGATTGCATCACCATCAGTATGCTCGTTGGCATAATACAAACGATCCCAGTTGATCTGGCGGTGTATCTTCATGCTAGTCCAGTAATCATAAGATCGCTGCCACTGAGCCTCGTCGGCAGCATTGTAGCTTCCCCAAACATCATAGTAGCTACTAGGCATATTCTTCCAGTAGTCAGGCTGAGGATTCTCTGCATTGTTATAGTTCAACTTAGTGCTCTTATACATACTATATTTACCAAAGACAGAGGTAGTCAACTTCGTTTTATCGTTGATGTCCCAGTCCCAAGTAAGGATGCCAGAAGGAGCAAAATCGTTAACGACGCGAGAGTTACGCTTATGTCCGTTCTGATAACCCCAATATGGATTATAGTAATAATCGTTAGCCATCCAGTAAGCCTCATCGGTAGAAGCACCCTGAGTAGAGCGCTCGGTAGGGTTACCCCAAGTTGTGAAACTCAGTGAATGTCCATTGTTCCATTTCTTCTGGACGCCAAAGAAATAAGAAAGCGCATTATAGAAAGTGCCCTCTACATATCCACGGTTAGCCCAGCGGTAAGTAAGACCAGCAGCTACAGCCCAACCTTTCTCGTTAAAGCCAGAAGCATAGGTATACATACCACGAAGTGTGTAGTTGCGATTAGCACCGGCAAGGGAGATATACTGTCCGGCTCCCATGCTTCCAGCACGAAAATCGTAGTTGTTGCTACCTGCAATACTACCATAAGCGAAGTTGTTTGATTCAAAAGGAAGAGCAAACTCAACGTTTCTAGAGAAACGGTTTAAACCTCCGATGTTAGAGAATCTGAATTGTCCAGATTCCATGTCGTTCATAGAAGCACCATTGATATAAACTTCATTGTACTTCTGGTTTAATGCACGATAACGGAAACGCATAGGGGAGAAGAGAAAACCCACTTCTGATGCATACGCATTGTTTGTTGAATTTAGGATGGTAACATTCTGAGACATATTGTCATCCTCACCCAACTGTGCTTCGGTGAAAGTGAAAGCGTTTTCGTCAAGAACTTTAGCTTGATTCTCAGAATTTACATTTTGAGCGAAGACCAAAGGACTGTAACAGAACGCCATCACAGCGATTTTTACCTTTTTCTGCATAGTCTTATATTAATAAATATTATACTTTGGTTGCAAAGTAACGAAATAAATTTTAAAAAAGAAAAGAAATTTGATTAAATTTTCAGTTAAAAGATGGTTTTTTTAAGAATAAATACCGATATTTGCAGAATGATTTTGAGGATAAATAAATAGAAAATATGAAAAAGCAGCTTTTACTGGCCATTCTGCTCTTTGTTAGTTTGGCATCTTTTGCCCAGAAAAAGTACTCATGCTATGCAGTGGGCTTCTACAATCAGGAAAACCTTTTCGACACTTGTCATGACAAAGGGAAAAACGATTATGAGTATCTTCCAGCCAGAGGATGGAACGGTCTCAAGTATTCACACAAACTTCGTAATATGTCGAAGGTACTTGCCGAGATGGGTACCGATGTCCTTCCGAATGTAGGTTGCGCCTTCATTGGTGTGAGCGAGGTGGAAAACGCGCGCGTGATGAGCGACCTTGTTGCTCAACCGGCTTTGGCAAAGCGTGGCATGAAATATGTTCATATCGAAGGTCCGGATCGTCGTGGAATAGACTGTGCATTAATCTACAATCCACAGTTGTTCCATGTTACCGACTCAAAACTCCTTCCTTATGTTCAGGAATTGAAAAAGGACAGTGCCTTCTTCACTCGTGGTTTCCTTACGGTAACGGGTAAGTTGGCCGGTGATGATGTCACCGTCATCGTATGCCATTGGCCAAGTAGATTCAGTACAGGCTTCTATCGTGAGAGTGCAGCTCGCCAAGTAAAGGCTATCAAGGATTCCATCCTTAACGCATTCCCTACTCGTAAGGTCTTTATCATGGGAGACCTTAACGATGATCCTACCAATGCCAGTTTGACACAATATCTCAAGTGTAAACCGGAAGTTGATGAAGTGGGCGAGGGCGAGATGTATAACCCATGGTATAATCTGCTGGTGAAGCAAGGCGTAGGTACCTTGACCTATAAGGGAGCATGGAATCTTTTCGATCAGATCGTGATGACTCCAAACCTACTAAACCAAAAAGGCAAGAAAGACTTCTCCACATTAAAGTATTGGAAGAACCAGATCTTCCGTCGTGATTATCTCTTCCAGACCGAGGGAAAATATAAAGGTAGTCCAAAGCGAACAAGTGCCGGCGGAGTATGGCTCGATGGCTATAGCGATCACCTTCCAGTAGTAGTCTATTTGTTGAAGGAAAAGGATTAATACTCTCATGGAGATAGAAACGCATCCTTTTGAACCATGGCTTCCCGCTGATGCTCGATTGCTGATGCTGGGTACTTTTCCTCCAGCCCCCAAGCGGTGGTGTATGGAATGGTACTATCCCAATTTCATGAACGATATGTGGCGTATCTTTGGTATCGTCTTTTGGGGTGATAAACTACATTTTGTAGATACAGCACATAAGACATATCGTCTTGAAGAATTGAAGGAATTTCTTCGAGAGAAGCGTGTCGCGATTTTTGATACAGCATTGCGGATACGTCGCACCAAAGGCAATGCCTCCGACAAAGATTTGGAGATCGTAGAAGAAGCAGACCTAGACGGTATGCTTCGCTCATTGCCGGATTGCAAGGGCGTACTTACGGCAGGACAGTTAGCGACGAAGGTGTTTACAGATCATTTTGGTATTGATGCCAAGAAAATGAAGATGGGTTCATATGTAGAGTTTACTTTCGAAGGACGAACCCTCCGCCTTTATCGCATGCCGAGCAGCAGTCGTGCCTATCCCCTAGCAGTAGAGAAGAAAGCAGAATATTATAGAAATATGTTTGACGAGATATTATGAACGTAAAGGAAGACCATATCACAATCATTGGTATCGCCGGAGGTACCGGAAGTGGCAAGACCACAGTAGTAAAGAAGATCGTTGAGGCTTTACCTCCACATTATGTAGCCGTAGTGCCTTTGGATTCGTACTACAATGATACGAGTCATATGACAGAGGAGGAGCGTCATGCCATCAACTTCGACCATCCGGATGCATTCGACTGGAAGTTGTTGCATAAGCAGATCAATGATCTTCGTGAAGGCATAGCCATAGAACAGCCTACGTATAGTTACATCCAGTGTAACCGTCTTCCGGAGACGGTACATGTAGAGCCAAAGCCTGTTATCATCATCGAAGGTATCATGACCTTGTTGAATAAGAAACTGCGTGACCTGATGGACTTAAAGATTTTCGTGGATTGCGATTCTGATGAACGACTGATTCGTAATATTCAGCGTGACACCATTGACCGTGGACGTACCGTGAGCATGGTTGTCGACAGATATCTCAAGGTGTTGAAACCTATGCATGAGCAGTTTATCGAGCCTACCAAACGTTATGCTGATTTGATTATCCCACAGGGAGGTGAGAACGTTACCGGTATTGGAATCTTATGTAAATATATTGAGGGGTTGGTTCCTCAGGAAGAAGTCTAATATCGGAAGTAATATTAGAAAACGTTAGTCCAAAAATATAAGGCCTTGTATCTCATGTCTTTTGACATTGTTGACACAAGGCTTTTTTTTGTCCGAACTGCAAGAGAATTTGAACAGAGTGCTGTTTATGTTATACACGAGTTTATGAGAATTGAGTATTTTGTTCACAATCTTTAAACTTTATCGCGGAACTGTTAAAGAAATAATGTTCCGAATTATGCTTCATCTAGATCGTATAACTGCATTTTCACTCTCAAAAGCCATCGAAAATAATCCTCAAAAGGTTGTGTTTTTGAACGAAGTTAACTGCATCAGCTTACGCAGTTAACTTCGTAAACTTACGCGAATAGGTTTGTAGCCTTACGCAGTTAACTAAGAAATGCTGCAAATTCGGTAATTTCCGAGAATGAAATCAAGGGTGGAAATCTCAACTCGCTGAAAATCAGGTAAATACGTTTTGCTCATATTTTTAATACTCATAATCAACTCGTCATTATTTCTGAATTTGCGAATTATGAGCCTCTTTTTGTAGATGAAAATTAAACTATGAAAGGTTATTTAAACATGAGTTCTCTGCAAGCAAGGTGTCTCCAACAAGACGATGGAAAAATTTCTTATTATCTTTTTACTATATAACTGTTTAGTTGTCTGTGTCTTTTATCTCAATGGCATCATGTTCCATCTTATTTTGTTCCTCCCACATCTTATGACAGGTATGAATCTTGAAGGCATTGATGCATTCCACGACACCATATACCAGCATACCCCAACCGATGACGAGAAGGGGAAGTGATGCACTGTCCATAGGTTTGATACAGATGTAAATGCCTGTGAGCAAGATGAGGGACGGCATCAGCCAATAGAAGAAACCGATGCGACTGAATTTTAGGGCAGAGGCAAGGTTGAAGAACTGGTTGATAGCACCCAGTATCAGAATTGCTGCCAGTATGTACATCAGACCGGAGATAAAGGAATGTGGCATGAAGGCAAGGACAAGTCCCAAAATCAAGCTTCCTAATCCAACAATAGGGAAACTTGGCTTCATTCCGGAGATTTGTTTGCCATGGGCATCATAGACGATCGTGTCGGAACGCTGTCGCGATGCTGCATAATATACGATAAGGGAGATCACTCCCGACAGGAAAAATAAGATACCGATGGCTATTGTCAGCCACTGTACCATATCTTCACGATATTTTATGAGTAATGCACCAATGATGATGGCGCAGATAGCTCTGAATAGATGACTTTGTAATATCTTCATACTCTCTTTCTTGTTTTGTGCAAATATAATAAAAAAACGCAAAACCTTTATCGTTAACCCATATTCTTTTGTATTTTTGCACACAAATTGCATTCATTATGACAAGATTGTATTTAGTACGTCACGGTGAGACCGTAGACAACGCAGCACAAATCCTACAGGGACAAACCCCGGGAGAACTTAACGAAAACGGAATACATCAGGCGGAGATTGTTCGTGATCAGATGAAAGATGCCCATATTGATGTTTTCATCTCGAGCGATTTGCATCGTAGTATCCAAACGGCAGAGATCATCGCCGCACCACATCATAAACCTGTAGAGACCACAGCACTGATCCGTGAGCGCGACTGGGGCGATTTCACGGGTAAGTTTATCCCTGACCTGCAGGATGTAAAAGAATGGCCGGAAAATGTGGAGTCGCTTGAGAAGTTGAAATCGAGAGCGCAGAACTTCCTGACATATCTTAAAGTGACTTATCCCGATAAAATTGTCTTGGCAGTGGGACATGGCATTATCAACAAAGCAATACAGAGTGTGTATTTTCATAAACCTATGAACGAAGTTCAGAAAATGACGAACGCTGAGGTTCGCGTGTTGGATCTCTAAACCTCCTCTTGTGTAGTTAACTGCGTGGACAAACGCAGTTAACCACATCACCCCTTATCCCTTATTTCATGCTAATACTATGACTTTTGTAGCTTGATAATGTGCAAGATTTGCAAAAATATTGCATATTAAGTTTATATTGTAGGCTATATACCATTATTGTGGTATTCGTTATACCATGAAATATGTAGTATGAATACCATAAAAGGTGTAGTACGAATACCATAGAGAGTGTATTGTGAACACCATGAAACTGCCGTACCTTTGCATTCGTAAACGTAAGTAAAATGATTAAAAGCGGAAAGGTATGAAAAGAAGGTATGTAAGGTTTCATGGAATGTGTGTTATCATTCTCACATGGATATTCATTTTGGTTAGTACGTATACATGGGCTGGTAATGGCGTAAACGAAAACAGCAGTACAAGTGCTAATACATATTATATTGATGCGCCTCGTTTTGTTCGACCTCTCATAGAGAAATGGATTACCGAATATAAGAAGGTGGTACCGGAAGCAAATTTTGCTATTGCTAAATCGGCTGTTGCTAAAAAAGGTAGTAAACTGAATGTCTTGCTTTCGGCAAAGCAGAAAACGGATCAAGACGATAGAACTGTATTCTTCGCAAAATATGCTATCCTACCCATCACAGCCAGAAATTCGGACGCCGAGAAACTGATCACTAAGAAGACTATCAATAAGAAAAGTATCAAGAAGATCTTTTTTGAACAAGATGATGATAGCGATGATACCAGTCAACTAACGGTTTACGTAAGTAATTCTGCGAATTCTATAGCCGTACCTTTCGCTGCTTATTTCGGCGAAAATACCATTAACTATCGTGGAAGACGTATAGCCGGCGATGATGTGTATTTGAATCAAGCCGTAGAAAATGATACGAAGGGCGTTTCTATTAATACGTTGCAAAACATATATGATTTAAGCAATAGGAAAATCAAAGACGGACTGTCGATTTTGATTAGTGGCAAAGGGAAGGTCGATGCATGGAAGTCGATAGACGATGCCATAAACTATATAGAACAGCATAATGCTGATCATGTAGATATAGAGAAAATAGGATTCGCATACAAAAAGGATGAACATGTTGATGAGTTTATCTCATGGATATTGAAAAATGGTGAGAATTATAACCACGAATACGGTTTCTTAAAGCTAAATGACAATGAGTATAATCAATAATATCAGTAAACCTATAGCTGCATTAGCTTTCACAACTTTGTTGCCTACTTCTGTATGGGCACAGAGTAATATCACGGGTAGGGTAACGGATGCTGTTACGGGAGAACCGTTGATTGGTGCTGTTGTCAGTGTGAAAGGACAGAAAAATACAGGGACAGTGACTAATGCCGAGGGTGAGTTCTCTGTACATTCGGCCAAGAATACTCCGGTATCTATCGTGGTAAGCTATCTGGGATATCGTCCACAGCAGATCGATGTGTATGATGATGAAGATGAAATCTCTGTTGCTTTGCGCGAAGCCGGTGGTTACCTGAAAGAGGTGGTCGTGATAGGTTATGGAACACAGAATAGAACCCAACTTACCGGTGCGGTAAGTACGATAAAAAGCGATGTCTTTACCAATACTACCAGTGCTACACTAGATGGCGCCTTGGACGGACAAGTAGCAGGACTGCATGTTACCGCCTCTAGTGGACAACCTGGTAGTGAGAGTAGCATCCGTATACGTGGTGGTAATTCTGTAAATGCCAGTAACGAGCCTCTTTATGTGATAGACGGTTTTGTCTATTTTAAAGAAACTGCCAATAACGGCACTGGGTTGGGAGCGATAGAAAGCGGACTGAACCCTTTGGCGACAATCAATCCAAATGATATAGAGAGTGTAGAGGTGCTGAAAGATGTGAGTGCTACTGCAATCTATGGTAGTCGTGGTGCCAATGGTGTCATCATCATTACGACAAAGAAAGGTAAGACGGGCCAAAAGAAGGCTAACATCAACTATGGCTACAGTTTGGGTATAAGCAACGTAAGTCGTAAGTTGGACTTGATGAATGCCTCTCAATGGGCACAATATCAGAAAGCCTATTGGGGTAATAAGGGTGGATATACCGATGAACAGATCGCTGCCTTAGGGAAAGGCACAGACTGGCAGGATGCGGTGTTGCGTACTGCACTGCAACAAACTCATGAACTGAGTATTACGGGAGCCACCGAGAAGAGCAGATATGCTTTCTCCGGCAATTATACTGATCAGAATGGTATTGTTATAAATTCTGGTTTTCAGCGATACAACTTCCATGTAAATGCTGACTGGGATTTGCAAGAGAATCTGAAATTTGGTATAAGCGTTACTTACGGTCGAAGTAAACAACAGGGACTTACCACAACTGAAGAACAACGATTTAATTCTTCGCCTTTCTCAGCCGGTATCACAAACAGTTTTGTATATGCTCTTCTTACTCCTCCGGTTGTCAGCATTTATAATGCCGATGGTAGTTACAACTTTAAGAATCCATATGAGTATGCCTATTTTGCGATAGGTGATCATGCTGCGAATGCTGTATATGACCTAAAGGAGAGTATTGCTGAAAATATCAACAACTATTTACTTAGTAATATATGGGCTACTTATCAGTGGGGTGATTTTAAACTGAAAGCTTCGTTGGGATTGAGCGATGAGAAACTCACACAAAATTATTTCTCCGGTGCATTTACTTCACTGGGACTGGCTACTGAAGGTATCGGTGGTGTCGGTAACCGTCAAACCGATATCTGGCAGCAGGAGTACACGATAGACTACCGTAAGTTGATTGCAAATATACATCAGGTAGAGTTGCTGGCAGGATACAGTCGTCAGCAGTCTACATCTACATATAATAGTAGTCGTGCCAATCACTTTACCAACGAGGCGCTTAAGCAGTATAATCTGGGTGATGGTGCAGAAGTTTATAAACCGCAGAATGGTATCAGTGAGTCAAAGTTGAATTCGCTCATTGCCCGTGTAAACTATACTTTATTTGATCGGTACAATGCCACAGCTACATTCCGCGCCGATCATTCGAGTAGGTTTGCTAAAGACCATCGGTGGGGATATTTTCCTTCATTGGGTTTATCGTGGAATCTAGATAAAGAGTCGGTATTCAATGCTATCAAACAGTTGGATTACCTGAAACTCAGAGCTTCGGGTGGATTAGTCGGCAATCAGGAAATTAGTGATTATGCATTTACGACATCGTATACTACAGGTTCGTATGCCGGTTCTTCTAATTACAGTAAGGGGAATGCGGTAAATGATAACTTAAAGTGGGAGACCACTGCCAGCTATAATGTGGGTGTAGACGCCGGATTCTTTGGTGGACGGTTGAACTTGGTAGCTGATGCCTATTATAAGAAGACGAGCGACTTGCTGCTCGATGTGCCAGTAGGCTTTTCGTTGGGTGTATCTTCACAGTTGCAGAATGTGGGTAATGTGGTGAATAAAGGTTTTGAATTGGCTGTAGGCGGGGCGCTGATCAGTAGTAAGAAACTCAGTTGGACAGTGAATGGTAACATCGCTCATAACAAGAACGAGATAAGTAGCACCGGTGGTGCTCAAGATATCATACTTGGATCGCAGAATCAGCAGATTATCCGAGAAGGTGAACCTTTAGGTTCTTTTTATGGACTGGAGTTTGCCGGTATTGTACAAGAAGGCGAGGATGTCAGTTTGTTGCCTACCATTAATGGTATTGTACCACAACCTGGTGATGTGAAATTCGTAGATGTAAACGGCGACCATATGATTAGCGGTACAGACAGAAAAGTATTGGGAAGTATCCAACCAAGTCTAACTTATGGCTTATCCACCCAACTGCAGTATGGGGGTATTGATGTGTCTGTAAATTTTGCAGGCAGCTATGGCAACAAACTCTATAATTCACTGGGACGACGACTGGAGCAGACTGGTGATTCATACAATGTGCTTACCACAGTACTTGACTCGTGGACACCGGAGAATAGAAGCAACGTATTGCCAAAAGCCAGTACATCACGACCATTCTCGTATATCGATAGTAGATATGTGCAAGATGCATCTTATCTGAAACTCAAGAATATCACCATTGGCTATCGTCTCCCTCTGTCCAAACAACAAGGAATAGGAGTGCGTCTTTATGCCACAGCAACCAATCTGTTTACCATTACCCCATACAAAGGATACGATCCGGAAGTTAGCAGTGGAACAGATACAGGGGCATATCCTGCAGCGCGTACCTTTACATTCGGCGTAAACGTGACATTATAAAAACAGATTTAGGATCATTACTTTTCTAAGAACATAATAAATTATAAGGAGATTTTAATCATGAACAAAACTTGGATTTTAACAGCTGTAGCTGCAGCAACATTGCTTTCAGGTGTAACCACATCGTGCAAAAGTAGCGACGATGAATCAGGTGTTAACCATCAAATCACAGACGATAATGTAGTAACTGATGACAATAGTGCGCTTTCGCTTGTAAATGGTGTATATAGTCACTGGCAACCACTCAGTTCTTCGTTTTCGTTTATCATCGAACTGCAATCTAATAAACTGATCTCATTTGAGGGCGAAGAGAGTGAAGCTGGACCTGTGAATAGTAGGTTTGAGGCCCAGGGAAATACTTGGTATCAGATTAAGATATTCAATCATCTGTTGTTGGGCATTGTACAAGATAATGATGCTATCGCTCAAATTACAAAGGCATATCAAAGTGGTGTCGTCACCAAGGCGGGCTATCAGGCTGCTGTGGGAAAGGCTAAATTCTTGCGTGCTTTGGCTTATCTGAAATTGGTGCAATTATGGGGCGAGGTTCCTGTATTTACCGAAGAGGGAGGAAGTACTACCGAGCGTAAACCTATCGATGAGGTCTTTAATCAGATCGTTGCAGACTTTACTGCTGCAGAGAGCCTCTTGAAAAATTATGATGGCGATCCACGTGTGCCATCTGTTCAGGCTGCCCAAGCATTGCTGGCACGTACCTATCTAGTATGGGGAGACAACCCATTAAGTGAGTCTCAGGTAGCAGCTATTGCCAATAGTCAAACCGATCCTCAGTTTACGACTACTCCTAGTCGACTGGAAAAGGCCGTGGAATATGCTGATAAGGTAATAAACAGTGGATTGTTGGCACTTGACCCAGATTATAGTAAATTATGGGGTAGAGAATATGAGAGTAATAAGCGCCATACCAACGAACATCTGTTTACCATCGCTCACGATGGCGATAAAGTAGATGCACAGGGTAATCATCAAACCCATTGCTCGTGGACATTCCCATTCCAGAACGGACAGAACGGTCAAGGCTACAGTCAGAACCATACCGAGGTGGCTGATGATAATCTATACGATGACTGGAAAGCAGAGCAACCTAAAGATAAGCGACTCGCTAAGACATACTTTACCAAACTCATGAACCCTGCTGATGGTAAGACCTATACCTACTATTCACCGGTATATACACCAATAAATGGTAAGGGTGTAGACCAAAGCTACGATAATTCTGAAAATTTGGAAATTACCCACAACTCTGTAGACCGTATCGAAATTCGATATGCCGAAGTATTGCTTACGAAAGCTGAGGCTTTGGTACAGTTGGGTAGAAATAAAGAAGCTGCCGCACCATTTAATCAGTTGCGCCAGCGTGCAGGTATAGCAACAGTAGATGCACCAACTTTTGATCAGATTAAGCGCGAATGGGATTATGAGTTCACTTACGAACAGTTCTCACTGCTTAACTCATATCGTTGGAAAAACCTGATATCTTCTGTACAACAGGTAAAGAACTATAAGCATTTTGCTGATGATTGGGAGAGTAAGGAAAAATATACTGCCAATGAGGAAGCCTTCTTTACCAAGGTGCATAATCATTTGGTTGCTAAATATAAGAATGTAAAGGGACGCAACTATCGTCAGCCTATCCCTACAGGATTGACAGGTGAGGATCTGCATATCAAACAGAATCCCGGTTATTAGAACTAAAGTATTAATCATTAATGATGATAGTAATGAATAGAAAAATTAGTAAGTTTATCTTCTCATTCTTCGCTGTGGTGTCAACTTTATCGTTGACATCCTGCAATAGCAATGATGATGTTTCTCTGAATACTTTGTTGTCCGATTCGGGTATCACGATTAATGGTGATGAGGATTGTTGTTCAGCAGAAGAGGCTCTGCAGATATATAATTTCCTGAAGACAGTGAAGAATATACCGGAACTCACTCGTGAAGTGGATGGGAAATATAGAGTATTGGCATATAGTAAGACCGGTAAATTTCATGTAGGATATAATGATATCTATTTTGTAGCGACTAAGAAAGTATCAGGTAATTATGTGAAGGATTTCGATATCACCAATCTTGCTCCACTTATGCAAATGTATTCGAAGCATATGGCTCATAGCACGTCTACTGCTCAGCAAGTAAGTGCTTTCAATAAGGCATATGTCGCTGTTAAGCATGGTTGGATATCGTATGTTATGGCTAGCTCCGACATGGGAGATTGGTCGCTCTCTTATGATATCAGAGTGCTCCGTGCCAAAGATAGCATTGACCATAGAAAAGTTATTGTGGACCCTCTTCCTGATGGACAAAAATGGCTTAGATCATTTAATGTTGGCAAAGAAACTTATCACATCTCTTTGGTAAATCCTGATGAATGGAAGACCGGAACAAATACGATAAAGGCTTATATCACCCGTAAAAGTGATGTCATCACAACACCTTGGACCCCTGCTGATAAGCAGTTTGTCGTGGAGTTTACACCGACCATGCCTGATATGGGAGACCATTCTTCGCCGGGGAATACTCCACTCACACTTCAAGCTGACCAGTCGTATCAAGGTAACATAAATCTTACCATGACAGGATTGTGGCGTATCCACCTTACGATAAAAGATGCCGATGGCAATGTCGTGGCTGGTGGAGATAATTTGAGTAATGGATATAGTTCACTCTATTTCGACGTAACAATTTAATCATTTATGCTTGCAACTTTACTACTTTCAACTTTATTATCCGTTAGCGCAGATACAACCGACCACTCTCGTCAGATAGACGAGGTGGTGGTTGTATCATCTCGTACAGAGGGTAGAAAACGTTCTGTAAAGGGTGCACTTGCCAGTATAGAAGAACACTTAGCTCAATTAAGTAAGGTGCATCTAGTAAGACGAGGCTCATATGCCAGTGAGGCTATTGTGAATAATATGTCTACCGAGCGCTTGTCTACAACGATCGATGGTATGAAGATTTTCTATGCTTGTACCGATAAGATGGATCCTGTGACATCGTATGTGGAAAGTGGTAATCTGCAGAGCATTAGTCTGAACAGTGGATTGGATGGAAATCCACAGTCTACCGGTAATATTGGTGGTAGTATCGATTTGAAGTTACGCAAATTGGGATTCGACAATAAACCGTTTGCTGTTAACTTTTCCTCTGGTATCGAATCCAATGGACTGTTGCAGGTATATGGTGCCGATGCTTCACTTTCTACCCATCGATTCTATACCAATTTCGGCACATTCTTTCGTAAAGCCGGTTGCTATCGTGCCGGTGATAATCAAGAGATTCCTTTCTCTCAATTTCAGAAGGTTAACGGATTCGCTAATCTGGGATATCGACTTAGTGAGCGTAATATACTTGAGAGTACGCTGATCTATGATCTGGCTACGCATGTGGGATATCCAGCCCTTACCATGGATGTCGCTAAGGCCGAAGGATTTATCTCGTCGATATCTTATCGGCATGAATTCGATCATACTCTATTGTCATCGATAGAGACGAAATTGTATTATAACCATATCATTCATGAGATGGACGATACCCATCGCCCTAATGTACAAATCCACATGGATATGCCGGGGAGAAGTACTACTGCCGGACTATATAGTATTGTATATCTGCGTAATGCGCGTCATGATGCATCGTTCAACTATGATCTGTTTTTCAATCGTAGATTTGCCGATATGACAATGTATCCCGGTGAGGCCAAACCTATGTATATGGTGACATGGCCCGATGTGCATACGTGGAATACAGGAATAGCATTCAGAGATGTTGTCTCTTTGAGTAGTACTCAATATCTGAATATTTCCACCAAATGGGCTTATCAGGCGCAACGAATCAATAATCAAGAGGGCTTTGATGCACTTCAAGTGTTCTTCCCTGCCATGAAAAAGCTCAATACACAGATCGTGGGCCGTATTGCTGCAAGTTATGCTTGGCGTCCTGACTCTTGGAATCTGAGTATCGGTGCAGGATGGGGGAGTAGAGCACCTACAGTAACCGAGGCATATGGCTATTATCTCAATAATACGTTTGATAAGTATGATTATATTGGTAATCCATTGCTGAAGAATGAATCGGCTATAGAACTGAATGCTGCTGTGAACTTTGTTCCAAAGAAATTCTATCGAGGTTGGGGTGGTAGTATAGGTTTGGAAGCCAACTCTTTCTTCTTTCGTAATTACATCGTCGGACAGTTTGAGCGTAGACTGTCTGTTATGACGGTAGGAGCCGAGGGCGTAAAGGTATATGCCAACATTCATGATGCGCGCATCGTAAACGCCTCACTTCATGCAAGTGTGGCGTTGCCGAAGTTGGGCGAAACGCTGGTAAGATGGAATGGACAGTTGAGTTATGCTCTGGGCACTGATAATAAGGGCGACTATCTCCCCTTTATAGCTCCATGGGGTGTAACAACAGCTGTTGATGTAAGCATAAAGAACTTTAGTGCACAATTACAGTTCAAAGGAGATTCCCGACAGAAACACTATGCGACAAAATATGGTGAGACTCTTACTCAAGGTTATGGTATCGTAAACCTGAATGCTCAGTATCACTTTGTCCTGCGAAAAGTTGCGTTTACACTACGAGCAGGTGTGGAAAATTTGCTGGATAAATATTATTCTACTTATTCTGATTGGAACAAACTACCACAAAAGGGAAGAAACATATATGTGAATTTGTCGGTGGGTTTGTAAAAAAATACCACGATTATAGTATTGTGGGTATGTTTATTTGTAGGTACCTTTGCAGGTGTAAATCTACAGATATAGAAAGATGATAGATCATAAAGAGAGAATTACTGCACAGAAGAAACAATTGATATGGTGGATAGGGGCTTTGGTTATAGGCACTTTATTGGGAATATTCGGCGTAACATGGATCAACGAGCTGATGAACTTTATAGCTACGGTATATACCCGATTGTTCCAATTGTTGGCAGTACCAACTATCGTTTTGGCCATTATATCAACATTGGCCAACTTCGGTCAACAGAAAGATACAGGACGAATCTTTAAGTGTGCCATAAAATACACGCTGCTTACTACATTTATGGCAGCATTGGTAGGCTTAATCCTTTACAATATCATTCAACCGGGTAATCTGCCGGAGGAGATGATCAGTCGTAGTGCTGCCGATATACCGGAAACGTTGGGTGGCGAAAGCTATTACCAGCATATATTGCAGGTGGTACCGGATAATATAGTGAAACCATTTATCGAAGGTAATGTGTTGTCTCTTTTGCTGTTGGCATTTGCTTTAGGATATGCACTCGTAAAACTGCCCGATGGTGACGAAAAGTCTGTATTGCTCAAAGGATTACAAGGATTACAGAATATCCTCTTCATCTTGATAGGGCTACTTATCAAGGTGTTGCCGTTGGGTATCTTGGCTTTTGCGGCCCAACTGTCAGCTCAAGTATCGGCAGGAGTAGCAGCGGAATCTTTGGGAAAATATATCACGGTGATATTGGGTGGCAATATGATACAGTTCTTTATTGTATTACCCCTGTTTCTGTTAGCTCGTGGAATTAATCCTGTGCGCCACCTGAGTAGGATGATGCCTGCTGTGCTCATGGCCTTATTTACGAAGAGTTCAGCAGCCACACTACCTGTAACGATGGATACCGCCGAAAATCGTGCAGGAATATCGCATAAGGTATCTCGATTTGTGCTACCAATTTGTACTACTATTAATATGAATGGGTGTGCAGCATTCATTCTGGTCACATCACTTTTTGTGATGCAAAATGGTGGCGTTTCCCTTGATGGAGTACAAATGCTGTTATGGCTCTTTATCTCTGTATTTGCAGCTGTTGGCAATGCAGGTGTTCCTATGGGGTGCTATTTTCTTACACTTTCGCTGATGGTGGGGCAGGGAGCCCCTGTAGGTATCATGGGTATTATCTTACCTGTTTATACCATTATCGACATGATAGAAACTGCCGAAAATGTATGGTCGGACAGTTGTGTCTGTGCCATGACCGATAAAGATTGCAAATAAGAAGAAATATACACAAAAACAATAATATATATTTATGAGAGAGAATGAAATTTGTGAGAACGATCCTGCCTGTTGTTGTGGATCGAGTGATAAATTAAGTAAAAACACCCGTGCCATTCATGTACCTTATCGCAAGCGTGATGCCTATGATGCATTGAGTGTACCTGTTTATAATTCAGTAGCATTTGAATTTGATAATGCTCAGGCTATGACAGAGGCTTTTACCGGTAAATCAGGTATGCCCGACTATTCACGCACAGCCAATCCTACTGTAACGAATCTAGAAGATAGGGTACAAGCACTTACCGGTGCTGACAATGTGATAGCTTTTAATAGTGGTATGGCAGCTATTAGTAATGCCTTGTTGGCACTTACTGCTACTGGAACTAATGTGATAACCTCTCGCCATTTGTTTGGTAATACGTACTCGCTGCTTACAGGTTCGCTGAAGCGTTTTGGTGTAGAAACCCGATGTGTGGATCTTACAGATTTAGATGCTGTGGCTGCTGCTATTGATGAACATACGGCTTGTGTGTATTTTGAGATTATTACGAATCCACAGATGGAGGTGGGGCACATCATCATGGTACAGTATTGGTGGCCGATACAACTACTATTCCATTTACACAGTTCTCCTGCAAGAGTTTAGGCGTGGATGTAGAAGTGTTATCGAGCACTAAGTATATCAGCGGTGGTGCTACTTCGTTGGGTGGATTGGTAATCGATTATGGTTCAGCCAAAGGTTTTGCTAATCGCATAAAGAACGAACAACTCTTTAATTTTGGGGCTTACATGACTCCGCAGGTTGCTTTTTTGCAGACTATTGGTTTGGAGACGCTGGCTGCACGTTATCGGGTACAGTCGGATAATGCGTTGCAGTTAGCTACGAAGCTGTCTAGCGTAAAGAAGATTCAGCGTGTAAATTATGTAGGTTTGCCAGATAATCCTTATTATGCATTGGCTCAAAAGCAGTTTGGTCCTACTGCAGGTGCTATGATTTGTATCGATTTAGTAGACCAAGATGCATGTTTCCGCTTTATCGACCGATTAAAGCTTATCCATCGTGCTACCAATCTCTTTGATAATCGTTCGCTTGCCATTCATCCATATAGTACTATTTTTGGTAATTTTACAGCCGAAGAAAAGCGACAGATGGATGTGCTCGATACTACCGTAAGATTAAGTATTGGTTTGGAAGATGTAAACGATTTGTATGCTGATATCATTCAGGCATTGGCATAGTAATTC
>CACYKX010000011.1 GCA_902775075.1 uncultured Prevotellaceae bacterium | reverse complement strand
TTGGCCTTCTTTCTTTCGCTATCGCTAACTTCTTCGATTGGCTTCTTCCATATTCTTGCTGCTGTCGTCTTATGGATGTCGAACCCTTCCTTAAAGGCCTCTATCATATTTTCATCTCCAGAGAGATGAGCCATAATGCGTAGCTCTATCTGACTGTAATCTGCTGAAAAGAATAAACATCCGTATTCAGGAATAAAGCATTTTCTAATTTCTTTTCCGTCTTCTGAACGAATAGGTATGTTCTGGAGGTTTGGATCACTTGAACTCAATCTTCCTGTAGCTGTTAATGCCTGGTTGAAAGATGTATGTATGTGACCTGTTTGGGGATTGATAAGAGTAGGGAGGTTGTCGATATAGGTATTCAACAACTTCTTTAATCCTCTATAGTTTAGTATGTTATCAACGATCTTATTTTTAGATCGAAGAGTTTGTAGTACTTCTTCTGAAGTGACGTACTGTCCGGTTTTAGTCTTTTTCGGTTTTTCTATGATCTTCATTTTACCGAACAGAATTTCGCCTACTTGTTTTGGACTTGATATGTTGAATGTTTCTCCAGCTTCTTCATAGATTTCTTGTTCGTATTTAGCCATTCGTTTGTTGAAAATCTTTGAAGTCTCCTTTAGAGCATCAGTATCTAAGCATACTCCGTTTAATTCCATATCAGCTAATACAGGTACTAATGGCATCTCAATGTTCCAGAATAAATGCTCAGCATTCACTTCTTTTAGTTTTGGCTCTAAAACATGATAGAGTTTGAGAGTGACATCGGCATCTTCAGAAGCATATTCATAAATCTCTTTTGGGTCGAGGTCACGCATATTCTTCTGATTCTTTCCTTTTGGTCCTATAAGTTCTTCGATATGGATAGTCTGGTATTTTAAATATACCTCGGCCATGTAGTCCATATTATGATGGAGTTCTGGTTGGATAAGATAATGGGCAATCATGGTATCAAACATTTTACCTTTTATCTCAACTCCATATTTTTTGAGAACTTCGTAGTCGTATTTGATATTTTGTCCAATCTTTAAAATTTTCTCATTTTCATATATAGGTTTGAACTTATTAATGATTTCTATAGCATCTTTGTATTTTGATGGAATGGGAATATAGAAAGCCTTATTTTCTTCTACGGAAAAACTCAAACCTACCAATTCTGCATCAACAGGGTGGGTTGATGTTGTCTCTGTGTCTAGACTGAGAATTTCTTTTGTTAATAAAAAGTCATAAAGTTTGTTTATATCTTCCTGATTATCAACAAGTTTGTATTCGTGAGGTGTGGTTTTAAGGCTCTCATAGCTTGAATTTTCGATGTCTCCTTGTCGATCGTCCGTAAATTCGGAAAAGAGATCAAGTTGCTGATTATTGTCTTTTTGCTTATTTTTGCTTTTTTTAAGTATTTTGCTTTTGAAAGACTTGAATTCTAATTCGGTAAAGATTTTATCTAATTTTTCTTCATCAGGCTCTTCAACTTTCAGGTCATCAATTTTAAATTGTTCTAAAGGGATATCTGTTTTGATGGTTGCGAGAAAATAGCTCATCTTGATATCTTCTGTTGCCTTTTCGACTTTTTCTTTCATTTTTCCTTTCAACTTGTCGGTATTTGCAAGCAGACCTTCGACCGAACCAAATTGATTAATCAATTTGGTGGCAGTCTTTTCGCCGACACCAGGACATCCTGGATAGTTGTCTGCGCTATCTCCCATCAAGGCAAGTAGATCGATGACTTGTTTTGATGACCCTATACCATATTTTTCGATGATTTCTTTTTCACCTAAAATCTCATACCCACCTCCGTGTTGTGGACGATACATATAAACATTTGGTTTTACGAGTTGACCATAATCTTTATCGGGAGTTAGCATATATGTTTCGATACCTAATTTTCCAGTTATAGTTGCTACGGTTCCGATGATATCGTCAGCCTCATAGCCATCTACTTGTAGAATAGGTATCTTATATGCTTTCAGTATATCTTTTATAATAGGTATAGCTGCTTTTATATCTTCTGGGGTTTCCTCTCTTTGTGCTTTATATTCAGGGAAAACTTTGTGACGGAATGTTTTTCCATGATCAAATGCGACTCCTATATAATTAGGTTTCTCTTTTGTTAATATCTCGTTTAATGTGTTGCAAAAACCTACAATTGCGGATGTATTGAATCCTTTTGAATTGATTCTTGGATTCCTGATAAGAGCATAATATGACCGGTAAATTAGCGCATATGCGTCTAAAAGAAACAATTTATCCATAATATTTTATTTTGATTGCGTAAAATTACTAAAAAAATAGCATATTTCTCGATATTTTGAGTAATTTTGTATCAAATTTGAAACGATGGATTATTTATCTCTTATTAGAAAGCCTATAGATGATGATTTAAGTGATTTTATAAATCTATTTAATCAATCTCTTTCTCATACAAATGGCTTATTAGCTAGTGCTTTAGAGCATATTCGTAAACGTGCAGGTAAACGTATGCGCCCTATGCTTATTCTGCTAATGGCTCGAAATTTTGGTGAGATAAGTAGTTCTACTCAATATGCTGCTGTGGGTTTGGAACTTTTACATACAGCATCTCTTGTGCATGATGATGTTGTTGATGAGAGCTTGGAAAGAAGAGGACAAGCGTCTGTTAATGCTTCTTATGATAATAAAGTTGCTGTTCTTGTAGGTGACTATATTCTTTCTACAGCTTTATTATATGTCTCTAAGACTCATTCGGAAATTATCGTACGTTATCTGTCGGAGTTGGGTAGAACATTATCTAATGGTGAAATTCTACAACTTTCTAATATTCAGAATCAAGAAATTTCTGAAGAGGTTTATTATCAAATTATTAAGCGTAAAACGGCGGCTTTGTTTGAGGCTTGTTCTGCTATTGGTGCAGAAAGTGCAGGTGCTTCAGAAAAAGAAGTTGAGGCGGCGAAGAAATTTGGACAAAATCTTGGTATTATATTCCAGATCCGTGATGATATCTTCGATTATTATGATAGTAAGGAGATAGGTAAACCTACGGGAAATGATATGATAGAAGGGAAGTTGACCCTTCCTGTAATCTATGCTCTGAATTCTACAAAGAATGCTGATATGATTCAACTTGCTCGTAAGGTAAAGAATCGTACAGTTAGTCCTAAGGAAATAGCATCATTAGTTGAATTTACAAAGGCTAATGGGGGAATCGAATATGCTGATAAGCGTATGTGGGATTTCCATAAGGAATGTGTTGATTTCCTTGATCATTATGTAAAAGATAACGAAATCAAAACAGCCCTTCGAGCTTATCTTGATTTCGTTATAGAAAGAAATGTATAAGTATTAGAAATACTTAATTTCTGTACCTAGAATTTCGCTTAAGAGAAGATTGGTTAAACGACTGGTTCCCATTCTGTACCAATAGTTTGTTAGCCATTTTTCTCCTAAGACCTCTTTTACAATAGTGTATAGTATGATGGCATCCATTACGGTGTTAATGCCTCCTGCAGGCTTAAAACCTATCTGTATGCCTGTTTTTTCGTAATATTCCTTGATGGCTTGGCACATAACATATGCACCTTCTGGTGTTGCTCCAGCTTTCTCCTTGCCTGTAGAAGTCTTGATATAGTCGGCTCCTGCATACATAGACAATAAAGCTGCCTTCTTGATGTTGCTTAAGTTTTTAAGATCACATGTCTCTAGAATAACCTTCATAGGCACTTCCCCGCATGCTTCCTTAAGTTCATGGATATCATCACATGTACCTTCATAATCTCCACTTAGGAATTTACCTACTGGTAATACGATATCTATGTTTGTTGCACCATCTGCAACTGCTAGAGAGGTCTCTGCGACTTTTACCTCCATGCGACTTTGTGCTGAAGGGAAACTACCTGTTACGTTAGTTATTTCAACTCCGTCGACCTCCAATGTCTTTGCTATTAATTCTGTAAAGGTAGGGTAGGCGCAAATTGCCGCAACATGAGGTAGGTCAGGATAGTCTTTGTCAAAGCTATTTACTTTCTCCGTGAGCGCCAAGATTTCTTCTTCTGTATCGGTTGTATGAAGTGAGGTTAATTCAACACTACCGAGGAGAAATTTCTTGACCTCTAGGTTGTCATTTTCAGGAACTTTTTCTGCTATGATTTTCTTAACAGCATCTTTTACTTCCTGTTCATTGATTTCTGTGTTATACAGCTCTAGAGCCTGTTCATATTTGCTCTTTTCCTCTTTCTTTTCTTTGTTCTGTTCGTTTTCAATATCGTTCAGAACGATGTCTTTGATATTTGCCATATGATACTTATTTTTGTAGTTTTTTATTATTTTTATGTCGAGTGAAGTCTCTTCTAGTTTTCTTTTCAAAACTTTTTTTAAGTTCTTCTGTGATATCAATATTTGTTTGGTTTGCTATACACATTAAAACCCAGAAGATGTCTGCGATTTCCTCTCCTATGTTGTTTTTTTCTCCTTTCTTGAAACTTTGATCTCCATATTTTCGTGCCATAATTCTTGCAAGTTCTCCTACCTCCTCTGTAAGACAAGCCATGTTGGTCAGTTCTGAGAAATATCTGACGCCGTATTCTTTTATCCATTGATCTACAGCTTCTTGGGCTTGTTTGATAGTGATTTCTTTCATGTATTATTGCGTTATAATGAACAAAATGTAAATAATATGGAATTTTCAAAGGGTTGAAAATGGATTATCATTCTTTGTTTTTAGTATCCATGCAAATTGTAACGGGGCCGTCGTTGAGTAATTCTACTTTCATGTCGGCTCCAAATTCGCCGGTATATACTTTTTTACCCATAGCTTGTGATAGTGCTTCGCAGAAGCGTTTGTAGAGTGGGATAGAGATATCATGTGAAGCTGCTCTGATCCAACTAGGTCTATTTCCTTTTTTATAACTTGCCATGAGCGTAAATTGGCTTACGACAAGTATCTCCCCATCTACCTTCTGAATAGAGAGATTCATGATGCCATTCTCGTCATCAAATACTCTCAAGTTGACTATTTTCTTTACAAGCCAATTAATATCTTCTTCCGTGTCGCTACTTTCTATCCCAAGTAGGATTAGAAATCCTTTGGATATCTTACTTTTAACAGTATTATTTATTGTAACCGATGCTTTTGAAACTCGCTGTAATACAATCCTCATGTTTTATATGTTATAACTTAGCAAAGGTACATTATTTATTTTTATTTTCCAACTTTTAGTTTAAAATATTCTTTGATGATATTTGCCTTTGATGGACCAATGATGTTTATAATATCTTGATAATCAGCACCTTGTATGTTTTTAACCGACTTGAATTTCTTTATTAGAAGCTCTTTTGTTTTCGGCCCAATCCCTTTAATCTCATCAAGTTCGCTATGGAGAGCGTGTTTGCTTCTCTTGTCTCTATGAAATGTTATGGCATATCGATGTACTTCGTCTTGTATTTGAGTTAAAACTTTGAATAGTTCGCTCTTAATGTCTATTCCGATAGTTTGTGGAGGCCATCCGTATAATAGTTCATTTGTTTTGTGCTTGTCGTTTTTAGCAAGACCGGCAATTGGTATGCTCAGGCCTAATTCTCCTTCTACAACAGCTCTCACGACGTCCATTTGACCAACGCCTCCATCTGTTATGATTAGGTCGGGTAGAGTGCCTCCTTCTTCTATAATTCTAGTATATCTTCTTCTCACGACCTCTTTCATGCTTGCGTAGTCATCAGGGCCTTCAACGGTTTTAATGTTATATTTTCGATAATCCTTTTTGGAAGGCTTCATACCTTTATATACAATGCATCCTGCCACGGCATCCTTACCTGATATATTTGAGTTGTCAAAGCATTCTATTTGGAATGGCATTTTGTTTAACTTCAATTTGTTTTGAAGTTCTTTCATTAATCTTGTTTGCTTTTGTTCAGGATTTAGCTTTTCTGCCTGCTTTAGTCTATCAAACTTATATTGTTTTCCATTCATTTCAGATAAGTCTAGCAGATGCTTTTTATCGCCTCTCTGTGGCACAAAAAACTCGGCATCTTTGATCTTCCAATCCATGTTGAATGGTACAAGTATCTCTTTTGCTGTACTCTTGAATCTCTCTCGAATCTCTGGAATAGCGGTTATTAGTAGTTCCTCGTCACTTTCGTTTAGTTTCCTTTTGTATTCGTAAGTAAAGCTCTGGTTTATTGTTCCGTTCTTGACATGGATATAGTTGATGTAAGCATTATTGTTGTTATCGTCGTCAACGATGGTAAATACATCTTCTTCTTTAATCGTAAAACTAACAACTTCGCTCTTGGCAACGAAATCTTGTAGTATCAAGTATTTCTTTTTGATTTCTTCTGCAACTTCAAATTTGAGCAACTCAGCATTTTTAAGCATAATCTTATACAGAAGATTACTAACGTTCCTCGTGTTGCCTTCGAGAATCTCTCGGGATTGCTTTATGTTCTCCTGATAATCCTCGTAGCTTATTTTGTTGATACATGGTGCATAACAATTGTGAATATGATATTCCAAGCATGGCTTGTATTTCCCTTGTTGGATGCCTTCTTTGGTTATGGCCATTCTACAGGTCCGAGGCTTATATAGTTTCTTGATGAGCTCCAAAACCTGATACATGGCTGTGATATGTGGATATGGGCCATAGTATGAGCCATATTTCTTATTTATGCTTCTCGTTTTGAAAATTCTTGGAAAATATTCATTTGTAATACAGATGCTAGGGTAGGTTTTCCCATCTTTTAAGAGTACGTTGTATTTTGGCTTGTATTTCTTGATTAATGCGTTTTCCAGTAATAAAGCATCCTCTTCTGTGTTTACTACGCTATATGATATATCTCTTATCTTCGATACCAACACTTTTGTTTTAAATCTGTCTACTTCTTTGTGAAAGTACGAAGAAACTCTCTTTTTAAGATTTTTTGCCTTGCCTACATATATAATGTTATGATTCTCGTCATAGTATTGATAGCTTCCTGGTTTCTCAGGCATATTCAATACTATATTTTTTAGATAAGCATTTAACTGTTCTTTTTCTTGCTTGTTCATACGCTTTCTCCTTTGTTTATAGGCATCTTGAGAATATTTGTTTCACGTGAAACGTATTGAATAATAAAGGGGAATATAGATTAAGAAATCTATATTCCCCTTTTGTGTGTTGCTGTTAGAATTTAAGTAAGGAAGTTACTTCTATTCCGTTATCTTCGAAGATCTTTCTACTATTAGGAAATTCTTTATGTAATTCGATAATAAAATTGCAATATACCTTCTTAGGGTGGAATTTCTTGACCAATTTACATGCAGCTTCCATTGTTCCGCCAGTTGCAAGTAAATCGTCATGTAGAAGAACAACGTCATTCTCGTTGATGGCATCTTCGTGGATTTCTATAGTGTCTATGCCATATTCTTTAGCATAACTTTCTTGAACTGTTTTACAAGGAAGTTTTCCGGGTTTCCTGCAAAGAACCACGCCAGCGCCTAATTTAACGGCTAGGGCAGAAGACATGACAAAACCTCTACTTTCTATTCCTACAATTTTTGTAATGCCTTTGTCTTGGTATAATTCGTACATCTCGTCGCTAATCTCTTTAAGAGCTTCTGCGTTCTTGAAGAGGGTAGTAACATCTCGAAAATTTACTCCTTTTATTGGCCAATCTGGGATGCTACGGAGGTTGTCTAAAAGTATTTGCTTATTCATATATGATATGTTTTGTTTTCTTTCATTTCTTCGAAGTTTTACGTTTCTCTTTAATGCGTAATCTTCTGGTTTCTAACGATTTATCATTTTAGCTGTTTCACGTGAAACAACGCTCGTATCTTGAAAATTATCTTCCCATTAATACAAGAAGGACATTGATGTCGCTTGGAGAAACTCCAGGTATTCTACTTGCTTGACCGAGTGTTTCTGGATCTATCTTTTGTAGCTTTTGTCTGCCTTCGGTTGATATCTCTAGAATTTCATTGTATTTGAAATGTCCTTTAATCTTAATACTCTCCAATCTATGCATTTTGTCTGCAACTAGATTCTCGCGATCAATATAACCTTTATATTTCATCTTAATTTCTGCAGCCTCTGTGATCTCTTCTTTTCTGTTGTTCGGAGATTGTAGAACTTCGTGTAATGATGGAATAATGGTAGATAATTGATTTAGGCTAATGTGTGGACGAACTATCAAATCGATGATTTTGCAGCCTCCATGAAGTGGGGTCGTTCTAATTTTCTCCAATTGGCTATTGATATCTTTCGGTTTAACGGATGTATTCTTGCAGAAATCAATGATTTTATTGATGTTTTCTTTTTTCTCCATCCACCAATCGTATCGGTCTTTTTTTGCCAATCCTAAATGATAGCTCTTCTCCGTTAAACGAGCATCAGCATCATCTTGTCTTAATAAGATCCTGTATTCAGCTCTAGAGGTGAACATTCTGTATGGTTCGTCAACGCCTTTTGTTGTTAAATCATCGATTAATACGCCAATATAGCTTTCATCTCTGTTCATAACGAATGGATCACCATTATTACAATGTATTGCAGCATTAATGCCAGCAACCAATCCTTGTCCGCCAGCCTCTTCGTATCCAGTTGTACCATTTACCTGTCCTGCAAAGAACAAACCATTCAAAATCTTAGATTCTAGAGAATGCTTTAACTGGGTTGGGTCGAAATAATCGTATTCAATGGCATAGCCAGATCTGTAAATTTTGGCATCCCTTAGAGCAGGAATCTTGTGAATGGCATTCAACTGTACGTCCATAGGCATACTAGAAGAGAACCCATTCAGATACATCTCATTAGTATCCTCACCTTCAGGTTCTAAGAAAAGCGGATGAGAATCCTTGTCTGGGAATGTTACAAGTTTGGTTTCGATAGAAGGGCAATATCTAGGTCCTGTACTTTGTATCTGACCATTGAAAAGAGGAGAGTCGGCCAATCCACCTTTAAGAGTTTCGTGAACCTCCTTGTTTGTGTATGTAGTCCAGCATGGAAGTTGCTTTAATACACGATGAGGACCCATATAAGAGAACTGGTGAAAATCAAGATCTCCAGGTTGTTCCTCCATATCCTCAAAATGAACAGAACGCTTGTCAATTCTTACAGGAGTTCCCGTTTTCATTCTTGCAGATCTGATGCCCCATCGTGTGATACTCTCGGTAAAGTTGTGGACAGCAGGTTCAGAGCACCTTCCACCCTCAAGTTTATTTCGTCCAATATGCATCAATCCATTAAGGAAAGTTCCAGCTGTGACCACAATACTTTTTGCATAGAACACGACATCCCACACGGTTTTTACTCCGATGGCAGTTCCGTCCTTAACGATGAGTTCATTTACCTGATCTTGCCAAATGTCAAGATTCGGAGTTTTGTCAAGTTCTGATCTCCAAGCCCAAATGAATTTACCACGATCACATTGTGCTCTAGGACTCCATACGGCAGGTCCTTTTCCAATGTTTAGCATACGGAATTGAATGGCAGTCTGGTCTGTAATTTTTCCCATCTGTCCACCGAGAGCATCAATTTCTCGTACGATTTGTCCCTTGGCAATACCTCCGATTGCCGGGTTACAACTCATCTGTGCGATCTTGTTCATATCCATTGTTATCAGGCAAGTCTTAGCCCCCATATTCGCAGAGGCCGCCGCCGCTTCACATCCGGCATGACCGCCGCCGACAACAACTACATCATAATAAAATTCCATAACCTGTAGAATAATTAACTAAAAAAGGAAATAAAGCCATCCTTTTTATTTTTCCGCAAAAGTAAGAAATAAAATTGAATTTTTGTTGAAATCCCTTTGTTTTATCACTAAATTATAGTAATTTTGCAGCAAAAGAGAAGAAATGATACTTAAAAAGAGGTATATAGAAGATAGGTTTTTCTATTGATGTGATTTCCTTTTGTAAAGAAAAAAGATATTAGTTTCTAACAGTTAAATATTTTAAAATCAATCATTTATGTGGTTAATCAATTCACCTATTGGTAGAAAAGTTGTAATGTCGTTAACCGGCATTTGCCTTATTCTATTTTTGACATTCCACTTGTGCATGAATGCTGTAGCTCTTTTCTCTGGAGATGCTTATAACACAGTTTGTGCATTTTTGGGATCTAACTGGTATGCTGTAATTGGCACTATTGGATTGGCAGCACTTGCTTGCATTCATATTGTGTATGCATTTATGCTGACAGCTCAGAATCTTCGTGCTCGTGGCTCTGAGCGTTATGCTGTTACAAGTCGTCGTCCTGAAGTAAGCTGGGCTAGTCAGAACATGTTGGCTCTTGGTATTATCATTGTTCTAGGCCTTGGTCTTCACTTATTTAATTTTTGGTACAACATGATGTTTGCAGAGTTAGCAGGTATTGCTACTCCAATTCCTCCTACTCATGGTTATGAGTTGATTCAGCAAACATTCTCAAATCCTGTATTTGTTGTATTATATATCATTTGGCTTGTTGCAATTTGGTTCCATCTTTCTCATGGATTCTGGAGTGCAATGCAGACTCTTGGTATAAGCGGAAAAATTTGGCTGAAGCGTTGGCAATGTATAGGATTGATCTACGTATCAATTTTGATGATTGCTTTTGTTGTAATTGTTCTAGCTTTTGTTTTTGGACTTACAAACCTTTGTGCCTAATAATTTAATGTATAAAGCATAATATTTAAAGAATATAAGATTATGTCACAGATAGATTCTAAGATTCCTGAAGGCCCTTTGGCTGAGAAATGGACTAATTATAAAGCTCATCAGAAGCTTGTAAACCCAGCAAATAAGCGTAAACTTGATATCATCGTTGTTGGTACAGGTTTGGCTGGTGCATCTGCTGCAGCTTCTCTTGGTGAGATGGGTTTCCATGTAATTAATTTCTGTATCCAGGATTCTCCACGCCGTGCTCACTCTATTGCAGCACAGGGTGGTATAAATGCTGCTAAGAATTATCAGAATGATGGCGATGCTGTATATCGTCTGTTCTACGATACAATTAAGGGTGGTGACTACCGTGCACGTGAAGCAAACGTTTATCGTTTGGCAGAAGTAAGTGCAGCCATCATCGACCAGTGTGTTGCTCAGGGTGTTCCTTTTGCCCGTGAATATGGTGGTATGCTTGCTAACCGCTCTTTTGGTGGTGTTCAGGTAAGCCGTACATTCTACGCAAAGGGTCAGACTGGTCAGCAGCTTCTTTTGGGTGCTTATTCATCTTTGATGAAAGAAGTAAACAATGGTACAGTAGAACTTCATACACGTACAGAGATCGAGGATATCGTCGTTATAGACGGTCGTTGTCGTGGGGTGATTGCCAAGAATCTTGTAACAGGTAAGTTGGAGCGTTATTCAGCTCATGCAGTTTGTCTTGCTACTGGTGGTTACGGAAACACTTATTTCCTTTCTACCAACGCTATGGGATGTAACTGTACCGCAGCCATTCAGGCATATCGTAAGGGTGCATATTTTGCAAACCCATGTTTCGTACAGATTCACCCAACCTGTATTCCAGTTCATGGAGATAAGCAGAGTAAGTTGACCTTGATGTCAGAGTCTCTCCGTAATGATGGTCGTATCTGGGTTCCTAAGAAACTTGAGGACGCACAGAAACTTCAGCGTGGTGAGATTAAGGGTCGTGATATCCCAGAAGAGGATCGCGATTACTATTTGGAGCGTCGTTATCCAGCATTTGGTAACCTGGTACCTCGTGACGTAGCTTCTCGTGCTGCTAAGGAGCGTACAGATGCAGGTTATGGCGTAAATAATACAGGTTTGGCTGTATTCCTTGACTTCTCAGAGGCATTTGAGCGCTTAGGTCGTCAGCGTGTAGATGAGCGTTACGGTAACTTGTTTGATATGTATCAGGAGATTACCGATGTTGATCCACACGATAACCCAATGATGATCTTCCCTGCTATCCACTATACAATGGGTGGTCTTTGGGTAGATTACGAGTTGGAAACATCAATTACAGGTTTGTTTGCTCTTGGTGAGTGTAACTTCTCTGATCATGGTGCTAACCGTCTTGGTGCATCAGCTTTGATGCAGGGTCTTAGTGATGGTTACTTCGTTATCCCTTACACCATGCAGAACTATCTTGCAGATCAGATTCAGGTTCCTCGTTTCTCTACAGATCTTCCTGAGTTTGAAGAGGCAGAGAAAGCTGTTCAGGCAGAGATTGACCGCATCTATAATATCAAGGGTGATGAGAGTGTAGATTCTATCCATAAGAAACTCTATCATATCATGTGGGATTATGTAGGTATGGCCCGCAATGCAGAAGGCTTGAAGAAGGCACTTTCTATGTTGAAAGATCTTCGCAAAGAATTCGATGAGCATGTTCGTATTCCTGGTGCTAAGGAAGGCTTGAATGTAGAGCTCGATAAGGCTATTCACTTGAGAGACTTCATTACAATGGGCGAACTTATCGCTTACGACGCATTAGAGCGTAATGAGAGCTGTGGTGGTCATTTCCGTGAGGAGAGCCAGACAGAAGAAGGTGAAGCTAAGCGTGATGACGAAAACTACATGTATGTAGCTTGCTGGAAGTATGCAGGTTCTGACGAGAAAGCTCCTGAGCTTCTCAAAGAAAACCTCGATTACCAGTATATCAAGGTTCAGGTTCGTAACTACAAGAAGTAATTTAAAAAAGGAATTTCAAAAATGGATACAAATATTTCATTTACACTGAAAGTATGGCGTCAGAACGGACCTAAAGAGAAGGGTCATTTTGATACCTTTGAGATGAAGGATATCCCTGGTGATACTTCATTCCTCGAGATGTTGGATATTCTAAACGAACAGTTGATAGAGGACAATAAAGAGCCTTTTGTTTTCGATCACGACTGCCGTGAGGGTATCTGTGGTATGTGCTCACTCTATGTTAATGGTCATCCACACGGACCAGCTCAGGGTGCAACAACCTGTCAGCTTTATATGCGCCGTTTCAAAGATGGTGATGTTATCACAGTAGAGCCTTGGCGTTCAGCTGCTTTCCCTGTTATCAAGGACTGTATGGTAGACCGTTCAGCATTTGATAAGATCATCGCTGCAGGTGGTTATACATCTGTTCGTACAGGTCAGGCTCAGGATGCTAATGCAATTCTTATTCCTAAGGAGAATGCCGATGAAGCTATGGATTGCGCTACATGTATTGGTTGTGGTGCTTGTGTAGCAGCTTGTAAGAACGGTTCAGCTATGTTGTTCGTTTCTTCTAAGGTTAGTCAGCTTGCACTTCTTCCTCAGGGTCGTCCAGAGGCAGCACGTCGTGCTAAGGCAATGGTTGCTAAGATGGAAGAGCTCGGTTTTGGTAACTGTACCAACACCCGCGCTTGTGAGGCTGAATGTCCAAAGAACGAGTCAATTGCCAATATCGCTCGTTTGAATCGCGAGTTCATCAAGGCTAAATTAGCTGATTAATTGATAATATCGTCCTTTAAGGGACAATAAATAAGCCCTCAACTGTTATCAGTTGGGGGCTTTTCTATGGATAATATTTTGATATCTTTCAAAAAAACTATATCTTTGCGATATGAAGAAAATATTTTATCTACTAGTTTTCATCTTTTGTATTTCATGCAGTTCTAAAGCACAGAAGACAGATTATAAGGCGAGTTATAACAAGTCGTCACGTAAGACCGTTACTACGACTCCCAAAGGTCTTAGTAAAACAGCCCTGTCGCTACAAAAGCAAGGATATATCAATGTTAAGGATGTAGATTCCAGTATTTTTGTGAGTCTTATGTATAGTCGACCGGATAATTTCTGTAATGTCGTATTGTATGGAGACCTGAAGGAAGCATATCTTCATCCCAAAGCTGCGGAAGCATTAAAGAAAGCCCAACGCTATTTGAAAACGATCCGACCAGAACTCAGTTTGATTGTTTTTGATGCAGCCCGACCGATGAGTATTCAACAGAAGATGTGGGACAAAGTTAAGAATACCAGTAAGTATTATTATGTGTCCAATCCAGCTCATGGCGGAGGAATGCACAACTACGGAATGGCTGTAGATATTTCCCTGTGTAAATTGAATGGCGATACAATCAATATGGGTACAAAGGTAGACTATATGGGTGATGCAGCCCATATCGACAACGAAGCTAAACTTGTAGTACAACATAAGATAGATGAACAGGCTTTGCAAAACCGAAGGCTCCTACGCCGTGTTATGAAGCACGCAGGGTGGAGACCTTTGCCGACAGAATGGTGGCATTTTAATTTATGTTCTCGTGATGAAGCAAAGAAATACTATCAAGTAATCAAATAATATGAAAGAACTCGGAGATATCAATTCTGCCACATGGGATTTTATCAGAGAATATTCCTCTGCTCATGTGAAAGATTTAGCTTTCAAGTCAGACAAATTCCCCGAAGTTGACTTTAAGTTTGCCCTCGAGCAGATAGAAGGTCGTCAGAAAGCGGTTCAGAAGCTCCCATACTGGGCTTCTGTCGATGGAATAGTATATCCGCCTCATATTTCTATGGAACAATGTTCCAGTGAGGTTACAGCGCGTTATAAGGCCTCTCTCGTAGACAGATTATTGACCGGCTTACATTCTATGGTAGATTTGACGGGAGGTTTTGGAGTGGACTTTTCCTATATAGCCCAGTCGTTTGAGTCTGCCACCTATGTTGAACAACAATCCCATTTGTGTCGTAATGCGATACACAATTTCAAATGCCTGCAGCTAGATCAAGCTCATGTTGTATGTGCAGATAGCGTTGAGTATCTTCGCCAACTCTCCCCTGTAAACCTCATCTTTCTAGATCCAGCTCGAAGAGATCGGCATGGTGCAAGGGTGTTTGGTATAGAGGACTGTTCTCCTAACGTCTTGGAAATAGAAGAAACACTTCTCACAAAGGCCGACTTCGTTATCGTGAAACTATCCCCAATGCTTGACTGGCATGATGCTGTACGGAAATTAAAGCATACGATAGAGGTACATATTATTTCCGTTGGTAACGAATGTAAGGAACTTCTTTTGGTTATGTCGGCAAAAAGAGAAAAACCACTCAAAATATATTGTATAAACGATGACACGGATTTTGTGTATACAGAATCAGAAACCGGAGATTGCAGATATGATAAGGTCGACATGGCTAGTTATTTGTATGAACCTAATAGTTCTATAATGAAAGCCGGATGCTTTTATGTCCTTTCTAAGCGATTTCCCATAACAGCTGTTGGTAAGAATTCACATCTATATGTCTCAGATTCTGTCGTGGAGGAATTTCCCGGTCGAAAATTCGTTATAGAAGCGGTCACGACAATGAACAAAAAGGAACTTCGAAAAACATTAGCAGGCATTTCTAAAGCAAATATAGCAGTCCGTAATTTTCCGATGGATGTTGCCACTTTGCGTAAACGTCTTAAAATCAAAGATGGGGGAGATGTGTATATTTTTGCTACGACGAATAGCGATGGAGAGCATATTCTATATGTCACAAAGAAACTGTTTCTGAATTTGTGACCCTATGGCGATGACGTTTAAACCATCGAAGTCATGTTAAAACAACGATAAACAGTATTTTATTTTGCTTTTTGCTCATTTTTTTTTAAATTTGCATTTTAAAGCATAATAACTCTGACAATGTCATTAATAGAAATAAGAAAAGTAGGAACCAAGAAAGATCTCAAAACTTTCATAGAGTTTCATTATGATTTATACAAAGGCAATCAATATGATGTACCATCATTATTTGCAGATGATGTGAACACGTTGAGCAAAGATAAAAATGCAGCCTTTGAATTTTGCGAAGCAGAATATTTCTTAGCTTATAGAGAAGGAAAATTAGTTGGTCGTATTGCGGCTATTATCAATCATAAGGCCAATAAGCGTTGGGATCGTAAGACCGTACGTTTTGGATGGGTTGATTTTGTAGATGACTTGGATGTATCCAAGGCTCTTTTCAAAGCCGTTGAAGACTATGGTCGTAGTAAAGGAATGACCGAGGTGGTCGGTCCGTTGGGCTTTACAGACTTTGATCCAGAAGGAATGTTGATAGAAGGTTTCGATCAGTTAGGAACCTTTGCGACGATTTACAATTATCCTTACTATTCCAAGCATATGGAGCAGTTAGAAGGATGGGTAAAAGATAACGACTATGTAGAGTTCAAACTTTTAGTTCCAAAGACCGTTCCAGAGAAGTATGTGAAGATAGCTCAAATGGTAGAGAAACGCTACAATTTGCGTGTCCATATTCTTACCAAGCATGAAATATGGAAAGAAGGCTACGGTCGAAAGATCTTCCAGTTGATCAACGAAACCTTCAAGGATTTATACGGCTATTCAGAGTTATCTGATAAGCAAATTGACCAGTATATCAAGATGTATCTGCCTTTTGCCGATTTGAATCTTATTCCAGTGATAGAAGACTGGAATGCAGATCGAAAACTCGTTGGTGTAGGTATCACCCTACCATCATTGTCAAAGGCTGTACAGAAGTGCCATAGAGGTCGTATGCTTCCTTTTGGATGGTGGCATCTGTTTCGCGCTCTCAAGTTCCATAAGACCAAGATTGTTGATATGGAAATGATCGGAGTCTTGCCGGAATATCGTCAGAAGGGTGCCAATGCCCTGATGTTCGCTCATCTTATTCCAATCTATCAGAAATACGGATTTGAGTGGGGTGAGTCTCAGGTGGAGATGGAGACCAATGAAAAAGTGCAAAGTCAGTGGCAATATCTTGAGACTATCCAACATAAGCGTCGTAGATGTTATAAAAAAGAGATAAAATAATCGATATGTCAGAAGAAAACGAAAAGATTCAGCCCCAGCAGCCTGTAGAATATACAGACGACAATATTCGTCATCTATCCGATATGGAGCATGTCAGAACCCGTCCTGGTATGTATATCGGTCGTCTTGGTGATGGAAATCTACCGGAAGATGGTATCTACGTGCTTCTGAAAGAGGTTATTGACAACTCAATAGATGAATTTAAGATGAATGCCGGTGATCGCATCGAAGTGGAGATTGAAGAAAATCTTCGTGTTTCTGTGCGTGACTATGGTCGTGGTATTCCACAGGGAAAACTTGTAGAGGCTGTGAGCATGCTTAATACGGGTGGTAAGTATGACAGCAAGGCTTTCAAGAAGAGTGTTGGTTTGAATGGTGTTGGTGTAAAGGCTGTTAATGCGCTGAGTAGCCATTTCGAAGTTAAATCATTCCGTGATGGGAAAGTACGTGAACTCGTCTTCGAGAAGGGTGTCAAGTTGAGTGATAAAACACATAAGACAGAGGATGAAAATGGTACCTACATCTATTTCCAGCCCGACAACACCTTATTCAAGAATTACAGCTTTCATGATGACATCGTAGAAACGATGCTTCGTAATTATACCTATTTGAATTCTGGACTCACCATCATGTATAATGGTCGACGCATCAAGAGTCGTAATGGTCTCGAAGACTTGTTGACCGATAATATGACTGTGGATGGCCTTTATCCGATTATTCACATGAAAGGTGAAGATATCGAGATCGCCTTTACTCATACCAATCAGTATGGCGAAGAGTATCATAGTTTTGTCAACGGTCAGCATACTACTCAGGGCGGTACACATCAAAGCGCCTTCAAGGAACATATTGCCAAGACGATCAAGGAGTTCTTCAATAAAAATTATGAGTATACCGATATCCGAAATGGTATTGTAGCGGCTATCGCCTTGAATGTAGAGGAACCGGTGTTCGAGAGTCAAACGAAGATAAAACTAGGTAGTACCCAGATGGCTCCGGATGGTGACAGTATAAACAAGTATGTAGGTGATTTTATAAAGAAGGAGGTTGATAATTATCTCCATATCCATAATGATGTAGCTGAAGTACTCGAAAACAAGATCAAGGAAAGTGAGCACGAACGTAAGGCAATGGCAGGTGTCACTAAATTGGCCCGTGAAAGAGCTAAAAAGGCTAATCTGCACAATCGCAAATTACGAGATTGTCGTATTCACTACTGTGATAGCAAGAATAATCGAAAGGAAGAAAGTTGCATCTTTATCACCGAGGGTGATTCTGCTAGTGGAAGTATCACCAAAAGTCGTGATGTGAATACACAGGCTGTATTCTCTTTACGTGGAAAACCACTTAACAGTTTTGGCCTTACCAAGAAGGTTGTCTATGAGAATGAAGAATTCAACCTATTGCAGGCAGCTTTGGATATCGAAGATGGACTGGATAACTTGCGTTATAACAAAGTTATTGTGGCAACAGATGCCGATGTCGATGGCATGCATATTCGTCTGCTCATAATCACATTTTTCCTCCAGTTCTTCCCAGATTTGATCAAGAAAGGACATGTGTATGTGCTCCAGACGCCACTCTTCCGTGTAAGAAATCGTCGCACAAAGATAAAAAACAAGCAAGTGATTGCTGATGCCGACCAGAAACTTGGAAAAAGAGAAAAGAAGAGTGATTTCATAACACATTACTGTTATACAGATGAAGAGCGTCGACAGGCTATACAAGACCTGGGGCCAGATCCTGAGATTACACGATTCAAAGGACTTGGAGAGATCTCTCCAGATGAGTTTGTACATTTCATAGGTCCAGATATGCGTCTTGAGCAGGTAACCTTGCACAAGAACGATCAGGTACAGAAGCTCTTGGAGTATTATATGGGTAAAAATACGATGGAGCGTCAGAACTTTATTATCGACAATCTAGTGATCGAAGAAGATATTCCGGAAGAAGACTCTGTTCCTATGGATTAAACCCTTTCAAAGTATACAGAGTTATTTAGTAAATTTTAGAATCATGAAGTACATAATCAATACAAGTAAAAGAGCAATGATGGTTATCATCTTGCTCTTTATGTTATTTATGCCAGTTGAAGCACAATTCCGTTTCAACTGGGGAAATAAATCTCCATTGAACAAATTGCAGCAGGCAGAGATCGCAATTTCCAATCTATATGTAGATTCTGTCAACGAAAATAAATTGGTAGAAGATGCTATTCAGGGCATGTTGGAGAAGTTAGACCCTCATTCATCTTATACCACAGCCAAGGAAACAGAATCGATGAGCGAGTCACTCAATGGTAATTTCGAGGGCATTGGCGTACAGTTCAATGTTATTGCTGATACCTTAGTCGTAATTCAACCCGTTTTAAATGGTCCGTCAGAGAAGGTTGGTATCCTTGCTGGTGATCGTATCGTCTCCGTGGAAGATACGGCCATAGCGGGCGTTAAAATGAGTAAGGAAGACATGATGAGACGTCTTCGTGGACCAAAGAATACGAAAGTTAAATTGGGTATTGTTCGCCGTGGTGTAAAGAATGTACTTTATTTCACGGTGACGCGTGATAAAATACCTTTGAAGACAGTAGATGCAGTCTATATGATTCGCCCACAAGTTGGTTACATTCGATTGAGTAGTTTTGGTTTAACTAGTCCACAGGAAATTGCTGATGGATTAAAAACGTTGAAGCAGCAAGGTATGAAGAGTCTTATCCTTGATCTACAGCAGAATGGGGGAGGTTATCTACAGTCGGCAGCTGCTATTGCCAATGAATTCCTTCATGAAGGAGATTTAGTTGTATATACCAAAGGTCGTCAAGTAGCTCGTCAAGAATATCGTGCAGATGGTAAGGGAAGTTTTGTTACAGGGAAACTTGTAGTCCTTATTGATGAGTTTTCTGCCTCTGCGGCAGAAATTGTCACAGGAGCTATTCAAGATCAGGATCGTGGTATCGTTGTCGGTCGCCGCTCTTTTGGTAAAGGTCTTGTACAGCGTCCTATTCCATTCGATGATGGCAGTATGATTCGTCTTACCGTAGCCCATTATTATACGCCGAGTGGTCGTTGTATTCAGAAACCTTATCGCAAAGGTGATTTGAAAGATTATGAGATGGACTTTGAAAACCGTTACAATCATGGAGAATTAATCCATAAGGATTCTATCCATTTGGACAGTACTCTCGTTTATCATACTTTGCGCAAACATCGTTTGGTTTATGGAGGTGGCGGTATTATGCCTGATGAATTCGTACCTTTGGACACTACACGTTACACTCACTTGTTCCGTCAATTGTCTATTAAGGGAATCATAGTCAATGAAGACCTCAAGTATATTGATAATCATCGCAAGGACCTCAAGAAACAATATACCAGTTTCGAGAACTTCAATAAAGAATACGAAGTTCCACAGAAGTTGATAGATACAATTCTGTCAGAAGGAAAGAAACAAAAAATACAAGCTAAAGATGATGCCGAACTCAAGAAAACACTTCCAAGTCTAAAGATACAAATCAAAGCTCTCGTAGCTCGTGATTTGTTTGATATGAATGAATACTTCCAAATTATAAACGAAACAGATGACATCATTCAGCGAGCATTGGAAGTAATCAAAAAGTAGAAGTTTGCTTTATATTACGTAAATAAAAAAAGAGGATGAGCCTATTCTGAAGTGACCCCCGAAAGTTAGACAAAAAACTTTCGGGGGTCATTATGTATAGAAATCACACATTATTTTTTCTCATCTCTCGTAGAATATCTAATGCCTTATTCTCGTTGTCCTCCATGATTTCTCGCTCTCCTGGGCCTTTATCATTGATGCCACATAGATGTAGTATACCATGTATGATCACGCGGTACAACTCTTCTGTATAATCTTTAGCATATTTTTCCGCATTGGTTCTCACTGTGTCCAGTGAGATGACAAGGTCACCATTGATGACATCGTCCTCATCATAATCGAAAGTGATGATGTCAGTATAGTAATCATGTCCTAGATATTCATTGTTTACTTCGAGGATTTTCTCATCGTTTACAAACATGTAACCTATTTCGCCAACTTTTCTTCCATAGGTTGCGGCAACAGCCTTAATCCAAGCTGTGGTCTCACGTTTCTTGATTTTTGGCATTTTGATGCCATCAGAATTATAAGTTATCATAATTATTTCTCCTTTCTTTTTGCTATAAATTCACTTGCATCCTTTCCAAAGAATTGCAATTCCCTTACTAATGTACTGCTGATACTTGATAAAGATGGGTCAGAGAATAACAGTACTGTTTCAATACCGCTCAATCTACGATTGATCTCCGCCTGTTCGCGCTCGTATTCAAAGTCTTTTACAGACCTTACACCCCTAACAATGAAATTTGCCCCTTCTCTCTTGGCCATATCCACCGTTAAGTCACTATAGGCAACGACCTTGATATTCCCATTATCGGCATATAGGGCCTGAATGTTGTTCAATCTTTCCGAAATCTCTTTTTGAGTATGTTTCAGTTTGCTTACTGCCACAGCGATCACGAGTTTGTCGAAGAGGGGTAACGCTCTTTCCACGATATTCTGATGCCCTATGGTAAAAGGATCAAAAGTTCCTGTAAAAACACCTATTCTCATCATTTAAAAAAGATTTTGTTCCATTGCATTGCCATTAAGACAACTTCTTCCGAGATGGTCGTAAGCCAGTTTTGTGGCAGTCCTACCTCTTGGAGTGCGTTTGATGAATCCCTCCATGATCAGGAATGGTTCATATACCTCCTCTATGGTACCAGCATCCTCACCGATTGCAGTAGCAATGGTAGAGATACCTACAGGTCCACCACGGAATTTGTCGATAATAGTGAGCAATATCTTGTTGTCTATCTCGTCCAAGCCATATTGGTCAATATTCAAAGCTTGTAAAGCAGTTTGAGTAATCTCACTGGTGATGACACCATTACCCTTTACCTGCGCGAAATCTCGAACCCTTCGTAGCATAGCATTTGCGATACGAGGCGTGCCACGACTTCGACGGCTAATTTCCACAGCAGCATTGTCCTCGATAGGCATTTTTAGTAGCATAGCACTTCGTTTAATAATCTTCTGCAGCGTTTCAGGGTCATAGTATTCCAAATGCATTTTAATACCGAAACGAGCTCTAAGTGGAGCTGTAAGAAGTCCACTTCTAGTTGTTGCACCTACGAGGGTAAAAGGATTCAAGTCGATCTGTATACTGCGTGCTGAAGGACCTTTGTCGATCATGATGTCTATTCGATAATCTTCCATGGCAGAGTATAAGTATTCCTCTACTACAGGCGACAGGCGATGTATCTCGTCGATGAATAGCACATCGTTAGGTTCCAAAGAGGTAAGAATACCAGCTAAATCACCTGGTTTGTCGAGTACGGGTCCTGAGGTGATCTTGAATCCCACGCCTAATTCATTTGCAATGATGTTGCTCAACGTTGTCTTACCCAAACCAGGCGGACCGTAAAGGAGCGTATGGTCAAGAGGTTCACCGCGATATTTGGCAGCCTCTACAAACACTTCGAGGTTATCTACAACCTTCTGCTGTCCGCTAAAGTCAGAAAACTTCAGAGGGCGGAGAGCATTCTCAAACTCCTTTTCAGCCGAGGATATATTTTCGTTTCTGATGTCGAAATCTTCGTCCATTCTATTTTTTCTATCTTTTGCTGCAAAGTTACAAAAAATACAGTATAAAGTTGTTTTTTCTGTATTTTTTTCTTGATAAGATACAGACTATAACATAACTTAGTGATCATATATAGGTGTGTTGTTGTAAAAATGTAGCTTCGTTTGGTGTGCGACGGCTGTGGTATAGGTGTGCGACGGCCGTCGCACAGTTGTACCACGTTCGACGTACAGTTGTACCACGGCCGTGGTACATGTAATAGATCCACTAGTTTACACTAACGTTATAGGGATTATGTGGTTACATTTAAAGTAGACATATTGCCGACATCTATAAAGTTAACTCGTTCAAAATTTAATGGAACACTATGATTTTATAACTTAAATATTCATATTTTGAACAAAATAAAAGTAAATATACTAATTGTGTTATTATTTATTTGTTTTACTCGTGTTTTTGTTATAACTTTGCAGCTGTGTTTAAAATTTAATTAAGGATTATAAGTATGTTGAGGTTTTTTCAAGCATGCAGCCGATGGCTTGCAAATTATACGTCGGCATTTATTATTGTAATAGCGATTGTGACAATGTTTTTTCCTCATTTGTTCGACTGGGTGAGGGGTAACACACAAACGGTAATACTTGGTATTATCATGCTTACGATGGGCCTTACGCTTACCATGCAAGACTTCAAGATTCTAGTCAGTCGTCCCTTTGATATTTTTGTAGGAGCATGTGCACAGTTTCTTATCATGCCAGGTATAGCCTATCTTTTGGTTCATGTATGGCATTTAGAGCCTGCGTTAGCCTTAGGAATTCTCCTTGTAGGTTGTTGTCCAGGTGGAGTGTCGAGTAATATCATGAGCTATCTTTGTCATGGAGACGTAGCGTTCTCTGTAGGTATGACCTGTGCGTCCACCCTGTTAGCTCCCTTTATGACACCATTTTTGATGAAGTTTGTTGCAGGTCAGATAATAGCGATAGATGCCATAGGTATGTTCACGAATATTCTTATCGTGACGATCATACCCGTTGCAGTTGGTTGTCTTCTGAATTATGTATATGCAAAGAAAGATATTTTTCCCACTGTTCAAAGTTTGATGCCCGGAGTAGGCGTCATCTGTTTGGCTCTTATTGTAGGTGGTGTGATCTCTACGGTACATGATGATTTGGTTAACCGCGGAATGATGCTATTCCTTTGGACCTTTGCCGTAGTTTTCTGTCATAATTCGTTGGGTTATATTCTGGGTTGGTGCGCAGGTAAGACTGTAGGATTCAGTGTAGCCAAGAAGCGCACGATAAGTATCGAGGTAGGAATGCAGAATGCAGGATTAGCAACCGTATTGGCAGGTAATTTCTTTGCAGCCCAACCCTTGGCAGTACTTCCATGTGCCATCAGTTGTGCTTGGCATTCAATATCCGGTACGATTCTGTCAGGAATTTATTTACGATGGGATCGTCTTCATGAGAGACAATCTGTGAAATCGATTGCATAAATTCAGAAAAGAAAAAGCGGAACGTATGTTTCTCTTTGATATAAATTAAGTACCTTTGCAGCGCAAAATAAAGGATACAAAAATAATATGAAATCTAATGAATTGAATTTGAATGCGAATACGCAAAACCTTCAAGAGAAAGTTCAAGTAGAAAAAAGTTTTGATCGTTGGTTCTTTGATTATATCCAGACCCACTTTTAAACTCACTTTAATTTCAAGGTAATACATATATTATTGTGCAAGTCAACGCAATAATATATGTATTTTTATTTTGAGGTTTTTCTATAGGGAAATCTCTTTTAGTATCCTTCTACATTCCTCCAAAATTCCGATAAGTTCATCAGTCTTTGTGGCTCTGAGCATAGCTATACGAGTCTGTTTGAAGTCTGGTATACCTTTGAATATCGGACTTGCAGCTAGATGTCGCCTAGTGTGTAGAATACCGCGATATTCATCAATGCGTTCAACATTGATTTTGAGTTGCTCTTCCAAGATATCAATCTTATCATCGAGAGATAGGGGCAGATAGTCATCAGGCAAAGCCCCGTCTGCATCCAAGTAATCACGAATCTCCTTGAAAATCCAAGGTCGACCGAATGTAGCCCTACCAATCATGACAGCGTCCACCCCAAAATTATCGAAAGCCTCTTTAGCTTTTTCTTTAGAAGTGATGTCACCATTTCCGATGATTGGAATATGAATGCGTGGATTTTTCTTTACCTCACCAATTAACGACCAGTCTGCATCGCCAGTATACATTTGCGAACGAGTGCGGCCATGTATAGTGAGCGCTTGAATGCCACAGTCTTGTAATTGTTCTGCAAGATCGGTGATGATGAGATTATTATCATCCCATCCCAGTCGGGTTTTTGCCGTTACAGGAGTCTTTACAGCCTTTACCACCTCACGTGTGATGTCTAGCATCAAAGGAACATTCTTGAGAAGTCCAGCACCCGCCCCTTTCCCGGCAACCTTCTTGACTGGGCATCCAAAGTTGATGTCGATGACGTCAGGATGAAATTGCTCAACGATCTTAGCAGCCTCCACCATGGGTTCAACCTCTTTGCCATAAATCTGTATGCCCACAGGGCGTTCGTCATCGTTGACAACCATCTTCTTCAGAGTAGAATTGATGCTGCGGATAATAGCGTCAGCCGAAACAAACTCAGTATATACCATGGCTGCGCCATAACGTTTGCACAGCTTGCGGAAGCCTATATCAGTAACATCTTCCATAGGAGCTAGGAAGAGCGGCTTTTCTCCAAATTCTAAATTACCTATTCTCATTCTGGCTGCAAAATTAATCAAAATCGTTTATATTACAAATCAAACTGACTGATTTCTCGAATTTTATGCGTATCTTTGGCGCTGATTTGTTGTGGATAAAACAAAAATAAATAATACTCTTATGGAAAATAACGAGAACGTTCAACTTCCCGAAAATGCTTTTCGGGAATTAAAAGAGGGAGAGGAATATACTCCTATTATGAAGTCTGGTCAGGTATATCCTGAAGTGAATGTATGGTCGGTGACCTGGGGAATTCTGATGGCGATACTGTTTTCTGCAGCAGCGGCTTATCTCGGTTTAAAGGTCGGCCAAGTGTTTGAGGCAGCTATTCCTATAGCCATTATTGCTGTAGGAGTTTCTACAGCGACCCATCGTAACAAGGCATTGGGTGAGAATGTTATCATCCAGAGTATCGGAGCCTGTTCGGGTGCCGTTGTTGCAGGTGCCATTTTTACGCTACCAGCCATCTATATCCTTCAGGCCAAATATCCGGAGATGACCACGAGTTTTCTGAAAGTCTTTATGGCCTCTGCTCTAGGTGGCGTCTTGGGTATTTTGTTTCTGATACCATTCCGTAAATATTTCGTGAGCGATATGCATGGCAAATACCCATTTCCAGAAGCTACCGCAACGACTCAGGTATTAGTAAGTGGTGCCAAAGGAGGAGATCAGGCCAAACCTTTGCTTATTGCAGGACTGGTGGGAGGTCTTTACGATTTTATCGTAGCAACATTTGGATGGTGGAATGAAAATTTCACAAGTCGCGTTATCGGATTTGGTCAAGAGTTGGCAGATAAGGCCAAATTAGTATTCAAGGTCAATACCGGAGCAGCCGTTCTTGGTCTAGGATATATTGTAGGTTTAAAATATGCTTTGTATATCTGTTTCGGAAGTCTAGCAGTATGGTGGCTTATTGTTCCGGGAATGAGCATTCTCTTTCATGATCAAGTATTGAATATGTGGGACCCATCGATTACATCGACAGTAGGAGCGATGAGTCCAGAAGAAATCTTTAAGTCATATGCCCGTTCTATTGGTATTGGTGGTATTGCCATGGCCGGTATCATTGGTATCATCAAAAGTTGGGGTATCATCAAGAGTGCCGTAGGTCTCGCCTCTCGTGAGTTGAAAGGACAAGGTGGAAATCAGGAAACTGTGAAGCGTACCCAACGAGATATTTCATTCAAGATCATAGCTATCGGTAGTGCTGTCACAATTCTTATCACTTTCATCTTCTTCTGGATGGGCGTCATGGACAATCTGTTGTTTGCCATTGTAGGCATTCTATTGGTAACGCTTATTGCATTTCTCTTTACCACAGTGGCAGCAAACGCCATAGCCATAGTAGGCAGCAACCCAGTTTCAGGTATGACGCTGATGACTTTAATTTTGGCATCTGTTGTTATGGTAGCAGTGGGACTTAAAGGTCCTGTAGGAATGCTAGCTGCACTTATTATGGGCGGTGTCGTATGTACAGCCTTGTCAATGGCAGGAAGTTTCATTACCGATCTAAAAATAGGATATTGGTTGGGTACAACCCCTAAAAAACAAGAAACCTGGAAGTTTTTAGGAACATTGGTTAGCGCAGCCACAGTAGGCGGTGTGATGATGTTGCTCAATGAAACCTATGGTTTCGCCAGTGGACAGTTGGCTGCCCCTCAAGCCAATGCCATGGCCGCAGTTATCGACCCATTGATGAATGGAGTAGGAGCTCCATGGATCCTTTATGGTATTGGTGCCCTAATTGCAATCATTCTGGATCGTTGTCACATTCCAGCATTAGCCTTTGCTTTGGGTATGTTCATCCCATTAGAATTGAATGTACCATTGGTAGTGGGTGGTGCTATCAACTGGTATGTAACCACACGCTCCAAGGACGAAAAAGTAAACAAGGCTCGTGGAGAGAAAGGTACATTGCTTGCTAGTGGCTTTATTGCTGGTGGTGCATTGATGGGTGTTGTTAGTGCATTACTCAAATTTGGTGGAGTAGAGGTTTCTGTTGCTGATCAATGGTGGACAAATCCGTTGTCAGAGATTTGTTCACTTGCAGCCTATGTCCTTCTGATTGTCTATTTCATTAGAGCTACTAAGAGCAAATAAAGATTATTAATAATTTTAAAAACGTCCATGTGCAGACCAAAGTCGTTCACATGGACGTTTTTATTTTCAGATATTCAGCAGATGATACATACCACCGGCGAGTTCTTTGACAACCCCCTTCATTTCGAGGTCGAAAAGAAGGGCCGTAAGTTTATGTATAGGGATGTTAGCCTGGACGGTAAGAATATTAATCTGAAGATCATTGTTCTTGTGCAGTATTCTTACGATCACCTTTTCCTCCTCGCTTAGCTCTGGGAACATCTCCCGTTGAATACCTTTTTTCTGTGCATTAGCGAGTTTCGCGTCATCCTGCCATCCCATAGCATTGACAAAGTCTTTAGCAGAAGTGATGAGTCCAGCCCCATTATCTCGGATTAGATGGTTACAACCCTCACTATACTGGTCACCGATTCTACCAGGGAAGGCAAAGACATCGCGTCCATAACTTTGCGAAATCTCAGTAGTGATCAATCCGCCACCTTTTGCAGCACTTTCTACGAGAATACAAGCATCCGACATTCCTGCGACGATTCTGTTTCTTCTTACGAAATTGATTTTGTCAGCATTTGTCATGGTGAGAAACTCCGTGAGCAATCCGCCTTGATGGATCATTTCGTTGGCCGTCTGTCGATGTGCAGAAGGATAGAGCGTATCCAGTCCGTGAGCTAACACACCGATAGTCTCAAAACCATTCTGTAAAGCAAACCTATGCGCATTGATATCAACACCATAGGCGAGTCCACTAACGATGAGCGTATTAGGACAAAGGTCTTTTAGTTCAGCAACGAATTTTCGGATAAGATCCTGACCATATACCGTACATTGTCTTGTCCCAACAATGTTTATCACCCTTTGCGCATTCAAGTTTGCATTTCCCTTATAGAATAAGACGATAGGAGCATCATCAACATTCTTAAGTCGTTGGGGATAACGGTCATCGTTCAAGGCCAAAGCCTGTATGTTGTGTTCAGAATCGTATTTTAGTTCCACCTCAGCCCTTTTCAATGGCTCATCAATGTTTTTCAGCGCATTGATCAATCGCGGAGAAGCATCCGGAATGATATCCGAGATATCGTTTCTATGTTCTATCACAGAGGTAGCAGAGCCTAATTTCCGATAGAGTTGAAGTAATCCAGTAAGTTTGAAATAATTAATTCTTGTCAGCGCAATGCTGTATAATATTTCCTGCTGATCCAATTTTACTTATTTTTATTGTTCTATATATTTAGCGAAAGCCCTATCGTAGTCCTCGCTGTTTCCGAGTTTACCATTAATGAGACAAACAAGTTCTACAGTTGCCCTACAACACAACTTTTCATCGCTTTTCCTAAAGATGTCCTGATGGAAAATATATCTTATCCCCTGTTTCTCCAGCCACAATCTGCTGATGAACCAGTCGTCACAACGGAGAGGTGTCTTATATTGTAAGTTCATCCTTGCCACTACAGCATCGATGCCCCTTTCGTGCATCTCGCTGAAACTAGCTCCTGTAGAGATCAGAAAACGATGACGCGTATGTTCGAAATAATGCAGATAGTTCGCATTATTGACGATACCCTCAATGTCACACTCATAATCTCTTACTTCCATTTCGGTCTCATAGATGTATTTACTCATATATCTGTACTTTTATGTTATTACTTATATTTTGGGTGCTTTCAGATACTCATAACCTATTCTGCACCTTAGGCAATCCTTTTTGTCACAATATTTCTTCTTAAGTTGGATAAGAGCTTGACTGTCGCCGGCATTTTCCACATTGATGCCCACCTGATGCCACATTCTCACAATTCGATTATTCTCAGGTTTTAGTTTGTCGAGAATATCAAAAGCCCTGTAGCAGAGTTTCTCATCCATCTTGTGTTTACCATAAGCAAATAATATAGGTACCACAGTATTGATGAGTAATAAGTTGATCGAGAAAGGAGAAAGACTCTTCTTATTTCTCTCACTAGGTGACCCAAAAGTATAATGCGTTTCCCAGTAAGGTGTAACCCCGACCTTAAGGATATCGTAAAGTTCTATAACATCCTTAGCCTCAATGATCTGACTAAGTCCCGCCTTGCGGAGGTAGTAAAGGTTAGCTAACTGTGAAATTCTGATGTGCGGGAAGTTTTGCGGTCGTAATCGCAGAAAATTCCACAGATTCCGGTTCATCGGTTTGAGAGAGAACTTATGAGCGAGATATAAATACTCATTGCGTAACTTCTCAAAATATCCCTCTTTGGCAGCCTCTGCTCGGTATTGTTCCGGGATGGCTTCGGGATCGAGTAGTCCCGCTTGCCCCATGAAAATAGCCTCTATCTGAAACAGATCATCCCGGTGATGATCCACATCATGAAGAGGAATATTCAAGGCCCATTGCTCAAAAGCATCGCCATTGATGCCAAATCCATAGTTTCTGGCTAGTGTCACGAAGTATCCCGATTCCCACGAGCCGTTACATAAATCCACCCTCCTATTGATAGCCTCAGTCTTCTGTTCAAGGCGCTCCGTTTGTAGCGCACTCATCCAGGAATGTAGCATGAGCTTTGACAGATCAGGGACGATCTTGTAACAAGGAGGATATGCATCAATGCTCAGAAGTTCTTGATAATGATCGAGAACGAAGTCAGGTATAGGCAACTGCAATTGAGGAAGTAGGTCACCATTTTCTGTTTTTGCCACAGCGTCAAGGGTTCCACATATGTGGAGGATGACATTATTATAGCGAGGGTCACGATCGTGTCCATGTAGAAACCAGTCGCTGGCCTTATCATGAATTTCAATGTTGCCAACCCACAAAGTGCCGTTTATCTTTATCTTTGCATTGAAGAAGTCGGGGCCTGCATTTTGGTTATGCAAGCCTGGGTCTATCACTTCTACAGGATGTCCATCAGATGTTTCCAGTTTGCTGAGAGGGAACAATTTATGCTTCCATACATAATGTAATAAAAGCTCCATTTTGTGATATTTTTATTTTTGAAGTACAAAACTACATAAATTTTTCTTATTTTACACCAGTTATTGTGAAAAATTGGATGGAAAAGTGTATCTTTGCGATAGAATTAATTCGAATTAATATGAAAATTGCTTTAATCGGCTACGGCAAGATGGGTCATATGATAGAACAGATCGCCTTGCAGCGTGGCCATGAAATTGTGTGTAAAATCGATGTTGATAACCCACAGGACTTTGATTCTCCGGAATTTGCAAGTGCTGATGTAGCTATAGAATTCACAAATCCTACTGCTGCTTATGATAATTATCTTAAGGCTTTTAAGCATCATGTGAAGGTTGTCAGTGGTTCTACCGGTTGGATGAAAGATCATCAGGCTGATGTAGAAGCTCTTACCAAGGACGGAAAGCAAACCCTTTTCTGGGCATCTAATTTCTCTATCGGAGTAGCTATCTTCTCTGCAGTTAACAAGTATTTGGCCAAGATTATGAATGGTTTTCCTCAGTATGATGTAGAGATGGAGGAAACACATCACATCCATAAACTCGATGCGCCGTCAGGAACAGCAATCACTCTGGCCGAAGAAATCCTTGATAACATCGATCGCAAGAAAGAATGGAAGAAGGGTACTACAGTATGGGATGATGGCAAGGTAGAAGGTAGCAGCGATCATCTGGCCGACGAATTACTTGTCAACAGTGTTCGCCATGATGAAGTTCCAGGCATTCATACCATCTCGTATGATTCAGATGCAGATAAGATCGTGATCACCCACGATGCACATTCTCGTAAGGGATTTGCTCTTGGGGCAGTACTCGCTGCAGAGTATACCAAGGAACATACAGGTCTTCTTACCACTTCTGATTTGTTTAAGTTCTAATCTAATTTGCAGATATGTCGAATATTATATATAAGTCTCTCTATAAGAAGGCAAAATATGATGTAAACAGAGGAAAGAAACCCGTCAACAAAAAGTTACAATGGGTTAAATTCTGCGTTGTCCTCGCCATTTATCTATTATTTCTCGTTTGGGTAGAGAGTTGGCTTGGCCTTATTGTCGTGCCATTTATCTATGATGTTTATATTTCAAAGAAAATTCGTTGGCAATGGTGGAAAGACTCAGAAGGACCAGTAAGGTTCCTCATGAGTTGGGTTGATGCCTTGGTTTTTGCTTTGGTGGCCGTATATTTCATCAACCAGTTCTTCTTCCAGAACTATGTTATCCCGTCATCATCTCTTGAGAAGAGCCTCCTTACAGGAGATTATCTCTTCGTGAGCAAGATGAGTTATGGTCCGAGAATTCCTCAGACTCCTCTCACGATGCCACTTACCCAGCACACACTTCCATTGATAAATGTGAAGAGCTATCTTGAGTGGCCACATTGGGATTATCGTCGTGTCAAAGGATTAGGCAAGGTACAGTTGAATGATATCGTCGTATTCAACTATCCAGCCGGAGATACACTTGTTAATGAAAAGCAGTCTGACGACTACTATCAGATGTGTTATTCTTTCGGTAACTCATTGTTGGAGCAGAATGGTATGGCAGAGAATCCGAAGACCATGACTCCTCAGCAACAGCGTGATTACTTCGCTAAGGTATATGCTGTAGGTCGCAATTATATCGTGAACAATCCTGGTGAGTTTGGAGATATCATTTCCCGTCCTACCGACCGTCGCGAGAATTATGTAAAGCGTTGTGTCGGTCTTCCTGGCCAGACTCTTCAGATCAAGAATAGAATCGTCTATCTGAATGGCAAAGCCAACAAGGAACCGGATAACGTACAGTATTCATATTATATGAAACTCAAAGGACAGTTGCCAGACGGATTGATAGACCAACTTGGTATTACAGTAGAGGATATTCAGAGTCTGAATACAAGTGGTTGCATGCCAATGACAAAGCATACCTACGAAGTATTGAAGTCACGTAAAGATATCGTCGCAGATATACATCTGAATACCGATGCCTATACAGGAGACCTTTATCCTCTGAATGCCGTAACAGGTTGGACACGCGATAACTACGGTCCGATATGGATTCCAAAGAAGGGCTCTACGATTATTCTAAACATGAGGAATATTGCCATCTATGAGCGCCCTATCCGTGTGTACGAAGGCAATCAGTTAGACGTAAAGAATGGTAAAATCTTTATCAACGGCAAACAAACCAACAAGTACACCTTCAAGATGGACTATTATTGGATGATGGGAGATAACCGTCACAATTCTGCTGATAGCCGCTATTGGGGATTTGTTCCAGAAGATCATATTGTAGGTAAACCAATCTTTATTTGGTGGAGCCACAGTCCTGATCATCCAGGATTCAATGGCATACGTTGGAACCGACTATTTAAATTTGTAGACACTATTAAGTAAAAGATGATAAAAAATAGCGTCAAGTTCATATTGGCGCTACTCATAGCTATCGTAGCTATGTTGGCAGTACGCGCTTGGGCATTTACAATCTTCACTGTCCCTAGTTCTGAATACTCTCCAGAGTACAGTAAAGGTGACAGGGTGATTGTAAATCGCCTTACTCGTATGCCATATCAGCGAGGTGACAACGTCGTTTATGATGACAGCACGAGCTATCGTATTGGAAAAATCATCGCCGTTCCCGGAGATACGATAACCTTGGGTTCTGAACGTTATTTTATCCCTCATATCTGTTGCAAACGGTGTCGTTGTACCGATTGCAAATATTATCTTGTTAAATCAGGTAAACGCACAACCTTGGTGCATAAGCATCAGTTTACCGGTCGCGCTTACCGCTTATTCAATTTAGGATTTTGACAACAGCATTACTTTCATCCACCTATTTTGGTCCTATACAATGGTACCAGAAGCTTAATCGCTATACTCATAGTAAGATAGAACAGCATGACAATTTTGTCAAGCAGACCTATCGTAATCGTTGTATCATAGCCACGACGAATGGCTTGCAAGCATTAAGTATTCCTGTAGAAAAAACTGAAGGACTTCGTTTAGACAAGACAGCGCTGAAAGATGTTAGAATCAGCGACCATGGCAACTGGCGTCATTTACATTGGAATGCCCTATTGTCAGCCTATGGTGAAAGTCCTTTCTTTGAGTATTATCAGGATGATATACGTCCCTTCTTTGAGAAGCGATGGGACTATCTTCTCGATTTCAATATGGAGATTACTCAGAAGATGTGTGAATTATTGGACATCACCCCACATATAGAACTTACCGATGAATACTTGTTGCCAGATCAACTTACCGATGTTGCAGACTTTAGAGATGTCATCCGTCCGAAGCATCCTGGGGAAGATGCTGATTTTACTCCACAGAGATATTATCAAGTATACGAACAGAAGTTGGGCTTCCAATCAAATCTTAGTATTCTCGATTTATTGTTCAACGAAGGCAATGAATCCGTTTTCTATTTGTAGATGAGTGTCGTTATTCGACCCTCTGCAAAAATCTCCTGTGCCACCTGTTGGATGAGTTCCGGAGTAACCTCGTCAATATGTTTGTAGAGCGCAGAGATATCCTTCTCCCAGCCATAATGCAAGAAACTCTTTCCAAACTCGAGAGCAAAGTTCTCCCTACTATCACGGGCCACACCAATCTGACCTTTGATTTGTTTCTTGGCAGCGCGTAGCTGACTCTCGGTCATCGGTGATGACATAAACTTATCAAGTACATTTCTTACAAGTCTACGGCATTTGTTAACATCTTCCGGATCACATCCAAAGTAAGTACACCACAATCCCGTGTCACCATAGCTTACCATGTTGCTTTCTACGGTATATACCAATCCATGATGTTCTCTAAGGCTTAGGTTCAGTTTGGCATTCATTCCTGGTCCACCGAGAATATTGTTCAGCAGATAAAGACCGATTCTCTTATCATCAAAAACATCATACGCTCTGTTTCCGATCATCACATGAGCTTGATGTGTTCCCTTGTTTACCACAATCTGTTGAGGTTCATAAGGCGCCAACACATTTGTAGTCTTCTGTTCCACAAAGGGTTCACATTTACCGAAATCACTTGTCGCCTTCTCCAGTCTGCGTACCAATCTCTTGAATTCTACATGCCCATAGATAAAGAAGATACTGTTCTCTGGCCTATAATACTTACGAGTGAAACGCAGCGCATCCTCTGTGGTGAACGACTTCACCTTTTCGTTTGTTCCCAGAATATTATGTCCCAGTTCATGTCCTGAGAATATCGCGTTTTCGAATTCATCATAGATGAGTTCCGATGGAGAATCATTATAACTCTCGATTTCATCACAAATAACCTCAACCTCTTTATCGATTTCATTTTGAGGATAGACAGAATGGAAGACAATATCTGTCAACAAGTCAACAGCGCGGTCTGTATGTTCCTGTAAGATTGCAGCATAATAAACCGTATCCTCCTTATTGGTGAAGGCATTCAGGTCGCCCCCCACACTTTCCAGACAGTTCAGAATATGCCAAGCCTTACGATGTGTAGTACCCTTGAAAGTCACATGCTCACAGAAATGAGCAAGTCCCTCCTCTCCAGGCCGTTCATCGCGCGTTCCCGCATTGATTCCATAGCCGCAGTAAACCACAGGTGAAGAACTATCAAGATGGATAATTCGAAGTCCGTTATCCAGTGTAAAAGTATCATATTTCATATTCAATCACAAAATTACAAAAAAGTTGTGAGTTTAAGGTTCAATGTTTTCAGATTTTCGTATATTTGCACGTAAAGAATAAAATTATGCGTAAAGTAATAGGAATAGGAGAAACAGTTCTCGACATTATATTCAAAGACAATCAACCCGTTAGTGCTGTACCCGGAGGATCAGCCTTCAATGCCGCCATATCACTGGGACGTTCAGGAATAGATACAACCTTCATCAGTGAAGCCGGTAACGATAGGATAGGCGAGTATGTCATTAAGTTCCTGCGTGACAATGGCGTCAACGCAGACAATATAGCAGTATTTCCGGAGAGTAAATCACCGGTTTCTTTGGCTTTTCTTGATGAGCAAAACCATCCAGATTACATTTTCTATAAAGACCATCCACACGACCAGTTAGAGTTTCAAGACCCAGATGTGCAGAAAGACGATATCGTAATCTTTGGATCATTCTTTGCCATCAATCCAGTGATTCGTCCACAGGTAGCAGGCTTTTTGGAGAACGCACGCAACAAAGGTGCCATCCTATATTATGATGTAAACTATCGCAGTTCTCACAAGCATGAGATTATGAAGATAACCCCAAATCTGATAGAGAACCTAGAGTATGCTGATTTCGTTCGTGGTAGTGATGAAGACTTCGGAGTACTCTACAAGATGCAAAATCCCGACAAAGTTTATAACGCTGAAATCAGTTTCTATTGCAAGAAATTCATCTGTACCCAAGGTGAAAAACCTATAGAAGTACGTGCAGAAAACGGGTTCAAGAAGAGCTATCCTGTACATAATACTCAGACTGTGAGCACCATTGGTGCCGGCGACAATTTCAATGCCGGTTTCATCTATGGTATGTTGAAGTATGGAATTACTCGTGATGACATCGATCGAGGGCTTACA
>CACYKX010000010.1 GCA_902775075.1 uncultured Prevotellaceae bacterium | reverse complement strand
TTTTAAACTGCTCACCCTTAAGACTACTACCCTTGAGCTGTTCACGAAGTTTGTTTATCAACTCACGATTGGCCTGCATACGCTTAGCAATGAACTGCACATTCTCTTTCAACATACGAGAACGATTTGCACCTTCACCACTCTTTGCCAAATTTACGCGGTTTTCAGCATCATTTATCTGACGGAATCCCTCCTCTATCTCATTGAAGGTTCCCATCATATCATTGATTTCATTGTCCTTTTGAGCGATAACCTTATTAAGTGAATCGTTCTGGGCTAAACCGGCAAGATCTGCGGTTTTGTTGTTCTTACATCCTGTCAAAGCCAAGGTAAACAGACAGGCAATTAGCAATAACTTTCTCATAATTAAATTTATTTTAGTTCTTACTCTGTTTTCTATTTCTCTTCTCTTCCTTGAGTTCTTCTTTTAGAACTTTCGGATCTTTTCCGGCTAAGACGATAACAAATTCACCTTTGGGTTCTACTTCGGTGAAATGCAGTATCACTTCAGCCAGACTTCCACGCACACTCTCTTCATGAAGTTTGGAGATTTCACGGCAACAACTCACCAGACGGTCTTCGCCGAAAACATCAGCAAACTGCTGCAGAGTTTTTAATATACGATAAGGAGATTCATAGAAAATCATTGTCCGCGTTTCATTCTTTAAAGATTCTAGATGAGAGACTCTTCCCTTTTTCTGAGGCAAGAAACCTTCAAAACAAAATCTGTCACAAGGTAATCCTGATGATACGATGGCAGGAATGCAAGCCGTTGCACCCGGCAAAGTCTGCACTACAATACCCTCCTTCGCTGCTTCACGGGCTAGATAGAATCCTGGGTCGCTGATACCCGGTGTTCCTGCATCACTTATCAAGGCTACTGTCTGTCCCGCTTTCAATTTTTCTATAACTCTCGATGTTGTGCCATGCTCATTGAACTTATGATGAGCCTGTAAATGATTTTTTATTTCAAAATGCTTCAATAGAACACTCGATGTACGAGTATCCTCAGCTAAAACAAGATCGGCCTCCTTTAATATTCGGATAGCACGAAGTGTCATGTCCTCCATATTACCTACCGGAGTAGGAACGATATACAATATTCCCATATAGCATACAAATGTATGCAAATATTTGCAAGGCACAAAATATTCAGTAATTTCTTTGCAATTTTTAAAGGGTCGGATGATTTTCCGCTTTTTTATTTTGTTTTATATACGATTTACACTACCTTTGCAAATGAATATGATGGAAAATTTAATAGGAGAAGTACACCGTCCGGGAAGAATTGAAGTGGTATGCGGGTCGATGTTCTCTGGTAAGACAGAAGAACTCATTCGAAGAATGAAACGCGCTAAGTTTGCCAAACAAAGGGTTGAAATTTTCAAGCCTTCTATTGACGTACGTTATTCTGAGGAGAATGTCGTCAGCCATGACCATAATGCTATACATTCCACTCCTATCGATTCATCTTCTAGTATTTTACTGCTTGCTGATGATATTGATGTCGTCGGTATTGACGAAGCTCAATTTTTGGATGACGGTTTGATTGATGTATGTAACACCTTGGCCAACCGAGGCGTTCGAGTAATCATCGCTGGACTTGACATGGACTATCAAGGTCATCCTTTCGGACCAATACCAGCCCTCTGCGCTATTGCCGACGAGGTAACCAAGGTACATGCCATCTGTGTGAAATGTGGTGCCCTCGCTTATGTGAGCCACCGTTTAGTAAAGAACGATAAGCGAGTATTATTAGGCGAAAAGGATGAATATGAACCTCTTTGCCGGGAATGCTACCAAAAAGCTATCGAAGCTGAAAAGAAACAAAATACCAAGTAGGATATGGAACAGAAGATTACTTTCGATAAGCTAATACGATGGATCGGAATCACACTCTTGGTCCTGACCGTACTGTTTATGGTAAATTACCTAAGCAATGTCTTGCTACCGTTCTTTGTTGCTTGGCTCTTAGCTTATTTACTATACCCTATCGTCAAGTTCGTGCAATACAAGATGCATGTCAAAATACGTGCCATCGCTATTATCATAACAATGATTGGGGTCATCGGCGTTATTGCGGGAATCATGTATCTCATCATTCCTCCTATGATTGACCAGTTTGCCAAACTTAGTGATATTCTGTCTAACTGGGCACATCATACTGCTCACACCAGTAACATCACGGGACTCATTCAGAACTGGATCCAAGAGAATCAAGGGTTGATAGAGAATTTTCTGAAAAGCAAGGACTTTACCGACACCATGAAGACTGCCATGCCTAAGGTTTTCGCTGTCGTCGGACAAACTGCAAATATTGTGATCAGCATCATCGCTTCGCTCATCACCTTATTATATATGTTCTTCATCCTCATGGATTATGAGTATCTGACATCCAACTGGATTAGAATTTTTCCGAAGAAGAACCGTCCTTTCTGGCACGAACTTGCAAGTGATGTGGAGCGTGAATTGAACAATTATATCAGAGGTCAGGGTGTCATCGCACTCATTATGGGCATCCTTTTTTGCATCGGATTTACAATCATCGGTTTCCCTATGGCTATAGGCTTGGGTATCTTAATCGGAATATTAGATCTCGTACCTTATTTGCATACCTTCGCGCTTATCCCGACTGCTTTTCTCGCAGTATTGAAAGCAGCCGACACAGGACAAAATTTCTGGATGGTATTCGGCTCGGCAGTCTTGGTATTCTGCATCGTACAAATCATTATAGATATGATTGTAACACCAAAGGTCATGGGGAAAGCCATGGGACTGAACCCTGCTATTTTGCTACTAAGTTTATCGGTATGGGGAGCAATACTTGGCTTTATCGGTTTGATCATTGCCTTACCATTAACAACTCTCATTATGGCTTATTGGCAGAGATATGTAACAAAGGAACATTTAGACAAGGAAATTGGAAAAAATGAAGATTATTCGCAAAAAAGTTGCAAATAATTTGGGAGTTTCAAAAAAAAGATGTACCTTTGCACTCGATTTAAAAAATCACCTATTTACATAGGTCTAGCTTTCGAAAGAAAGATGGGATCGGTTCGCTAGCTCAGCTGGTAGAGCATCACACTTTTAATGTGAGGGTCATGGGTTCGAGCCCCATGCGAGCCACTCGAGAGAGAAGAGGCAATTGCAGTAATGCAGTTGCTTTTTTTATTTTCAAACCTATCTATTTCCCTTATCATGAGTACATTTTCAAATATAAAATTAATTGCTTTCGATGCTGATGATACTTTATGGGATTGTCAGTCATACTTTGAAAAAGTAGAAAAAGAATATTGTGAGATCTTGTCTAAATGGGGAAATAGCCAGGAAATATCTGAGGCCTTATTTCAAACAGAAACCAAAAACATGGATTTACTCGGTTATGGCTGCAAGGCTTTTACTATTTCTTTAATCGAAAATGCGGTAAAATTAAGCCACGGAGATATCAATGGTAATGATATTGAAAAAATCATAGAACTCAGCAAAACACTTCTAGAACTCCCTAGTACTCCTCTCTCAGAAGTGGAAGAAACTCTCCATGAGATAAGAAGAATGGATAAATACGATTTGGTTATCTTCACCAAAGGAGAAATACTTGACCAACAAAACAAAATCAAGCGTTCTGGACTGGAGAAATATTTCGATGATGTCGTCATCGTCTCGGACAAAACCCGAGAGGAATACGTAAAACTATGTCGAGAACATGATACAGAAATCAATAACCTGTTGATGATCGGAAACTCTTTCAAATCTGATATCAAACCAGTATTACAGTTAGGCGGTTATGCCGTTCACATCCCATTCCATGTTGAATGGAAACATGAGGTAACTGATGAATACGACCATCATCATCTTATTCGCCTGCAACAATTCTGTCAATTAACGGAAATTCTCTGATACAGTTTTTTTACTAAAAATAAGGAATTCATCTTTTTTTTTAGTATATTTGCAACCAAATGGACTAATAAAAGATGAACATTTTTGAATTATTACACAACAATAAAACTGAAAAGCATTTCTCTTTTGAGGTGTTACCACCTCTAAAAGGAAACGGAACCACTAGTTTATTTAAAACTATCGATATTTTAAAGGACTATAATCCTTTATTCATCAATATCACCAACCACTCTAGCGAATACATATACAAAGAGTTGGAAAATGGTCTTATTGAGCGGAGACGCGTACATAGACGTCCTGGAACCGTAGCTATAGCTGCTGCTATACAAAACAAATATAGAATTCCTGTTATTCCACATATCATCTGTAGTGGGGCTACAAAAGATGATATTGAATATGAATTACTCGACTTGCAATTCTTAGGAATAAGCAACCTGTTCGTCCTTCGTGGTGATAAGGCTCATGAGGATAAGCATTTCACTCCTGTAAAAGAAGGATATGCCCATGCTACTGAACTCATCGAACAAATTAACCAATTCAATGAGGGATACTTCGTCGATGGCACTCCTATCAAGCATCCTGGACATCATTTCGATTATGGCGTTGCGTGCTATCCGGAGAAACACGAAGAGGCTCCTAACCTTGAACAGGATTTGATCCACCTGAAAGAGAAACAAGACCTAGGGGCACAGTATGCTGTAACCCAATTGTTTTACGATAACAAGAAATATTTTGATTTCGTAGATAAAGCTCGGAATATGGGAATCACTATTCCTATCATCCCTGGTATCAAGCCTTTTGCAAAACTGTCTCAACTGACAATAGTGCCAAAGACTTTCCATATCGATTATCCGGAAGAATTAGCCACAGAGGCTCTGAAATGCAAAACTGACGAGGAAGCTAAAAGTCTGGGGATCGAATGGACAACTCATCAAATAGAGGATCTATACAAACATGGAATCAGGAACGTTCACTTCTATACGGTATCTGCCGTAGACAGCGTAAAGGAGATTTTAAACAGATTATAAACGTTCTAAACAAGGATATACGAGAATAGAATAATGAAATTTAGTGAAGTTATAGGGCAACAAGAGGCATTAAAACATTTGCGCGATTTAGCAGAGGAGCAGCGTGTTCCGCACGCAATATTATTCACGGGTCCTGAGGGATCTGGCAAAATCGCTATTGCTCTAGCTTTTGCATCTTATCTATTAGGGGATCGCGATGACGAGAATAATAATCGTCAGGCTGAAGCGATGCTGAGAAAATGGGAGCACCCTGACCTACACTTCACATATCCTACGATAAAACTTCCATCCTTCTCAAGTGACCACCAACCTATAAGTGATGATTTTGCCAAAGAGTGGCATGAACTGCTCTTGCAAGGTCCTTACTTTTCTTTAGAGCAATGGATGACACAAATGGGGGCTGCAAACCAACAGGCGGTCATCACGGGAGCGGAAAGTGATGAAATATCTAGAAAACTTAGTCTGAAATCAAGTCAGGGTGGTTACAAAATCAGTATTATCTGGTTGCCTGAACGTATGAATGGAACTGCTGCCAACAAGTTGTTAAAACTATTGGAAGAGCCGCCTCATCAGACTATCTTTATGCTTGTCAGCGAACATCCTGACCAGTTGCTGGAAACGATAAGAAGTAGAACTCAACGATTTGATATCAAGAAAATCGATAGTGAGGACTTGGAGAATGCACTCGTTGAGCAAAGGGGCATTGACGGTGAATCTGCGCACAGAATAGCAAGATCCGCCAATGGTAACTGGAACAAAGCCTTGGAGGAATTAGACGCAGGAAATGAAAATAATCAGTTTCTCGACATGTTTATCATGCTCATGCGCCTGTCATACATGAGAAATATCCATGACCTTAAAAAATGGAGCGAGGCTGTAACTTCTTTTGGACGTGAGAAACAAAAAAGAATGCTAGAGTATTTCCTCAGATTGGTCCGAGAGAACTTCATGTATAACTTTCAAAAACCTGAGCTGAACTATATGACGCAGAATGAGGAGAACTTCTCCAAAAATTTTGCAAGATTCATCAACGAGGCCAATATCATCGATATTTCAAATTTACTAAATAAGGCATTGCGTGATATCGGACAAAATGCAAATGCAAAAATTGTATTCTTCGATATCGCTCTGAATATGATTGTATTGCTTATCAGAAAATAACATATGGATTATAATAATTTAGATTTTAAATCATGCAATGACTGCGATCGAGGTCTTTGTGCTTGTGCAGTCGGACGACAAGATAGACAATTGAACACATATGATTGGTTGGCTGATGTGCCTGGAAATGCACAAAGCACCGATCTTGTTGAAGTTCAATTTAAGAATACTCGAAAGGGGTATTATCATAATGTCAACAACTTGGATTTAAAGAAGGGAGACATTGTTGCTGTGGAGGCTAATCCTGGACACGACATTGGTGTCGTCACCTTGACAGGACGTCTCGTAAAACTGCAGCTGAAAAAAGCTAACCTGAAATCTGCTGATGACATCAAACGTATCTACAGAATTGCTAAACCTGTAGATATGGATAAGTATCATGAGGCTAAAAGCCGTGAACATGGGACGATGATACAGAGTCGACAAATTGCAAAAGACTTAGGTTTGCAGATGAAAATCGGTGATGTGGAATATCAAGGTGATGGCAATAAGGCTATCTTCTACTATATCGCTGACGAAAGAGTAGACTTTAGACAATTGATCAAAGTACTTGCTGACACGTTCCATATCCGAATCGAAATGAAGCAGATTGGCGCAAGACAGGAAGCTGGAAGAATCGGTGGAACGGGACCTTGCGGACGTGAATTGTGCTGTGCTACTTGGATGAAGAATTTCTCTAGTGTAAGCACAAACGCTGCACGTATTCAAGACATATCTCTGAATCCTCAGAAACTGGCTGGTATGTGCGCTAAACTTAAGTGTTGTCTCAATTATGAGGTTGATGACTATATGGAGGCAAGTAAGAATCTACCTAGCAAGGAGATTATCCTTCAAACAAAAGATAGTGACTATTATCTTTTCAAGACTGATATCCTTGCCGGCATGTGCAGCTATTCTACTGACAAGAATCTTGCTTCAAATCTAGAAACAATTACTGCTGAGCGTGCTCGCCAAATCATCGAGATGAATAAACACGGTGAGAAGCCTCTCTCTTTATTGGAAGATAATAAGGAAAGACAAACGCAAAAGCATATTGACCTGCTCGCTGATGCTGATGTCAGCCGATTTGATAAGGCTAAGAAGAAAAAGAAAAAGAAGGGAAACAAAAGCTCTCAAACAGAAGGAAACAAGCCTAACAATAAGCAGACGGCTCCAAACAACAAACAAACAGTTCCTAACAACAAGACTTCGGAGCATAATAGAGCTAACAAGAACGGAGACAATAGACGCTCTAATAACCGTCAACGACAAGCCAAGAATAACAAGTCTGAAGAAAATAAAGGATGATGAAAAAAATATTCTATGGAATATTAGTAATAATGGCTGTCACAGCCTGCACAGGGAATAAGGTGTATGATACATATAATCATACACCAATCTCTGGTTGGGAGAAAAATGATACTTTGTTATTTGACGTTCCTGCAATGAAAAATAGTGGATCATATCAGGAATTCCTCGGACTTAGAATCAATGGGGCTTATCCTTTCGTTGGATTAACTTTAATCATTGAACAAACTAAATATCCGCAGAACCTAACTCAAATTGATACGGTCAACTGTCAATTAATAAATAAGAACGGAACATATAAGGGACAAGGGGTTGCCTCTATTCAATATAAATTTCCTATATCAACTCTTCAACTAGAAAAGGGAGACTCTCTCCATATATGTATCCGACATGATATGAAACGGGAAATTCTACCAGGAATAAGCGAGATAGGTATAGAGTGTATGAAAAAATAATCTACACTCTTACCAAATTCCGTCCTGCATCTATTCTTAGAAAGATAAAAAGGAGTATCGTAAATCCCCATAATGATGATCCACCATAACTAAAGAATGGTAATGGAATTCCAATAACTGGGGTTAAGCCTAATACCATACCGACATTGATAAATACATGGAATAGGAATATGCTTAAAACACAATACCCATAAACACGCCCAAACGTAAATGGTTGGCGCTCGGCTAAATGTATCAATCGTAATATCAAAGCAAGAAACAACAAAAGGACACCTGCTGAACCAAAGAATCCTTCTTCCTCACCTACTGTACAAAAGATAAAGTCTGTATCTTGCTCTGGAACAAACTTCAACTTGGTCTGTGTTCCATTCAAAAATCCTTTTCCGCAAATACCACCGGAACCTATGGCTATCTCACTTTGATGGACGTTATATCCAGCTCCAGCCAAGTCTTCATCCAATCCCAACAATACATTGATACGAACTCGCTGATGGGGTTCCATGACATTATTGAGGACATAATCTGCTGAGTAGAAGAAGAGCATTGAACCAAGTGTAAAAGCTGCAATAAAGAAATAGCTTCTAGCTCTAGATCCAAGACCGTGATACAACAAGTAGATTACCGTAGAAACTGTAACCATCAATTGTACCCATATGATATCAAAACGTATCACATATTCGGAGAAAAGCAATGCCAGTAGTGTCACTAAAACACAGCCAACACCTATTACTAAAGCTTTTCCACGGTCTTTACAATACTCATAAACCATACCTACGGTAAAGATCTGTATTAAAAGGAATACAACAAACTTACCTACAGATGTAGGTATATCCCATAAGAGTACATTCTCATACTTTATACCTACAACAAAGTATACGACCATCGCAAAGGCTGTAAACAAAATACAGCCTGGCATACCTTCACGATATAATGCAAGGAAGAAAACTAAATATACAAGTGCAGAACCGGTCTCTCTCTGACCAATAATCATCAAAACCGGAAGGAAGATAACACAGCAAGCTGTTGCAAAATGCTTCCAATTCTGCATAACAAAACCATAGGTACTCAATAACTTTCCCAATGCCAATGCCGTGGCAAACTTGGCAAACTCTGCTGGCTGCAATCTCACAGGTCCTAGCACAAGCCAAGAACGGGAGCCTTTAATACTATGGGGATTGAATATCGTTACAAACAATAGGAATACTAATGCTGCATAAAGCACATAGGCAAATGTATCGTAAAAACGATCATCCAGCATCAATAAGACAAAACCAAGCATTATCGAAGTCCCTATCCACACAATCTGCATACCCGAACGGGAACTTAAACTAAATATTTCGGTATCACCATAAGTATAACTGGCACCACAAACACTAAACCATCCAAATATAAGAAGACATATATAGATGGCTACCGTCCACCAATCAAGAGAACGTAAGATGCTAGTTTGTCTACCTGTTTGCCTTTCCATAACCTATTCTTCGCTTTTGTAATTCATCAGCTTCTCGCGCCATTGCCGGAGATAACTTTCCTTTTATATACTGCTCAAAAAGTACACCAGCAATAGGAACTGCAAAATCTGCACCGAAGCCTCCATTCTCTACATATACAGCTATTGCTATCTTTGGATTATTCATAGGAGCAAATCCCATGAAAACGGAGTGATCTTGTCCCCTATTCTGAGCTGTACCTGTCTTTCCGCAAATCGGGAAATCCAAATGACCTAAATACTTACATGTTCCACCTAGGACGGAACTCCTCATACCAGCGACAACATAGTTATAGGCTTGTCGACTTGCTTTTGTATAATGGCGATGACGATACAGAGTATCTAATGGCTCGCCTTTTACTTTTTTCACAACATGAGGTATATAATAATAGCCACGATTAGCTATTGTAGCACCCAAATTCGCAATCTGTAAAGGAGTTAAGTTTACCTCACCCTGACCAATTGCAATACTGATGATCGTCAATCCGTTCCAAGAACCGTGATAAGCTTTGTCATAAAATTGGGCATTAGGAATCAGTCCACGTTTCTCACCTGGTAAGTCTATACCTAACTTATATCCAAATCCCATACTCACCATATAATCACGCCAAGTATTCATCGCATCTTGCACGCTCTTATACTTTATACGGTTTTGCATCATATGATATAAGCCCCAGCAGAAATAACCATTACATGATGTCGCAATGGCATCTATCAATGCTAATGGAGATGGATGTCCATGACAACCTACATGAAGACCTTTATATGAGAATCCATGATTACATGGATACTGAGTATGCAAATTAATGATTCCCTCCGTAAGATAAGTTAATGCCTGAGTGGTCTTAAAAGTAGAACCAGGAGGATACTGGCCCATTATACTACGGTTAAGAAGAGGTTTCCAAGGATTCAAAGATAACTTCGCATGATTTTTACCTCTATTGCGCCCCACCATAATACGTGGATCGTATGTTGGTGAAGATACCATAGCCAAGACTTCGCCTGTACTAGGCTCTATAGCTACAATAGCACCTATCTTACCTTGCAACATACGTTCACCCAAAGCCTGTAAGTTTAAATCAATACCCAAAGTTAAATCCTTTCCAGGAACAGGACGCTGATCTAACCTTCCATTCTGATAATTACCTTGTATTCTACCATGAGCATCACGTAAAAGAATCTGTACTCCCTTTACGCCACGAAGCTGTTTCTCATAACTTTTTTCAACACCCGTCTTACCGATAAAGTCACCAGGCTGATAATAATCATCTTCTTCAATATCAGCATCATTAACTTCTCCTACATCACCAAGCACATGGGCAGCATAAGGATATTGATATTGACGAATACTACGTCGCTGCATATAGAACCCTGGAAAGCGGAACATCTTCTCTTGGAAGACACTGAACTCCTTATCTGATATCTGGCTCATAAAGAGTTGTTGGGTGAAACGAGAATATCCTGGATTCTTGGAATAATCCTTGATATCATTCATTCGCTTGATAAAGAATTCCTTTGTTATGCCCAAAGTTTTACAGAATTCAAGCGTATCTAGATGTCCCTTCTCCTCATTCATCACAACCATGATATCATAGGCCGGTTGATTATATACCATCAACTTACCTTTCCTATCGTAGATGACTCCACGAGAAGGATATTCTATTTTCTTGAGAAAAGCATTAGAATCAGCATTCTTCTTATAATCATCACTCATGATTTGGAGCGTAAAAAGGCGGATGATATAAACCAACACCACAACAGCGGCTATACCACCAATCACAAAACGCCGATTCTCAAGACTATATTCTTTCATCTACTTTCTAAAGTTCTCTATTGTAAGCAAAAGGATCATAGTGATCAAGTAGCTTCCTAAGACGCACTCCAACCATTGAAGCCAATTAAAGAATGTAAATGTCTCGAATGTAAAGAATAAGAGACAATATACAAGAACCATAATCAATGCATAATATACAAAAGAACTTCCACCCATAGTTCTCATAGATGGTATGACATCCTCCCCAGTCTCCCGGGCATCTCTCGGGATAAAGAGGTTCAACAAGACTGGTTGAAGAGCACCTAAAATTGTCATTGATGCCGCTGCAACACCAGGTGTATTCGAGAAGATGTCAACCATAAGTCCTAGTGAGAAGGACCATAATAGTACGCCCCATTTAGGATAATTCCGACGAAAATGTAATACTAAATAGACATACAATAATGGCGTAGCACAGTTTAATAGATGGATATGATTCAACACAAGTACCTGTGCCAACAAAAGAACAACAAATGTAAAGAAGCTTCGAAGCGTTTCTATATTCATATCAATTCTCCTCTCTAGGTTTTATGGAATCCTGTGCAGCATGCAAGATCTCCATACGTTCTTGCATAATAGCATCATCGATGATACAAACATCTCTTAAACTACCAAAATCTGTAGACAGTTCTATCTGCAAACGATAAGATAATCCGTCTTGCGAATTGAAGACATGCAAAATACGTCCCACTAATATTCCTGGTGGAAATACAGAGGAATAACCACTCGTCACAATTTTATCATACAAGCGAAAATGTGCATGACGAGGGACATCTACGACACTTGCCAATTTACTAGACCCACCATTCCATTTCAAATAGCCAAAATAATTGCGATTCTTAATCGATACACTTATATTGGACTGAGAATTCAATATTGGAATCACAACAGAATAATGAGCAGAGACAAGATAAACGATGCCTACGACACCTACGCCGCAGACAACGCCCATATCTTTCCTTACTCCGTCTTCAGTTCCCTTATTGAGGGTAATGAAATTGTCCTTTTTATCAAGACTATTCTCAACGACCTTAGCAGGAATCAACCTATAACCTGAAAGTGAGGCTATAAGTGGTTTATGCATTATCAGACTGTCATTGCGAGAATTCTCTATAGAGTCTGTCAATGCCTTAATTTGATGTTCCAAGTACACATTGCGTTGTGTAAGTTGTTCATTAACCTTTGATAGCGAGAAATAAGAATCTATTGCTGAATTCCATTCATAGATCTTTCCTGCTACCATATTGGCTGAGGAAAACCACACACTACCCTGATAGCTGTTATATTGAAACAACAGAACAAGACTAATTACCTCAAGAAGAACGAAAACGAACCAGTGATTATATTTCGTTAGAAACTCTATAAGGTTTCGCATATCGTTATCTCTTCAGGAACGAGAAGCGATCGACATTCTTCAATGCTATGCCGGCTCCTCTTGCTACACTGTGCAAAGGATCTTCTGCAATATGGAAAGGGATATTAATCTTATCGGTAAGGCGCTTATCCAAACCACGGAGCAAAGCACCACCACCAGACAAATAGATACCATTCTTAACAATATCAGCATATAACTCAGGAGGAGTATTCTCCAAAGCACTTAGAACAGCATTTTCGATTTTTGCAACTGTCTTGTCCAAGCAATGAGCGATTTCCTGATAGCATACAGGAACCTCCATTGGTAAGGCTGTAATACGGTTAGGACCATGAACGATATAATCCTCAGGAGCCTCTTCGCCAAGATCAGTCAAAGCACTACCAACGTGTATCTTGATACGCTCTGCCATACGCTCACTTACCTTAACATTGTGTTGACGACTCATATATTCCTGAATATCTGCAGTCAAGTCATCACCGGCAATACGAATGGAATTATTACTTACAATTCCACCCAATGAGATTACAGCAATCTCGGTAGAACCACCACCTATATCAACTATCATGTTACCTTCTGGAGCCTCAACGTCGATACCTATACCTATAGCGGCAGCCATTGGTTCAAAAATCAAATACACATCACGACCACCAGCATGCTCTGCACTATCACGTACTGCACGAAGTTCAACCTCAGTACTACCTGAAGGAACACCAATGACCATTCGTAATGATGGAGTTATCAGACGACTTCCTTTGTGAACCATCTGAATCAGTCCACGCATCATCTGCTCACAAGCAGTAAAATCGGCGATAACGCCATCGCGCAAAGGACGTACTGTACGGATATCGTCATGCGTTTTCTCGTACATCATCTTTGCCCTTTCACCTACAGCAATCATCTTATTTGTGCCGCGGTCTAAGGCAACAACAGAAGGCTCGTCAACAACAATCTTGTCATCACTGATAATGATAGTGTTGGCGGTACCCAGGTCCATTGCAATTTCCTGAATAAATGAAAAAAGTCCCATCCTTAATGATTATAATTATTTTTTAAGCTTTAAAATCAATTGATTTATATGATTTCCTCTCTTTGGATGAGAGGAAACCTTTATACGTTATTTCGCAAACCAAGCATGGATTGCTGTATCATAATGGCTACTTACGCCAAATGCACGTTCTGCAAACATCTTACGCTCTTCGATTTCTGTCTGCGCTCCATTGGCATTCAGAATATCAAGAAGAACACTATATTCAGCCTTTGATGGTACAATAACAACATCCTTAAAGTTCTTTGCACCTGCACGAATCAAAGAAATACCACCTATATCGATTTTCTCTATAATATCTTGCTCTGATGCCCCACTTGCTACAGTTTGCTCAAATGGATACAAATCAACAACTACAAGATCGATTGAAGGGATTTCATACTCGCTCATTTGGGCTTGATCACCTTCATTATCGCGGCGAGCAAGTATTCCACCGAAAATTTTTGGATGCAATGTCTTCACACGACCACCCAAAATAGACGGATAAGTGGTTACGTCTTCTACCTTCTGGCATTCATAACCCAAAGACTCTATAAACTTTTGGGTTCCACCAGTACTTAAAAACTTAACACCTTCCTCATTCAATTTCTTAAGAAGATCCTCTAGACCATCCTTGTGAAAGACTGAGATTAGTGCAGTCTTGATTTTTTTTGTTTCAGCCATATATTATGTACATTATATATTTAGAGATTGCAAAGTTACTAATTTTGAGGAAAAACACCTATTATTTTTATAGAAAACTACAATTATTAACCAAAAAAGCGCCTTTGAAGGCGCTTTTGGGGGTAGATAAAGATATCTTAAGAGATATCTAAGTTTTCTTCTGATTAATTCCAGAGTGGAGTAATATCAAAACGGAATGTTCGATCTTTAAACTGAACACGATACTTAGCTAAAGCTTTTGCCTCTTTACTCCAACTATTAATTCCACCGACACCTGTCATAGCTTGGTCGATAAACAGGTTGGTATATTTAGATTTCGGAACCTGTGGACTATGTCTTTGTCCTTTATCCTTTCCTTCATCCAAATCTTCAGTATTGTAATGCAAGGCGCTAGCTGTAAACAATTCATTCGATGTTACTCTAAACTTCTGATTTCCATTTCCCTGATTCCACCAACGGATATCAGTCTTTGTTCCCGACTCCTGAGGACGGATATAAGGATAGAATTGTTCATCGGCGGTCTGACTATATATCGCTACGTTCTGAGATTCATTTCTGTCTGAATAGTTTTCGATAGGTCCTCGGCCATAAAATTCACTTTTATCCCAGCTATAAGGGGCCTGAAGTAGCATTCCGAATCGGAACATCTCCTTGACGTGTAAGAAATTGTCAACAGGGATTTTGTTTCTGGCATATCATATACAAAGGTTGCCTCTGCTTTTCCACCATCAACTTTCTTTAAAGTTGCGCTTTTCAAGTTCAACTTTATATTTTTCCACACCTTATATTCATACTGGAGTCCCGCTCCCATATCGTTATCAGTAACAGCTCTCCAGAAGTTTGGCTTCAATGTTCCACCTTCTCCCAAAATAGATTTTCCAGCGACCTCGTATTTAGACATCAAACCAGTTTCTGGATCGAATGCTATATCTACGACATCGTTCGAGATTGTCATCTTTTTCTTGTTAATCTTCAGTTTGCCTTCGGCCTTCAAATCTTCAGAAACTTTTTCGCCATCTGCTACCTTCATCTGGCGATATGCTATTACTTGTCCTTCTTTCATCAGAGGCTCTGCTGTCTTCAAACGAAATTCTACATTCAAGAACAATTCACGTCCCTGATATTTATCCGCATGAACAGGAAGTGTGAACAGTGCAGAATCTTGAGGGGCGACATTCAGTTCTGCAACCTCACCGGTTTCCACGACCTTTCCGTCTGCCTGCAACTGCCATACCATCTTTACATTTTCAAGATTACGGAAGAAGTTTTCGTTAAGCACTTTTATTTTCCCCGACTTAATATCAACAGGAGTTGCCCATATATTCTGATAGAAATACCCTACTTCATAAGTCTGAGGATTTGGCACACGATCAGGATTCAGAAGTCCATTGCAGTTGAAATTATTGTCTGATGCATCATAACTATTATAGTCACCACCATATTTATAAATATTACGTCCCTGTGCATCCTTTCCATGCAACGCTTGATCTACAAAGTCCCAAATAAATCCGCCCTGGAACTTTGGATATTTACGAACCAAATCCCAGTATTCCTTGAATCCACCAGAAGAGTTTCCCATAGCATGAGAATATTCGCATTGTATCAAAGGCTTGTTAAATCGATTATCCAAAGAATAACCTTCACATCCCGCCTGTGAGAAATACATCGGACAGAAAATATCAGTATTTCTTCCTGTTGCACCAGCCTGCTCATATTGTACTGGGCGACTTGCATCCTGTCCCTTTATCCAATCATAAGCATCTTCAAAGTTCTTACTGTTCTTTGTTTCATTTCCCAAACTCCAAATAATAATACTTGGATGATTGAAATTCACCTTGACATTATGCTGGTTACGTTCCAATATTTGTTTTTCAAACAAAGGTGTACCAGAGATTGCGTCTTTATGATAACCAAAGCCATGACTTTCTTGGTTTGCTTCTGCTACCACGTAGATACCATACTCATCACAGAGTTCATACCACAACGGATCATTTGGATAGTGGCTCGTTCTGACAGCATTAATATTAAATTGCTTCATCAGTTGGATGTCCTGAATCATTCTCTCGCGACTAACGACATATCCTCCATCTGGATCCATCTCATGTCTATCTGCACCTTTTATATAAATAGGTTTACCGTTCAGCAACAATTGTGAATTCTTAATTTCTACCTTTCTGAATCCTACTCGCTGCGGAATAGCCTCAACAACCTTTCCGTTCTCTTTCAGTAAAACTACTACGGTGTAAAGATTAGGAATTTCTGCCGACCACTTCTTTGCATTACGAATTGTCCACACATGATTGTAATCGATATCACGATTTTTACCACGAGAGGCTGTCAACGATTTTACGGTTGTGCCAAGTAATACACCTTTATTATATAGGCGATACTCTATATCAAGTCGAGCATTACGTGTCAAGTTCGTATTTACCTTGACTTCAATATCCAATTTTCCATCTTGATAATTATTCAAGAGGTCTGGAGTAATACGAATATCTGTAATACTCGAAGAAAAATTCTTGGTGTATAGGTAAGATTCACGTGCTGTTCCACTTAAGCGCCAAAAATCTTGATCTTCGCAATAGCTACCATCGCACCATCTGAAGGTCTGAAAAGCGATAAGATTCTTTCCTTTTTTCAGATAAGGTGTAATATTGAATTCTGCTGCAATTTTGGAATCCTCTGCATATCCTACATATTGTCCATTTACCCACAGATAAATATTAGAAGTTACACTTCCGAAATGTGCAATTACCTCACGACCATTCCATGAATCCGGTATCGTAACAACTCTTCGATAAGAACCAATATGATTATCCTTCACAGGAACTTCCGGAGGATTATTCTGAAAATGTCCTCTCCACGCAAAACCTACATTTACATATTCAGGATCACCATAGCCATTCAGTTCCCAGTTGCCAGGAACTTTCATTGTCTTCCATGATGAGTCATTAAAATCCAGTTTGTAAAAATTCTGAGGTCGCTGATCAGCATTAGGCACCCAATTGAATTTCCAGTCACCATCAAGTGACAAGAAATTACCAGAAACTATTTTATTACCTTGTAATGCTTTATCCAACGATTCATAAGAGAAAAAACTCGTATGCATCGGATAGCGATTAACTTCGTTAACCTGCATATCGTGCCATTCGGTAAAAGTTGGTTGAATACTTGGAGCTGCCGGTACTTGCATACTAAGCCCCAAAAATGTAAGTGATGTTAGTAGTTTCATCTTGTTATTTTTAGATTTTCGATTTCAAGGTGCTAAGTTAACACTATTATTCGAAATATGCAAGTCTATAGGCATTTGATAAACAAAATTTAGGAATTTGAAAAGGATTACGAAACCACAAGATCAACGAGCAAACCTTATACTAAAACTAAGCCATAATTACGAAGTTAACTATATAAGGTTACGAAGTTAACTGCGTAAGCCGATACAGTTAACTGCATCAAGCTACGAAGTTAACTTCGTAAAGCGATGAAGTTAACTGCGTTAGCCAACGCAGTTATATACGTATTTTAGATTATAAATTCATATTTAAAGATACTCCGAAATTCACCCATATACCAGGTTGTTTCAGGCGTCCAAAATCAACATATCTATGACTTAGAATATTATTCGCCTCACAATAGAATGTATATAGTTTCTCTACCCAAGAGACTCTAGCATCAACAACACTATAAGGTGAATATTTCGAGAATACATTAACTTTTCTCACTTCGTCATAACCGCTGACATATCCTCCATTTCGCTTTTGGAAACGGTATATTATATTAATATCCATTTTTTTCCAAGCATTGAATCGAAGGTCTGCAACGATTTTATGTCGCAAGTATTCCAATACATATTGACTAACAATACCATCATATTTTGCTTGCTCTTGATTAGCATAAGCATACGACACTTGTAACTTCTTGAGAATAGTTTGGAAAGGAAATAGTTCTTGGAAATCTACATAAGAGTTAAGTTCCACTCCCACAGAATTGATTTTTCCGAAATTAGTCGTCGTCAGCACAGGAGAGTCTGAGTTTGTATCTATAATCCAATCTATTAGATTTTTCATACGATTATAATACACGCTGATGTTACTCCAGAAAGGACGAGACTGGTATTTCACTCCAAACTCCAAAGCGGAGAGTTCTTCCGGCTTTAAATTATGGTTTGCATTATATCCTTTGGAATTATAGTATAATTCTGTAGCAGAAGGCATACGTAACGAAGAATTATACGATGCATACAACTTCCAACGTTTATCTATCGAATAACCGGCATCAACACTTGGATATACTTGCATATGCATCTCTGACCAACTGTTCTTTACGGCAACCGCACCCAAAGACATCGTAAAATTATCCAAAAGGATGTTATGCTCAATAACAAACTGCACATTTGTACGGTTCATTCCATATTCATAATCTCGGTCTGTCCCATGAATATGTTTGGGGGATTGGAGTTTTTCTCCTAAGTTTCCACTAACTAAGTCTTCGTTTCTTAATTCAGCACCAAACCCAGTTCGTCCTAACTTCCAATCAAAATATCCATTCAGGTTTACCCCATAAATATCTGTGCGATGATAATTATAAGGATATGCAGCAGGGTTCTGATGGAAAAGTTCCCATTTATCAAAATTGCGATTCCAATAGATTGATGGTCGTATATGGAACTTTCCTTGAATGTTTTCGGCCTGAATAGCTGTATAAGTCTTTAAGGTTCTCTCATACTGTTCATCAGAATAAGCACTATAGAAGGTGTTACTTCCAAAGCCTTTCGTACTCATTCCGCAATGCCAGTTAACCTTCCATAAGCCATCATTATAGATACCTTGATAGAAGATTTTTCCTCCGGAATAGTCAGAATTCAGTTTTCCCGACTTGCTTCTCTGATAACCATCGCTCTTACTATAACTCGCAGAGAATGAGTTATTCCATAATCCTTTCGCCAAGTTTACTCTAGTTCCGGCTTGCCAATATCCGTAACTTCCTCCCTTGACATTTACCGACATACTACTTTTCGAAGGAATCTTGGTCACAATATTTATGGCACCGAGAAGCGACGATGTACCATAAGCGCGACCGGCAGGACCTTCCAACACTTCGATTCGTTCGATTTCGCTTAAATCGACAGGGAAATCAAAGGCATTATGTCCTGTCTGCGGATCATTGATATTGATGCCGTTCAGAAGGATTGTGACTTGCTCATAATTTCCGCCTCGTATACCAACATCCGTCTGAGCTCCCAAAGGCCCTCGTTGACGAACATCAACGCCTACAGCGTATTTCAGCAAATCGTTTACACTTTGTACAGGGGCAGCGGCGATATCCTCACGCCCTAGTACAGTTACCATTCTAGCCTGCTGACTCAACGTCAGTGGCGCTCTAGACGCAGTCACTTGGACTTCATCCAGTTCATAAGTCTTTGTCTGCATCGCAGAATCGGCAGAAACCTTGCTGACATCTGTGCTTATACCTTCCGCTTTAGCATGCGAAAGAGTAGCCACACTTAATGTGCCAACAAGCACTTCCTTTCCTAATACAGAAAAGAGCGAATATCTTTTGTTCGAGAAATGCTTGAACTTAAAGATAAAGCGCTTGTTAAAATTTGGTTTGTACATATAATTTAGTTATAAAAAAAATCCCTCATAAGTCTTTGACTTACAAGGGAACTTGTAGCGGGGGTGGGACCCGAACCCACGACCTCCGGATTATGAATCCGACGCTCTAACCAGCTGAGCTATCCCGCCAACGTAGCAATCGAAACTTAAATTTGTCGTTTGCGGGTGCAAAGATAGACATATTTTTTTAATGCACCAAATTTTTAGCAAAATATTTTTCGTTTTCTGCAATTTTTATGTCTTGAAGAAATAACAAATACTATATTCAGAACGAACAACAACAAATACCTACTATAAATAATAGGTATATAAAATCAAAAAAAAACGTAAAATGGCGAGTATTTGACTTTTTTGTATTAATTTTGCAAGTTGGTAATTAGTTTACCTAAGTAAGTATAGAAATGAATCTTCGTATTAAAAAACTAGATATCTTCATTGCCAAACAGTTTGGTTTACTATTCATGGGCACATTCTTTATATGTCAGTTTGTGCTAATGATGCAATTCCTTTGGCGATATATCGATGATCTTATTGGTAAAGGACTGTCTATGGAAATCATGGCACAGTTCTTTTGGTATATGGGTTTGATGCTAGTACCTCAGGCTCTCCCGCTCGCCATCCTGCTATCGTCTTTGATTACATTTGGTAATTTAGGTGAATCTTCTGAGCTTACAGCTATCAAAGCTGCAGGTATATCACTCATGCAAGCTTTTAGGTCGTTGATATTTATCACGATTTGTATCATGAGTATGTCTTTCTACTTCGAGAATAACATCGGCCCGGATGCTAACATGAAGCTCGCTCAGATGCTGATTTCTATGAAGCAAAAGAGTCCAGAACTTGAAATTCCTGAGGGCATCTTCTACGATGGCATCCCGAACAGTAATCTATACGTTCAGAAGAAAGATGTAAAGACTGGCAAGTTGTATGGTATCATGATATATCGTATGACTAACAGTTACGAGGATCAAGCTATCATTCTTGCGGACTCAGGAATGTTACAATCGACGGCTGAGAAAAAACATTTGATTCTTAAGCTTTGGAGCGGTGAATGGTTTCAGAATATGCAAAGCTCAGAATTCGGAAACAGCGCTGCCGTACCATATCGCCGAGAAACTTTCACAGCAAAGAAAATTGTTATCGATTTCGATGCTGATTTTAACATGACGGATATGGCAAGTCTTTCAAACAACGCAAGAGGAAAAGGACTTGCACAGATTCATAACGACTTGGACTCATTAAACCTTATATATGATAGCATCGGAAGAAGCTATTATGCACAAGCTCAAGCTTCTTATTTCTATCACTCTGGCATCAGCAAAAGGGATTCTCTGAAATATCTGAAGATGGCTGACAATAATGCATGCAACTTTGATTCTGCATACATGCATCTGCCTCCTCAAAAGAAACAGCAGGCTATATCTATAGCCATGAACAGGGTCCAAAATGCTGTAAGCGACCTTGACTTCAAAAGTATGATCACAAAAGATGGTGATAAGATTATCCGTGAACATGAAATCGAAGCCATCAATAAGTTTACGCTGGCTTTATCATGCTTAATATTCTTCTTCATTGGTGCTCCACTCGGCGCTATTATCAGAAAAGGTGGTCTTGGTCTCCCAGTCATCATTTCCGTTTTGGTATTCATTATCTATTATATTCTAGACAACACAGGATACAGAATGGCACGCGGAGGTATGTGGACGGTATGGTTCGGAAAGGGATTATCTCCAGCTATCCTCATCCCATTAGCATGCTTTGTAACTTACAAGGCCAACAAGGATTCTGTGGTCTTCAACATGGACGTATATCGCAGCTTCTTCATGCATCTTCTTGGACTTCGCATGAAGCGTCACATCTTTAGTAAGGAGGTAATCATCGAAGAACCTAAATACGAAGATGATGCTAAAGAACTTGAAATCATCAACAAATCTATCAGCATCTACAATTTAGAACACAACCTAAAGCATGCTCCTAACTTTATCGATGTATTCTTCAAGTTCAAGCCTGATCACAAAATAGAGGAAATGAATGAACACTTGGAAAGAATTATTGAAGATCTCAGTAACACCAAGGATAAAGTCATATTGACAGAAATCAACAAATATCCTATCATCTCTACGAAAGCTCATACCCGACCTTTCGAAAACAAATGGATGAACGCTATTGCAGCTATCCTCATCCCTGTAGGAGCATTCCTATATATAAGAATGTGGTCATTCCGTTTACGTCTATTACATGACCTACAAGTCATTAAAGTCACAAACGAGAATATTATCAATAGAACAAAAGACATGTAACTAAAATAGGTATTAATATGGAAGAGTTTAAATTAAGCAAGATTGAAGATGCCTTAAAGGATTTCAAAGACGGTAAATTCGTTATCGTCGTTGACGATGAGGATCGAGAAAACGAAGGCGATCTCATCATAGCAGCAGAAAAGATAACAGCAGAAAAGGTTAACTTTATGCTCAAGAACGCACGAGGTGTACTTTGCGCGCCTATCACATTGTCGCGTGCTGACGAGTTGGATTTACCACGACAAGTAGAAGAAAATACTTCCATGCTTGGTACACCTTTTACTGTTACTGTCGATAAACTGGAAGGTTGTACTACTGGTGTTTCTGCTCACGACAGAGCGGAAACAATCAAAGCCCTTGCAAATCCGAAATCTACTCCTCAGACCTTTGGCCGACCAGGACATATCAACCCTCTTTACGCTCAAGACAATGGAGTTTTGCGCAGAAGTGGTCATACGGAAGCTGCCGTCGACCTATGTAAACTCACAGGCCTATACCCTGCAGGTGCCTTAATGGAAATCATGAACGAAGACGGTACCATGGCACGTATGCCCGAGTTACAAGAAAGAGCTAAAGAATGGGGACTTAAAATCATAACAATAAAAGACCTTATCGCATATCGACTCAAGAAAGAATCAAGCATTGAAGTAGGCGAAGAAGTTGATCTACCTACCGAGTATGGTCACTTCCATCTTATTCCTTTCCGTCAGACAAGCAACGGTTTGGAACATATGGCACTCATCAAAGGAACATGGGAAGAGGGAGAATCTATTCTCGTACGTGTACATTCTTCTTGTGCTACTGGCGACATCTTAGGAAGTCAACGTTGTGATTGTGGAGAACAATTACACAAAGCCATGCAAATGATCGAGAAAGAAGGAAAGGGCGTCCTTATCTATATGCAGCAAGAAGGCAGAGGTATTGGACTCATGAACAAGATCGCTGCATACAAGCTTCAGGAACAAGGACTAGATACTGTTGACGCAAACATTCACCTCGGCTTCAAACCTGACGAAAGAGATTATGGATGTGGCGCTCAGATGCTCCGTCACTTGGGTGTACACAAGATGAGACTCATGACAAACAATCCAACAAAACGAGTTGGACTAGAAGCTTACGGATTGGAAATCGTAGAAAATGTACCTATCGAGGTAAGTCCTAACAGATTCGATGTTCGATACTTGAAAACCAAGAGAGACAGAATGGGACATAACCTACATTTGGATTAACATCTTCAGTTTTATAGATGATTATCATGGCATTATTTCACAAATAAAAGCAAGATTGTGAAATAATGCCATATTTTTTTCTTTAAAACGAATAAAATGATTACTTTTGCAAAAACAATCAATTACAAGAATTGAAAGAATTATGGCACAATTATCTAACCGTTTAAATCGTTTAGCGCCTTCTGCGACGCTAGCAATGTCACAAAAGAGTAGTGAAATGAAAGCACAGGGCATTGACGTCATCAACATGAGCGTCGGAGAACCTGATTTCATGACACCAGACCACATTAAAGAAGCTGGAAAGAAAGCTATTGAAGACAACTATTCTAAATATTCTCCAGTTCCTGGATATCCAGCCTTAAAAAATGCAATTGTTGCCAAATTAAAGAAGGAAAATCAACTCGAATATAAAGCAAGTGAGGTTATTGTAGGGACAGGAGGCAAACAAGGCGTATGTAACACTATCCTCGCCTTGGTAAATCCTGAAGATGAAGTTATCATCCCTGCACCATATTGGGTAAGCTATCCACAGATGGTAAAACTTGCAGGTGGTACACCTATTATTATTAATGCAGGATTTGAGCAAGATTTCAAAATTACTGCAGAACAATTAGAAAAAGCCATCACACCAAAAACTAAAATGCTTATTCTTTGCTCTCCTAGCAATCCTACAGGAAGTGTATATAGCAAAGAAGAACTAGAGGAACTCGCAAAAGTGATAAGTAAGCATGAAAACTTATTCGTACTTTCTGACGAAATCTATGAGCATATCAACTATATCGGTAAACATAACAGTATCGCTCAGTTCCAAGGAATGAAAGAAAAAACTATCATCTGCAACGGTGTTTCAAAAGCGTATGCAATGACAGGATGGCGACTTGGATGGGTGGCTGCTCCCGAATGGATCGTGAAGGGAATCAATAAACTCCAAGGACAATACACCAGTGGAACAAGTTCTGTAAGTCAGATGGCTGCTATCGCTGCATACACTGGAGACCAAACCTGTGTAGAGGACATGAGAAAGGCATTTGAGCGCAGAAGAGACCTAATCGTAAAACTATCAAAAGAGATTCCGGGATTCGAAGTGAACGTTCCACAAGGAGCTTTCTATCTTTTCCCTAAAATTTCAAGTTTCTTTGGTAAAAGCGACGGAACAACGACAATCAACAACTCCACAGACTTTGCAATGTACCTTTTGGAAAAAGCTCACGTTGCGACAGTAGGAGGAGATGCTTTCGGAGATCCAAACTGCTTCAGAATGAGTTATGCAACAAGTGATGAAAACATCATCGAAGCAATGCGCAGAATTAAGGAAAATCTAGCAAAGTTGAAGTAAAATATTACTGTCAAGCTGCATTTATCGGGATATTCGCACTTTTTATGCGATTATCCCGTTAAAACTTCTTAATTAGGCACGTATTTACTTCTAATTAGTTATCTTTGCCGAGAGAAAAAGTATGCACTTTATGCGTAAAAACGCAAAATGTTAACTTTAACTATAAGGAAATTTAATAACTATAATTCATTAATAACTAAAATTTAAATTTTAAAATTATGGCAACTACAAATCAAAAGTCAAGCCCTAAGAAACAGTCAAAGGGCTTCCAGGGAGTTAGAGGCGCATTCTGGATTATCGTCGTATGCGCAGTAATCGCTTTCGTCTTGTTCTACACATGGTTCGGTGATCCTTCACACTTCCAGGATGGTGAGGCTAAAACTAACCCAGCAGACGTATGGGGTACTATCTTCAAAGGTGGTCTAGTCGTTCCAGTTATCCACACTTTGTTGTATACAGTATTGGCTATGTCTATTGAGCGTTGGTTGGCTCTTAAGACTGCTTTCGGTAAGGGTTCTCTTCCAAAGTTTGTTGCTAACATCAAGGCTGCAATGAATGCAGGTGACATCGCTAAAGCTCAGCAGCTCTGCGACAAAGAAGGTGGTTCTGTAGCTAACGTTGTAAACGCTTCACTTGCTGCTTACAAGGATATGGAATCAGGTGCTAACGCTGCTCTTAAGAAGAGCCAGAAGGTTGCTAAGATCCAGCAGGCTCACGAGGAAGCAACTCAGCTTGAGATGCCTACTCTTACAATGAACCTCCCAATCATCGCTACTATTGTAACATTGGGTACATTGACTGGTCTTCTTGGTACTGTAACCGGTATGATCCGTTCATTCTCTGCTTTGTCTGCAGGTGGTGGTGCTGACTCTGCTGCTCTATCACAGGGTATCTCTGAGGCCTTGATCAATACAGCTTTCGGTATCGCAACTTCTTGGTGTGCTGTTGTATCTTACAACTACTACACAAACAAGGTTGATAAGTTGACATACGCACTCGACGAGGTAGGTTACTCAATTGCTCAGACATACGAAGCTAACCACACAGAAGAGGCTTAATTTTTGCTAACCCTTTAAAATTTTATCGCTATGGGTAAAGTAAAAATTAAGAAAAGTGACGTTTGGATCGATATGACGCCTATGTCAGACGTTATGACCCTGTTGCTTACTTTCTTCATGCTTACCTCTACATTCGTAAAGAGTGAGCCTGTGAAGGTAAACACACCAGGTTCTGTGTCTGAAATCAAGGTGCCTGAGAACGGCGTATTAACAATCCTGGTAAGCCCAGAAAAGGATGCCGCTGGCAAACCTACTGGAGAAGGTCAGGTATTTATGAGTATTGATAATGCAGACAACCTGAAGAATACTCTCGGCTCTATGACTAGTGCTTTCAACATCACTTTAAGTCCAAAGCAAGAGGAAACCTTCGCTGGTGAGTCTACATTTGGAGTTCCTATGAAAGAGCTCGCAGCATATCTTGCTCTTCCATCACAAGCTCGTCAGAAAGCTCTTCCTACAAAGGGTATTCCTCTCGATTCTATCGATGGTGGTATGAGTGAGTTCCAGCAGTGGGTAAATGCTGCACGTACAGTTAATGAAGATATCAAGATCGCTTTAAAGGCTGACGCTGCAACTCCTTACAAAACTGTTAAGAAGGTTATGAACGAGCTTCAGGATATGGACGAGAGTCATTACTACATGATTACTCAGTTAAAGAAGGAGGACGAATAATATGGCAAAAAGTAAAGAAAGTAAGCAGAAGAAAGTCAATGTACGCGTCGACTTCACACCAATGGTGGATATGTTGATGTTGTTGATTACATTCTTCATGCTTTGTACCACATTGAGTAAGCCTCAGACCATGGAATTAACCATGCCAAGTAATGACCAGAACACACAAGAGGACCAGAAGAATGAGGCTAAGGCTTCAGAGTCTGTTACCTTATATGTAACTGCAGACAACAAGTTGTACTATGGCGAGGGTATCCCTCAATATGACAACCCTGCTTGGTTGAAGGAAGCTACATGGGGAAATGCAAAGGATGGTATCCGTACTGTTCTTCGTAACCATGCAACAGAGAACGGAACACGCCCTGTTGAGAGAATTTCTTTAGCTGTTAAGGAACTTAACCAGAAGAAAGCTCAGAATCCTAAGATGTATCCTGATAGCATCTATCAGAAGAAACTTAGTGAGCTCAAAGGTGGTCAGCTTCCTGATGGAGAAAAGATTCCTACTTTGACTATCATTATCAAACCTAGTGATAATGCTACATATAAGAATATGGTCGACGCTCTCGATGAAATGCAGATATTGAATATTGGAACCTACGTTATTGACAAGATTAATGACGATGATTTGAGACTCTTGAAATCTCGTAACATTAAACTTTAATATAACGTAAAACAATTAAAACAAGAAAAATGGCAAAAATAGATTTATATGATCCTAAATGGGTCGACTTGGTGTTCGCCGACAAGAACAAAGCATATGGTGCCTACAAGCTCCGTATGGGAACTTCTGGTCGTAACATCAAAGCCTTAACAATCTTGGTAGTAGCTGCACTTCTGATTGGTGGATTCCTTGTTTATAAGATTCAAAAGCAAAAAGCTGATGAAGCTGCTCAAGCACGTCTCGAGGCTCTACAACTTTCTAAGCTTCAAGAACAAGCAAAGAAGAGAGAGAAGAAAGATGTTGTTAAGCCAAAGGTTGAACCTAAGAAGGAAATTCCAGTAGCACGTCAAACTCAGAAATTTACAGCACCTGTCATCAAGAAAGATGAACTCGTAAAAGAGGAAAATCAGGTTAAGCAGATGGACCAGTTGGACGCAAAGGTAGCAGTAGGTACCGAGAACGTAAAAGGTACTACTGATCGTACTGTTGAAGCAGTACGTAATGATATTGCCGTAGGTACTCCTCCTCCACCACCAGCTCCAAAACCAGAAGTAAGCAATAAGGTATTCGATATGGTAGAGCAGATGCCTTCTTACCCAGGTGGTACCGGTGCTTTGATGTCTTACCTTAATAGCAACATCAAATATCCTGTTGTTGCACAAGAGAATGGAGTACAAGGACGTGTTATCGTAGGCTTTGTTGTTGAGCGCGATGGTTCTATTACTGATGTAAATATTTTGAAGTCAGTAGACCCATCTTTGGATCGTGAAGCAGCACGTGTAGTACGTAGCATGCCACGCTGGACTCCTGGTAAACAGAATGGTCAGGCTGTACGTGTGAAATATAACGTACCTGTAACTTTCAGATTACAGTAATAATGAAAAGAACATTATCTTACATATTAGTAGGATTAACACTGTCTACTATTTTCTTGTTCTCTGCCTGTGGCGGGAACAAGAAAAAAGGTAGTAGAACAGATACACCGACGTCAGGGACGATAACATTCGTCTCTGACGAAAGTTTTAGTCCCATTATCGAAGAAGAACGTCAACAGTTCGAATTTGAATATCCTAAAGCACATTTAAAATCTATTTATACAGATGAAATAACAGGTTTTAAGATGCTGGAAGGTATGAAAACTTGTTTGCTTATAACATCAAGAGGATTATCAGATGGGCAAATTGCATATTTCAAGTCCAAGAATATTATTCCTCAAGTATTCCCTATTGGCTACGATGGCTTAGCGCTAATTGTAAACCGAGCAAATAACGACACATGCATCACCGTAAATAACGTGAAGAAGATTTTGCTTGGTCAAGCTACAAAATGGAGTGATATAAATCCAAATAGCAAAAGAGGAGATATAGAAGTGGTATTTGACAACAGAGCAAGTGCTACTTTACACTATGTTGAGGATTCGATCTTAGGAGGTAAACACATAACAAGTCCATCGGTATTTGCAGCTAAGAATAGTAAAACCGTTATTGACTACGTTGATAAGACTCCAAATGCGATCGGAATCATTGGTTCCAATTGGCTAAATGACAAGAGAGACTCCACAAACACTACATTCAAGAAGAATATTCATGTTATGTCGGTATCTATAGCTAAAGAAGCAACTCCAATGAATAGTTGGAAACCATACCAGGCATACTTACTGGATGGAAGATACCCATTCGTAAGAACACTATATTGTAATGTAGTAGACCCAAGCAAAGCACTACCATGGAGTTTTGCCAACTACATTACCAACCCTAGAGGACAGTTGATCATATTTAAATCGGGTTTGTTACCTTATCGTGGTGATATAACCATAAAGACTGTCGATGTTAAGAGATAATAAAAATATAAACTTTCTAGGACGTTAAACGTCTTACCAATAAATACATATTGTATTCATTAAAGAAATTGATTATGAAAACAAAGAAATATTTATTAGCTGGCGCCTTGGTACTAAGTTTATCAACTCCAGTAATGGCACAGGATGTAAATTTCAAAAATTTACTTACCCCTATTGAGCAAGCCTTAAAAGCTGATCCTAATAATGCTGAAGCAGGAAAAGACCTCATCAAGAATTACAAGAAGACATTTAAGAAAGATCCAAAAGCATTGGTAGCACTTGGAAACATCTTTGCGATGAACAAGAAATATGCTGAAGCTGAGGAGATGGCAAATCTTGCAATCGCTAAGAATAAGAATTTCGGTGATGCTTATATCCTTTTAGGTGACATTCAAGTAATGAAAGACAACGGTGGTGATGCTGCAAGTTGGTATCAGCAGGCCATGATCATGGATCCGCAAAATCCTCAGGGATATATGAGCTATTCACGTATCTACCAGAAGGTCGATCCTGAAGAGTCTGCTAAAGCTCTGTTAAAGTTACAAGAAGTTCGTCCAGACTTCCCTATCAATGCAGAAACAGCAAATACTTTCTATACAGGACAGAAATATGACAAGGCTGTAGAATATTTCAACAAGTGTGATATCAATACCTTATCAGAATACTATTTGTTTGAGTATGCTGTATCTGCTTACATGAATAACAACAAAGACAAGAGTTTTGATGTAGCGCAATTCGGTATCAACAAATTCCCTAATGACATTTCTTTCTACAGAGTATCTATGTGGGATGCTGTTGACTTGCAAAAATATGACGAAGCATTGAAGAATGCCAAACTCGTTATTGAGAATGATACAGTAAAGAAGTCTGCACGTGACTATACATACTATGGATTGGCATTAAAGGGCGCTACACAATACGATGCTGCAGTGGAAGCCTTCAAGAAAGCCTTTGAATTGAACAACAAAGACTTTAAGCCTTATCAGTATATTTCAGAGGTATATACAGCAGCAGGTAAAGAGGACGAAGCACTTGAGTGGAGCCAAAAATATATGGATAATAGCGATAACACTACTCCATCAGACTTCGCTAAACTCGCTAACATTTATATACAGAAAGTAAAGAAGAACGACCATAAACAAGCTAACTTCGACAAAGCTATCGCTATTTATGAGAACATGGCAAAGAAATGGCCTTCTTTACAGAATTGGGCATATTTGCAGGCTGGTATCCAAGGTACATCTTGTGGTTTCGATGACAAAGGTGCAGAATATCTCTTGAAGATTATCAATAACCTTGAGCCTAATAAAGACAACCTAAGTGCTGATGACAAAGGTACTTTGATTTCTGCATTACAAAATATTGGTTACTACTACTGGGGTACCAAGAATAATCTGGAAGAAGCAAAACCATATTATCAGAAGCTTCTAGAACTAAGTCCAGATGATAAGAATGCCAAAGCAGCTCTTGGAATTGAATAAACAAAATAAATAAGAAAAAGAGATTCGTAATGAATCTCTTTTTTTTATATCAATATTACAAAAGGCGACCTAAATTAGGTCGCCTTTTTATTCTTTTATGTAACTAAAAGTATGCTTCTATTATGGAAGGCTAATAGCCTCGTTAGGACAAACATCAGCACAAGTACCACACTCTGTGCAAACATCTGGATTAATAGAATACTTTTCGCCCTCTGAGATTGCACCAGATGGGCACTCATCGATACATGTACCGCAAGCGATACAATCATCACCAATTACGTAAGCCATAATTAAATAATTTATTGTTAATAATATTGTTTCTATCAATATGGGGAGCCCCCATTTTGCATGATGCAAAGATAATAATATTTTTCGTAATACCTAGAATTAAGTATACATTTTTAAATAATTTATACGATATCCAATTATTTAGGTAATATATAGTCGATAAAATGTGTTTAAGGATGATAAGCAAGCCTCAACAAAAAAATAAAGATTGAAATAAGTTCTGAACAATAGAACAGAAACAAAAACGTTATTAAACCATGAAAAGAATCATTGGTATAATCATACTATTAGCACTATTTTTAAACACCAAGGCCCAAGAAAGGACTGTACAGAACAAACCTTATATGGACCTACGTCCTATCCATTTCGGAGTATTGGTAGGCAGTCACTTACAAGATATCGAATTCAATAATATTGGAATACAAAACATTACAGATGACAAAGCCGATTCCAAGCAAGTTGTCATATCAACAGACCAAGACAGATGGGATATGGGATTCACCGTTGGTCTGCTAGGAGAAGTAAAACTGAACACTTATCTACAATTTAGATGGGCACCGGCAATGTATTTCGGCACACGACACATAAAACTCATGAACCATTCAGAGTTTGACACAAATCATTACGCTATTGAAAAAAGACAAGAGATTAAATCCACATACATTTCATCAGCTTTTGAGATCATTACAGCAGCCCCTAGATTCAACAACCACCGACCATACGTACTGGTTGGACTAAACCCTATGTTAAATCTAAATAATGCCAACGACAGCTACATCAAACTCAAGAAATATGATTGCTATGCAGAAATTGGCGTCGGCTGTGACTTTTATCTCCCATATTTCAAGCTCCGTCCAGAACTAAAATTCATGTATAGCCTGATAAATTCATTAGATACAAAACATGGCAACAAACTAAGAGATCCTAGTATGCTGCCATATACCAATTCTATTAATAAAGCTCGATCAAAAATAATAGCCCTTACTTTTTACTTCGAGTAAGGTCTAAAACAAGTTTACCGACAAAGATTCCATGCTTACCATTCTGATCGATACCTACTTCTTTCCCATCCAAGTTCTTTCGATATTCTAACTGCTTTAGATAAGTATGAGAATGACCGCCAAGAACCAAATCAATATTTCTAGTACCCTCTACCAATTTGACATCATCATCTCCACCAATATTAAAACCAAGATGAGAGATACAGATCACAAGATCACATTTTTTCTCCTTCTTCAAGAAAGTTGCCATTTTCTCCCCTACTTTCACAGGATTGAGATACTTAATAGGACCATAATTTTTAGTAGAGACAAGGCCTGCCAACTTTGGACAAAGTGCAAACAAACCAATCTTTATGCCATTACGCTTGATAATAGTCCAAGGCTTTACTATATCCTTTAACTTCGTACCCGAGAAATCATAATTTGAGCATAAGATAGGAAACTTTGCCTTCTTGAAGATACGAACCATATTATCCATTCCAAAATCGAATTCATGATTTCCTATCGTAGCAGCATCATATCCCATCTCATTCATCAAGCCTATCTCTACATCACCTTTATAGAGAGTATAATAAGGAGAACCTTGAGAAAAATCGCCACTATCGAAAAGCAGCAAGTTCGGGTTCTGCGCACGTTGTTCTTTAATCATTGCAACACGACGCACAAATCCTCCACGACCCGCAAACAAAGTGTCGGCAAGATCCTTACTCAAAGGCATCACACAGCTATGCGTATCATTCGTATGTAATATCACCAATTGTTTCTGAGCCCAAGCAGATGCAGAAGACATCAAAAGGAAACAGAACAATATAAAAGAATTCAGTTTATTCATCACATAAAATATCTAAGTTCAACATACATTACTTTACAACAATTCGTCCCTCTATTTGGGGGTCAACAGTAATTCCTTTAGCCATTTGCTCACGGAAATAATCCATGATAATGAATCGAGTATCATTCTTCTTTTCTTGTGGAGAGAGAAGATTTCTACCTTTTTTCAGAGCACTAAGACCATCATTACCCTGAGCAAGATAATCTATTGTTGCAATACGATAATCTTTGGCTGGATCAACCTCAACACCATTTACCTTTGCATCCAAGAGTTTGCCATCCTTATTAATCACAAGATTAACACCATGATTAACACCTTCACCACCTCTTTTGGCAATTTGTCCAAACAGCTCCATCAATTCAGAGCCATTCAAGGTAAGAAAACAAATCTTGTTTTCAAATGGAGCGACCTCAACAACATCACCATAAGTAACATTTCCCTTGGCAAAAGGAGCACGGATTCCACCCATATTATAAACAGAAACCACAGGATGCTCATTAAACTCTCTTCCACCCCAGATAAGAATATCAGCTAAAAGATTAGAAATTTCACTCTCAGGCTGATGCGCAGCAACATACTTAGAAATAGTACCTACAACAGGGCTCATAACACTATCCACCTGATGCTGATAAGGTTTTATGAAAGCCACAGCCTTAGCATCTGGAGAAGCATCATATCTATCATCAACCAATATGCGAGAACGATGAATTCCCGTCAACACATAATGAGAAGAACAAGAAGCACCAAGCATAAGTACTGATGCCATTGATAAAAACATAAGTTTACTTTGCATAATAAGCGAATTTATTTTTCCATGCAAAGTTAGTAAAAAATAAACAAATACTGTTTGGGATACTTGATTTATAATAAAATAATTGTAAAATAACAAAGTAAAAGCTTGAAAATTTGGAAGTTACGAATAAACTTATTAACTTTGCAACCGCTTTTCGGCCTAACCGCTAGCAGTAGAAGAGTTACTTGCAATGTTAGGTTGGAACGACAAACAAATTTAATTATTAAACAAAATGGATTTAATTAAAGTTGCTGAAGAAGCATTTGCAACCGGCAAGCAGTTCCCTGAGTTCAACCCTGGTGATACTATCACTGTCGCTTACAAAATCGTCGAGGGTAACAAGCAGCGTATTCAGCTGTATCGTGGTGTTGTTATCAAGATCTCTGGTCATGGTGACAAAAAACGTTTTACTGTTCGTAAGATGTCTGGTACCGTAGGTGTAGAGCGTATCTTCCCAATCGAGTCACCTAACATCGATAGCATCGAGGTTAACAAGCGTGGTAAAGTTCGCCGTGCTAAGTTGTACTACCTCCGTAACCTTACTGGTAAGAAGGCTCGTATCGCTGAAAAGAGAACAGTTGCAGGCGAGTAATCGTCGGTTGACACGAAAAGAAATAAAAAGAGGTCTTACTCGGAAGAGTAAGACCTCTTTTTCATTTTAATCACTTTCATAGTTGGATTCACCATCATCATCACCACGAAGAGCCTCCTGAAAGTCAGCCCAACATTGAAACCCTGCAAACAGAGCTATACGATCTTTCGCCTCCGGTGACAACGAATTAAAAGACCAATGATGTTTCTTAAAAATTTCTACAATCTTATCCAAGTCCTTTTGGACATGAATAGAATCCCCTACTTTCTTCTCAACTTCATCTATCAGAAGCTTCCAATCCCGTTTCATATCCTAACGTAATAAAATATGTGCAAAGGTAACTATTTTTGCAGTTTTCTAGTCATATAATTCGAAGAAAAGTAGTAAATTTGCACAAAGATTTATTTATACCACCTAAAATGAAAGAATTAGCTCTAAAGTATGGATGTAATCCAAACCAGAAGCCAGCACGTATCTATATGGAAAACGGCGAACTTCCGGTTGAAGTTTTAAATGGTCGCCCTGGATATATCAATTTCTTGGACGCACTAAACAGTTGGCAGTTAGTAAAGGAACTGAAGGAGGCTACAGGCCTTCCAGCAGCAGCCAGTTTCAAACATGTATCTCCTGCCGGTGCCGCAGTAGGACTCCCTTTAAGCGACACACTTAAGAAGATATATTTCGTCGATGATATCGACTTTGAACTAACTCCATTAGCGAGTGCATACGCTCGTGCACGTGGTGCAGACAGAATGTGTTCTTATGGTGATTTCTGCGCTTTAAGCGACACCTGTGACGAAGCTACAGCACGCCTTATCAAGCGAGAAGTAAGTGACGGCGTCATCGCTCCTGACTATACTCCTGAAGCACTCGAAATCCTCAAAGACAAGCGCAAGGGTACCTATAATGTCATCAAGATAGACCCTAACTATGTACCAGAGCCTGTAGAGCATAAACAGGTATATGGAATTACTTTCGAACAGGGACGCAACGAGATCAAGCTCAACGACCCTAAGCTATTCGAAAATATTCCTACACAAAACAAGACATTCAGCAAAGAAGCTATCCGTGATTTGATGATCAGTCTCATCACTTTGAAATATACTCAAAGTAACTCAGTATGTTACGTAAAAGACGGACAAGCCATTGGTATCGGAGCTGGTCAACAGAGCCGTATCCACTGCACTCGTCTGGCAGGCAGCAAAGCCGATGAATGGTGGTTACGTCAGTGTCCAAAGGTAATGAACCTTCCTTTCAAACCAGGTATCCGACGTGCCGATCGTGATAATACCATCAATGTATATATTAGTGAAGAGTGGGAAGACGTATTACGTGAGGGCACATGGCAACAGTTCTTCACAGAGAAGCCAGAGCCTTTGACACGCGAAGAGAAGAAAGCATGGATTGCAAAGAATACAAATGTTGCCCTTGGCAGTGACGCATTCTTCCCATTCGGTGATAACATCGAACGTGCACATAAGAGTGGTGTAGAATATATTGCACAGGCAGGAGGCAGCATCCGCGATGATAATGTTATCGAAACCTGTGACAAATATGGCATTGCAATGGCATTCACAGGTGTTCGTTTGTTCCACCATTAATCTACTGTTATATGGCAGATGAATTTGATCAAATTCTTGAAGGCGGTATTGTCTTTAAAAGTGCCCCAAAAGGAGGTCCTAAAGAAGATAAGGTAAAGACTAAAGCCAAAAAGAAGAAGTACATTACGGGAGCACACGGTAGCGGTTCTGCTCGACAAAAAGCAAAGTATCGTCAGCAGAGAGCCAACCGAAAATCTCAACGTAAGAAATAAAATGTTTTCTAAAGGACCTTTCTTTTTAAGCATGCTTAAAAAGAAAGGTCTTAACATTACATCATATCATTATTTTCCCTGTGCATAAAGATTGCGCTGAGAAGATAACTTGCCATTTGCATTTAAAGTAAGTGTAGATTGCTGTAGAGATTTATTAGCATGATCAAATATCATAGCAGGATTAACTCTATGCCCTTTATAAAGCACCTCAAAATGCAAATGCTCTGTAGTAGCGCGACCAGTACGGCCTGTAAGGCCTACCACATCGCCAGCTTTCACTTTCTGTCCTACGGATACGAGATTCTTTGATTGATGGCCATAAAGGGTTTCAAAACCATAGGCATGCTTAATAACAACACATTTACCATATCCAAAATACCAACCAGAACGAGTAACAACGCCATCAAAAGCTGCCAGAATTTTATCACCGGCACATGTCTTCACATCAACACCGGAATGATTTCTCCGTCCACCATAAGGACTAATCACATGACTACCTGCTAATGGATATGCCCAATGTGATCGCTCTATATTAGAAAGATTGAGTTTAAAGGTCGCATCATTGTCGTTAACCACCTCATCAGAAGGATCCAAATTAGTAATCGTCCTACGTTTTACAGGAACAACTACCATAGCCTTTGATTTTTTTTCATCAGAAACCACAGACACACGAACGTGACGTCCTACCCTCTTACAAGTTAGCGTCTGTTTACGGAGACGATGGCTATTTAAGTCCAGAACTGTTTCTGGATTTATCTTACCACCATTAATCATAATCGAGAAATCACAATAGGTCTTACCATTTTTCTCACCTACGATAGCTATAGTATTACCAGACTTCACATGTTTTCCGACTTCAACAAGATTCTGTGCATTATTAGCATATACCGTCTCCATTCCATTGTCATGACGGATAACAATAACATTACCCATATTCCCGACTTTACGAGACAAGCGCACGACGCCGTCAAACATTGCCCTTACAGCATCACCCTTAGAAGTTGTTATCTCAACAATATGACTAGGCAGAAGTTTAGCTTTACCTACTGGTAAAGGAAAACAATACTCACGTTCACTAAGAACGGCAAAATTAATATCAAAGGTATTGCTACGATCGAATAATCCCGTCGTCGCAATACTAATCTGCTGCTGTTCAGCAGTAGAGAAATTGTCTTTAACGGGAGCAAAGGCTGATGTCGTCACGATGACAGCTGCCGCCATAAAGACCTGTCGCATTTTCATCTTCATTTTCGCAAAAGGTTTTAACATTAGAGGTTAAACATAACGAAGTAAATAATCTTCGCACAACAATTATTATTTCAAGAGTATACCGGTGAAAATTCTACCCGATTCCTTTCCCAAGCGTCGAGCAGAGAAGAATTCCTCCGGCTGAGAATATGTACATATACCTGACATGTAAATTTGTGCGGGAGTAACCCCTGCACATTCAAGTTGAATTCGATTACATTCAAGCAAATCAATATGCCATTTATTATACATTTTCGCAATTCTGCTCATATCAAAACCAGCATGAGCAAATTCATCATACACTTCCTGTCCCACCTCAAAAGCATGTAACGAGATACCTGGTCCGATAACAGCTTTTATATCTTCAGGGACAGTCTGATAGCCATACTGCATTTCCACAACAGCCTTTTCTACGATACGAGCAACGGTGCCTCGCCATCCTGCATGTACAGCTGCTGCAGCATGATGTTTTTCATCATATAATAGTACTGGGATACAATCTGCTGTTGATACCCCAACACACACTCCTAATTCGTTTGTCATCACGCAATCCACCCCTTCAAGAAGAATCTTGCGCGCACTTACCGGTAATTGAAAGTAATTACTGGTAATCATTCGGCACACAGTATCATGAGTTTGATGAGACTGAATAATGTGATCCTCATCCACTCCCAGCACCTGCGCCAAAGATCTACGATTTGCTGCGATGCATGACAAATCATCGCCACAAAAACAGTTAATATTGAATTCACCGTAACTACCACTACTCTCGCCACCTTTACGTGTCGTCGAGAATGCCGTTACTGCATTTCCTAAGTCAAAATATTTTAAAACAGGTTTCGTCATAAAGCCATGTCGATTACTTATCCGTATCGACATCTTCATATTCGAAGTCTTCCAAGTCGTCAGCATCTTCGATATCATCCTCATCGAGATACTCGATATCATCATCTTCACCTTCTGCATGAAGTTCTGCTTGGAAATTATTCATATCTTTATCACGATGTACGAGGGTATCTTCGGATGTGATTTCCTGAAGTTTATTACTCTCGCTATTCAACTCTCTCCATAACACATCTTTCAGTTCATCGATACCCTTACCCGTCACAGAAGAAATAAATACAACAGGGAGATCATCCGGGAGAGTTTCCTGAAGCATCTCAATCAACTCGTCATCCAACAAATCACTCTTCGTGACAGCTAGTACACGATGTTTGTCAAGCATTTCCGGATTAAATTGCTTCAGTTCATTCAACAGCACCTCATAGTCGTGCTTTATATCATCGGTATCACCAGGCACCATAAAAAGCAACAGAGAGTTGCGCTCAATATGACGCAGGAATCTAAGTCCAAGACCTTTACCCTCACTGGCACCTTCGATGATACCTGGGATATCAGCCATTACGAAAGACTTATTATCATGATAACCGACAATGCCGAGCGATGGTTCCAAAGTAGTAAATGGATAATTGGCAATCTTCGGACGAGCACTCGACACAGAAGATAGCAATGTAGATTTACCCGCGTTAGGGAATCCTACCAGACCCACATCAGCCAACAACTTCAACTCGAGGATGATCGTCATTTCTTCCATAGGTTCTCCAGGTTGTGCATATCGCGGAGCCTGGTTTGTAGAAGTACGGAACTGGAAGTTTCCTAAACCACCACGACCACCTTTTAGAAGAAGTACCTCCTGCCCATCGTAGGTCACATCACATACATACTTACCCGTTTCGGCATTATAAACCACGGTACCACACGGCACATCAATATAAACATCCTTACCGTTGGTACCATGGCATTTATCGCGTCCGCCATTACCGCCATGCTCGGCATACACGTGACGCTGATATTTCAGATGCAGCAAAGTCCAATAATTATGGTTGCCGCGAAGATAAATGCTGCCTCCATGACCGCCATCGCCACCATCAGGACCACCGTTTGGTTGATACTTCACGTGGCGAAGGTGCATAGAGCCTCGGCCACCCTTACCCGAGCGGCAGTAGATTTTAACGTAATCGACGAAATTGGATTCAACAGCCATATATCAAATTTTAATTGTTCAAAATAAATTAATCAGCAAGTGCATCAATAACCTGACAGATACGACCAAAGATATCGTCTACAGTGCCAAGGCCTTCTACATGATGATGGATACCTTCTTTCTCATACCAGTCGATCAAAGGTGATGTCTGTGTATGATAAACGTTAAGACGTTTCTTGATAGTCTCTTCATTATCATCGCTACGACCACTTTCCTTACCACGATTGATAAGACGAGTCATCAATTCATCCTCTGGCACAGCAAGTTCGATCATTGCAGCTACCTTATGTCCACGCTCTGCTAACATCTTCTTAAGAGCCTCAGCTTGTGGGATAGTACGAGGGAAACCATCAAAGATTACACCCTTATGTTCTTTGCCAAATGTATCATATACGCTTGCAAGGATGTCTACCATCAATGCATCAGGAATCAACTGACCGTTGTCAATATAACCTTTAGCAGTCTTGCCTAATTCTGTACCATTCTTAATCTCATTACGGAGCACATCTCCTGTAGAAATATGGCCGAAACCATACTTTTCGATCATCTTGTCGCTCTGTGTACCTTTACCAGCACCTGGAGCACCGAAAATTACAATATTCTTCATTATTATTTTAGATAAGTGTAAATTTGCTTAATCTTCATCAAGTACATAGATATCGCGAAGATTTCTACCTTGCTGATCATAATCAAGACCATAACCTACGATAAAGTCATTAGGTATCTCCATCGCTGCATACTCTATATTCAATGGAACCTGAAGTTTACCTGGCTTAAGCAACAATGTACAGATATGAATAGACTCTGGGTTACGAGTACCTAGGCTCTCCACCATACGCTTCATTGTAAAACCAGTATCAACGATATCTTCTACTATAACTACTGTACGACCAGCTAGGTCTTCGTTCAAACCGATAACTTCCTTAATCTTACCTGTCGAAGTTGTACCTTGATAAGAGGCGAGTTTGACAAATGAGATTTCACAAGGAATCGTAATATTGCGCATCAAATCAGCTGCAAAGATAAAAGAACCATTGAGAACAGCAAGAAGCAATGGGTTCTTGCCATCCATGTCTTTATTAATCTTCTCGGCTACTGCTTTTACACGCTCTTGAATATCAGACTCCGGAATGAATGTCTTAAAGGTTTTGTCCTTGATTTTAACTTTGCTCATGATGTGATAAAATATATTTGGTGCAAAATTACTAAAAATATACCAACGATGGGCAAAGATTTAAGTAAATTTCGTATTTTTGCATTCATATGAAGATTTTTACGAGTGCTCAAATTCACGAGCTTGACAAATATACTATAGAACACGAGCCGATTTCTTCCATCGATCTGATGGAAAGAGCCGCAAAAGCTCTAACCCGTGCTATAGAAGAAGAATGGACTAACCGCACACCTATTGTCGTGTTTGCGGGCCCAGGAAACAATGGTGGAGATGCTTTGGCTATTAGCCGGATTTTGGCTGAGGATGGGTATTCAGTCAGTGTTTTCTTATTCAATGTACTAAATCACCTTTCTGAAGATTGTGCTGCCAACAAGCAACGTCTCATCGATGGGAAAAAGGTAAAATCATTTACTGAAATCACTTTAAACTTCGATCCACCTGAGCTTACCGCTGACACATTAGTTATCGATGGTCTTTTTGGCAGCGGGCTCAACAAGCCATTAGCGGGAGGATTTGCTGCAATGGTAAAGTATATCAATCAGAGTCCTGCACAGGTTGTTAGCATTGACATTCCATCTGGATTGATGTGTGAAGACAACACATATAATATTCATCAGAATATCATTCATGCTGACTTGACACTTACTCTGCAGCAGAAAAAACTATCTATGTTATTGGCTGATAACCAAGCATATATCGGAAGATTGAAAGTCCTCGACATTCGTCTCTCACCGACATATATTTCAGCCACAGATTGCCAGTATCGCATTCTTGAAGAGAGTGATATACGTTCCAGAATACTTAGCCGAAGCGACTTTGTACATAAGGGTTCTATGGGCTCGGCACTGATCATAGCTGGTAGTTACGGAATGGCAGGAGCAGCCATTCTTTGCACAAAGGCTTGCTTGAGAGCTGGTGCCGGAAAAGTATATACGCATACTCCACGCCGTAACTACGACATTATGCAGATTTCTGTTCCAGAGGCTATTTTACAGACTGATCGCGAGGAGACTTATTTCTCAGAAACAGTAGACACTGAGGCTTATAACGCCATGGCAATAGGTCCAGGACTTGGTATGCAGGAGAATACAGCTATCACTCTTATTTCGCAGATTCGTAGAGCTACATGTCCTATAGTTATCGATGCTGACGCTATCAATATATTGGGTAATCATCGTGCTTGGATACAACAGTTGCCTAAAGGCATCATTCTAACTCCACATCCTAAGGAATTTGACCGACTTGCTGGAGCTATTAGTAATGGGTGTTACGACAGACTGCACCGGGCGCAACAGATGGCCGAGCATTTACAGGCATATATCATCCTAAAAGGTCATTACTCTGCACTCTGTATGCCTGACGGACATATTGAATTCAACTCAACTGGAAACAGTGGAATGGCTACCGCTGGAAGTGGCGATGTACTCACAGGTATTATCACAGCACTGTTAGCACGAGGATACAACGAGGCTGACGCATGTCGTGTTGGTATGTATCTGCACGGACTTGCCGGAGACTTAGCCGCAAAAGATCTTGGCAAAGAAAGCCTCATCGCAAGCGATATTATAGCATATCTACCACAGGCTTTCCGCAGAATGAACGAATAAGTTAATCCTTAAAGAAATAATAAAAGGCAGAAACGACTTACATCATTTCTGCCTTTCTTTTTATTTATCCTCAACGTGAATTTTCACGTCATGACATAATCTTTTAAAAATTAGTCGAGGTTAGCAAGCTTGTTGTCTGAACCAAGGACGTCAACGATCTTGTGCTTGTACATATCAGTCATGTACTGACGAGCTACCTTACCATACTGACGTGGGTCGAAGTAGTCTGGGTGCTGAGCCAAAGTCTCACGAACACCAGCTGTGTAAGCCAAACGAGAGTCAGAGTCGATGTTGATCTTGCAAACAGCGCTCTTAGAAGCCTGACGGAGCTGATCCTCAGGGATACCAATAGCGTTAGGCAACTTACCACCGAACTTATTAATAATCTCAACATACTCCTGAGGAACTGATGAAGAACCGTGAAGAACGATAGGGAAACCAGGAAGCTTCTTCTCGATCTCAGCAAGAACGTCAAATGCCAATGGAGGAGGAACGAGCTTACCAGTCTTAGGATCCTTAGTACACTGCTCTGGAGTGAACTTGTAAGCACCGTGAGAAGTACCGATAGAGATAGCAAGGCTATCACAACCTGTACGAGTAGCGAAGTCGATAACTTCCTCTGGCTTTGTGTAGTGGCTTTCAGCAGCAACTACCTCATCCTCAACACCAGCGAGGACACCAAGCTCAGCCTCTACAGTTACATCGTGAGCGTGAGCATATTCTACTACCTTCTTCGTCAATGCGATATTCTCCTCATAAGGAAGTGCAGAACCATCGATCATTACAGAAGAGAAGCCCATATCTACACAGCTCTTGCAAAGCTCGAAGCTATCTCCATGATCAAGGTGAAGTACAATTTCAGGAGCCTTGCAACCAAGTTCCTTAGCATACTCTACAGCACCTTCTGCCATGTAGCGAAGAAGTGTAGCGTTAGCATAATTACGAGCACCCTTAGAAACCTGAAGGATTACAGGTGACTTCAACTCTGAAGAAGCTGCAATGATAGCCTGAAGCTGCTCCAAGTTATTGAAGTTGAATGCAGGGATTGCATAACCACCGTTTACGGCTCTCTTGAACATCTCGCGTGTATTTACGAGACCTAATTCTTTGTAACTAACTGCCATAATTTTGTTATATTTAAAAAATGAATAGTCTTGTTTAAACTAAACCGATTGCAAATTTAACATATTATTTTCGGTTGACAAAAATATCATTGTTTTTTAATGTTGCAATCAAGTTAAAATGGTTAATTATCCTTTAAAGAAGCTATAATTCTTTGGATTTTGTAAACTACGTCTTACAATTCTATCGTTTTGTCTCTTTCTTCCTTTTCTTTCTATTACAAATTCTGTATGAGCTTTTATTAATTGTTTCCGCGGGTTCCTGTTGATTTCAGGCAACGTTAAAAATGTTTTTCTTTCCTTAAATTTCAATCGAAGAAATGTGCTCATAATTCGCAAATTCAAAAATAAGAAACTTGTTATTCACAAATATCAAAAGTATAAGAAAACCATAACATGCTGATTGTCAGACTACTACATTTATCACGCCTGATTTATCTCCAAAATATACCGGAAATATAGGCTTTTTTAGTTAACTACATATGTCTACATTCCTATTCATATAAGCTTACGCAGTTAACTTCGTAAGCCGATGAAGTTAACTCCATATTGAATTTTTCCTTTTTGAAGGGGTATTTTCTATACTTTCGAGAAAATTATACTTTCCGTATGTTCCGGATGAAGCTAGAAATTGAACATTCTTCTTTTAACAGTTCCGCGTTAAGGATTATAAAAAAAATGGTCTACCGCCGTAGACCAATCTTGTTAACCTTAAATCTAATACTATGAAAAACACACGTACAAAAATACACACAATCGTTTTATCCACCAAATACAAGGTGTAGATAAGTGCAATTTTTACACTTTATTTATGTTTTCATGTCTTTATTTAAAAGATTTTAATTGTTTTATCAACACTTATATAATAATTGCTTCAATAAATAAGTGGCATTCTGATTACGGGCCACACCAGATGTAATCTTATAATCATATGTCACATGTTGACCAACTTGAATTTCAAAGCAATAATTATGAAACTGCATCGGGCACTGTTCGGCCATTTGGGAAAGTTCCAAATCATGAGTCGCTATCACCCCACTGACATTCTTCGATGACATAGATTCTAGAAACAGGCGACTGCCATTCAATTTATCTGCAGAATTAGTACCCTTCAATATCTCATCGAGTATCAACAGAGTAGGACGTTCATCTTCTGATATATAATCTATAAGTTGCTGTAACCGTAGCAGTTCTGCATTGAAATAACTGATACCATGACTCAGATCGTCTTGCGTGCGCATGCTGGAAAATAGTTTAAAACATGATACACGAAGGGAATCGGCGAAAACTGGTATGCCATTCATAGCAAGAATATAATTCACCCCTATGGCGCGAAGAAACGTACTCTTACCGGCCATATTAGCACCTGTAATGATATAATAATTACGGTCTTTTATCTGAAAATCATTCTTCTTGGCTGTAATACCAAGGAAAGGATGATACAAATTCTCAGCTTCAAAAACCAATTGTGGAGTTTCTATAACTTCCGCTTCTTTTGCTTCTGGATGGTTATATTCAAAGGTTGCCATAGAAACGAGTGCATCCAAATTGCTGATAGCCTCGACCCATAAAGGCATTTTATTTGCAAAACTTTGCTGCCAACGGACGAAACGACGTACTAGAAAATAATCGGAAAGACCCATGATATTGAATATTATCAATCCCAAGATGTTACTTCTACTTTCAAGACTATTTAATATGCGTTTTAACGCTACGAATGAGTCTGTTGCCATGATAAGTTGTTCGTGGATAGCACAGAGATATGAGGAGGTGAACTTGCTTCTATCTATCAGACGAACAATTTGAATCAATGAAGACAACTGTTGATGGAGTTTTGCCACAACTTGATTCATCTGCGATATCGGATGTCGGCAAATTGCCATCATGATGAAGAAATTAGCAACACCCCACCATACTGGTACAGAAGGAGTTACCCATCCTAAAAATGAGGCGATAATACATACCGTAAAAAAGATAATATCCAAACAGAATAAGACTTTTACCACGGGAGATAGAAACAATGTAGGTGTCTTTATTTTTTCTATGGCATCAATTGCTTGGGTCACAACATGTGTATCTATATACTGAGATTCCCCATTTGACTTAAAAGAAGCAAGAAAATCTTCATAACATGAAAGTTCATGAATAGCTATTCTACGATTACGATTCCATTCTATTGATGATAACAGATGAGCCAATCGGTCTCCTCCACCAGAGGTTACTGTACGATTCATCCTATTGAAGAGGGAATCTGGACCAAAGATATCTAAATCAAAGGAAAACTCATGGTGTAGATTTTGATATTCACTGCCATCCCGGAATTCTTCAAAATGAGAATTCAAGGCTTGAAGTTCTTTCTGATAGACACGCACAAGTGCTTCCTGAGATTTGATACACACATCATTTTGGACATCTGCCTTCCTTACGAGAACATATACTACAAAGGCGGCAATTGCAGCCACCCACCAGAAGGAAGATGATGATATAGAAAAGTATCCAACTACAAAACCTGCAGTTGCCAAGAAACTGACAATTTCAAAAATAACGAAACGTCTACTTTTACGTTTTTTCTTCTGTACCTCTATAGAATTCTTTTGTACGCGAGATGAATAATATTCTCTTAATTCCATATTCGTTTTATTCTGGTAACAACACTACTCCTTCTTGTCTCATTCCATCCATCAGAATACGCATTGGTTTATCAAAACGTACATGACGGACATACTCTGTCTCCTCGATAGCAGGCATGGCATCGAGAATTTCCTTTCTAATCACCCCACCCTCTTCCGGTATGTTGGTGTCTATCGTAAAATAACCTACTCCAAAAGATGTGAGATTCTGAAAGAAATGGGTTCCTTGACTGGGATCTACACGATAATTCCTTAATGCAACTTCAACGATGACCTTTGCTGCTGAAATATGTGTCCACTTAACGGGAACACCTAGATATTGATCGCTTGATCCCCATCTTCCTGGACCTATAAGGACGTAATTGCGGCCTTCGCCTAGAAACTTTCGGTTGATTCGCTCTATATCATCTGCCACATAATAATTGTTCATGGCAGAATAATTATCATCGTATTTTACATAGACGACATCGGTTACATCTTCAAGAATGCCATGTCCTAATGAATTATGAGAGCGTAATATACATTTGGAATCTGGTATTAACGTGATATCTTCGTCCAACATTTCTTTACTGTCGACGATTGGACGAATCTGAAGAAGATAGAATTCTCCGGTTTTGTCTTCGTTAATATTACAAGCGAACTCAATTTCAACAGGACGACGCATAGATTCTGCTCCATACTTCATTGACATTTGCATAATTTCTGGCAGAGGAAATGCTCCTTGATTCAATATCCCATCAAAGGAGATAATTTTTCTTCCTCCTTCATAAAGTCCTGGACGTATAACTTGGTCATAAGGGTCGAATGTAGAAGCCAGATAATGAAGTGATCCTTCTTTTTCTGCCTCTTTGACTTTTAATTTCAAAATATTAAATCCATCGTCTACCTTAAAGTCTTCACAGAACTGTGACATATCAAGAGCATAGAAACGTGTCTGTGTTTCTTTTAGTGCTATATCCATCTCGGAGGTCTGCAGAACCTGGGATGGATGATATGGACATACTCTCAAAGTCTGCCCTCCGTCAACAATATATTTACCAAGACCTAAAGCTAACGAGGCTACACCTTCTTCTGCCTTTTCATCTCCTATCGGATAATAATTCAATGAGCGTAGAACGCCGCTTACATTAGGATAGAAATGATCTCCATATTGATGTCCCACGACTTGCTGAAGAATGACAGCCATTTTCTCCTGGTCTATAACATTAGAAGTAGCCATCATATAGGCTTTGGAATCTTTATAATAAACAGAAGCATATACGGCCTTTATCGCACTGGCAAGCATCTGGAGCATTTGATATTTGTCTTCCAAGAATGGTATCATATAGGTACTATAAATACCTGCGAAAGGTTGATAGTGGGAGTCTTCTAGAAGAGAGCTACTACGAATGGCTATTGGACTCTTGGTAGCTTCAAAGAATGTAAAGAAGTCGGCAATCAACGAATCCGGCAACTGAGCCCTTAGAAAATGACGCAAGATTTCTTCATCGGAAACATCGCTCAATGCTATCTGATAAAGATTGTTATCTTCCATGAACTGGTCAAAGACATCTGTACAAAGTACAACGGTCTTCGGAATTTGTACCTTTGTTTTCTCAAACTGATTGAAATCTGGATGACGCTTAATGATATTATCTAGAAAGGCCAGACCACGCCCTTTTCCTCCCAAAGAACCTTCACCGATTCTAGCAAAATGAGCATACTTATCAAATTTCATTCTATCGAAGACTGCTACAACTCCGATATTCTTCATGTGACGATATTGTACGATGGCATCAAAAATAATTTGGCGGTGAGCATTAACATCCTGAAGTTTATGCCAAGTAACATGTTTTAAAAAGGCTGAAACTGGAAATATTGCACGAGCTGACAACCAACGACTCATATGATTTCGGCTTATATGATAAAGCATCGAGTCGTCTGGTATCTTGAATATGTTATCTTGCAATTCCTTTAAACTATGTATTCGCATAATTTCCTCATGGGTCTGGGGATTTCTGAATATAAAATCGCCAAATCCCATATGTTCCTCCATCATATGACGAAGGTCTACACTCATCTTTTTGGAGTTCTTATCAACATAAAGGAAATGTTCTTGCTCAGCTTTTGCCCGATTACTCGCCTCAGAGCTTTCCATGATAAGGGGAATATACTCGTTGTGTGCTCGAATCGTTCTCAGCAGTTTCAAACCTGCTTCTGGATCCTTAAACACTTTTGAGTCACGTAAGGGGGCAGGCTTATTATCTTGTTCGTCAGGATTGATCTCATGAATCGGGAAACGCGCATCACTAATCACTCCCAATATATTTTCAGAATATTTTTCATAGATATCCATGGCTTCTTCAAAGGTGCGAGCTAGCACGACTTTAGGTCGACCTCGCATACGCATTGTGGCTGCATGAGGATTTAATGCTTCCGTTGCAAAATTCTGACTTTGCTTTAATATATAGTTATAAAGGTTGGGAAGTATTGAACTATAAAACCGAATGCTATCTTCTACAAGCAGTATCGTCTGGACACCAGCTTCTTCTATGTCGTGTTCCAGATTCATTTTGTCTTCCAGTAATTTGATTATCGACAAAATCAAATTTGTATTTCCTAGCCAACAGAATACATAATCAAAAATAGACAGGTCTTCATCCTGCATACGTTTTGTTATTCCATGGGAAAATGGCGTAAGCACAACACAATGGATATCGGAAAACTTTACTTTGATATCTCGTGCCACATCAAAGGCGTCATTATCGGCATTACCAGGCATACAGATCACTAAATCTATATTGGTTGATTTCAACACCTCGGCTGCTTCTTCTGAAGTGGATACTTGGGTGAAAGTTGGTGGATATCGAAGTCCTAACTCCATGTATTCATTGTAGATTTTCTCTTCTATTCGACCGTCATCCTCAAGCATGAAGGCATCATAAGGATTTGCTACAATAAGTACATTATAAATTCGACGCATCATCAGATTTACAAACGATACGTCTTTTAAATAAAATTCATTCCATTCCTGTGGTACTATATTCTTCATACACTGCTTGTATTAACATCGCAAAGATACGATTTTTCTTGAATTTTCTTGTCCCTTATCTGTAAAAATCCTATATTTGTATTGTCGAGAATTAAAAATAAAATAACCAACTTAAACTTCAATTACTATGGATGTTAATAATCTTATGACTGCCTTGGAACAAAAGCATCCTGGAGAATTAGAATATTTACAGGCTGTTAAAGAGGTTCTGCTTTCCATAAAGGATGTATATAATATGCATCCTGAATTTGAGAAGGTGAAACTTATTGAACGGTTGGTTGAACCTGAAAGGGTCATTACATTTAGGGTGCCATGGACAGATGATCGCGGTGATGTGCATGTTAATCTTGGATATCGTGTTCAATTTAATAGTGCTATTGGACCTTATAAGGGTGGATTAAGATTTCATTCCTCTGTAAACTTGTCTATTTTGAAATTCTTAGCATTTGAACAGACTTTCAAAAATGCACTCACGACTCTTCCTATGGGCGGAGGAAAAGGTGGGAGTGATTTTTCTATCCGAGGGAAATCTTCTAACGAAATCATGAATTTTTGCCAATCTTTCATGGAGGAATTATTTCATTATATTGGTCCTGACGAGGATGTACCTGCAGGTGACATTGGTGTTGGAACAAGAGAAATAGGTTTTCTTTTCGGTACATACAAAAGATTATCTCATAAATGGAATGGTGTATTAACGGGTAAAGGTATCGGATGGGGTGGCTCCGAAATACGGGCTAAGGCTACTGGATATGGGGCTCTATATTTTGTGAACCAAATGCTGCAAACAAAAGATGTGGATATCGCAGGAAAGGCTGTAGCTTTGTCTGGCTTCGGAAATGTAGCTTGGGGGGCTGCAAAAAAGGCTTCTGAACTGGGGGCTAAGGTAATTACGATAAGTGGACCGGATGGTTTTATTTACGACCCTGATGGTATTTCTGGAGAAAAAATTGATTATATGTTAGAACTCAGAGCCAGTGGCGATGATGTATGTCAGCCGTATGCAGAGAAATTCAATGCAACTTTTGTAAAGGGAGAAAAGCCTTGGACTAAGAAGGCTGACATCTATTTAACTTGTGCGACTCAAAATGAACTGAATGAATATGATGCTCGAATGATTCTGGGTAATCATCCTATATGTGTCGCTGAGGTTAGTAATATGGGATGTACGGAGGAAGCTACTGAACTCTTTATAAAAGAAAAAATTTTATTTGCCCCTGGGAAGGCTGTTAACGCTGGTGGTGTGGCAACAAGTGGACTTGAAATGAGCCAAAATTCTATGCGACTACACTGGAGTGAGAATGATGTTGATGAGCATCTACATCGTGTCATGCATTCTATTCATGAACAATGTGTAAAATATGGAAAATCTTCTGATGGATATGTCAACTATGTGAAGGGAGCTAACATAGCTGGGTTCATGAAAGTCGCTAATGCTATGATAGCACAAGGTATCGTGTAATCGGATTTCTTCTGAATATATACGAACTAGATAAGTTATAGGTCAACACATATCTTTAACCTTTGCGGGTAGGGATATGGAATTCTATTGTTTTACTAGCGAGCTTATTACCTTGGGCCACAGAAGCACACAACTTTAACATACCATCACGTAATCGTTTATCTGATTTTACTATGGCTGTATATCTTATGCCATATCCTGGGGAGATTTTCTCTACATATACACTTGGAGATATATGGATATGTGGATTACTTGATAAATCAACAACCATCGGCATCACATTCATAATAGGTTCATTACCTATATTGTATATTTCGAAAACCAATTTACAAACTTCATTTCTGTCAATTGCATTATTCTGATTTGCATCTATAAAGTGTGCATTACGTATTTCTAAACTGCTCGATTCACAATCGTACAGACGATCGTCACCACTATTACTTGCATCAAATCCACTGAGGTCTGAATCAGACTGTGCAGTCACAGCATGCCCATAGGTGTCGTATTCTTCCTGACTCTCGCATTCTTTCTTTTGTGAGACACTGGCTCCGACAACTGCTCCACCAACCATTCCAACGATAGTACCGATATCTGCCCCCCTTGGTCCTCCTGCAATTCCCCCAATAGCAGAACCAAGAACAGAACCTAAAGATCCTCCTGCCCAAATGACATCACTTGTATATGTTCCACAACTACTCAATAAATAGATTGAACATAAAGAAAGAAGAAATACTTTTTTCATATTTATATAACTTGATACTCCGCAAAGATATATAAAATTTAAAATAAATATGGTTAATGGAAACGCTTATTATAGAGATATTTAATCTTATTCAGATTATTCAGCCTCTGCTGCAGCTTCTTCTGCCTTAGGAGCTTCTGCAACTGTCTCTGCTTTAGCCTTACGACCAGCACGACGAGTCTTCTTAGCAGCAGCCTTAGGAGTTTTTGCCATATTCTCATCAAAGTCTACAAGCTCGATGAAAGCAATCTCTGCAGCATCACCCTGACGTGCACCCAACTTAATAACACGAGTGTAACCTCCAGGACGATTTGCAACCTTAACAGCAACCTCTCCAAAAAGTTCCTTGATAGCCTCTTTGTTCTGAAGATAACGGAATACAACACGACGTGATGTTGTTGTATCGTTCTTAGAACGAGTGATCAATGGTTCTACATATTTTTTGAGGGCCTTAGCCTTTGCAAGAGTCGTAGTGATTCTTTTGTGCATAATCAATGATACTGCCATGTTAGCAAGCATAGCATCACGATGAGATGCAGTACGACCCAGATGGTTGAATTTTTTATTATGTCTCATTTTTTAATCTAATTTTGGACTAGTTAGTAACGAATTACTCTTTGTCCAGTTTATACTTTGAAATATCAGTTCCAAACGAAAGATTCAGACTCTCGAGCAAATCATCAAGCTCTGAAAGCGATTTCTTACCAAAGTTACGGAACTTAAGAAGATCTGTCTTATTATATTGTACCAAATCACCTAAGGTCTCAACATCAGCTGCCTTCAAACAGTTGAGTGCACGAACACTAAGATTCATGTCTACGAGACGAGTCTTAAGTAATTGACGCATATGCAAGATCTCTTCATCAAACTCTTGATTTCCTTCTGACTCTGGACTCTCAAGAGTAATCTTTTCGTCAGAGAAAAGCATGAAGTGATAAATAAGAATCTTTGCAGCCTCCTTAAGAGCATCCTTTGGATGTATGGAACCATCTGTTGTAACTTCAATAAGCAGTTTGTCATAATCGGTCTTTTGCTCAACACGATATGGCTCTACTGAATACTTAACGTTACGTATAGGGGTGTAGATGGAATCGATTGGAAGTACATTAACATCAGTGCAGAACTCACGATTTTCATCAGCCGGTACATAGCCACGACCCTTGTTAATTGTAAGATCAATCTGCATTGAAGCTTTGGCATCTAAATGACAAATCACCAAATCAGGGTTTAACACTTCAAATCCAGTCAGATACTTACTTATATCACCAGCCTTGAATTCTGTTGAATTCTCAACGGTAATACTAACTTTCTCATTCTCGAATTCTTCTACTACTTGCTTGAATCGAACTTGCTTGAGATTCAAGATAATGTTGGTAACATCTTCCTTCACACCAGGTACTGTTGAAAACTCATGCTCAACTCCACTAATATGAATAGTGTTGATAGCATAGCCTTCAAGAGATGAAAGGAGAATGCGGCGCAAGGCATTACCAATGGTTACACCAAAGCCAGGCTCAAGAGGACGGAATTCGAACTTGCCGAAATGGTCATTTGCCTCCAGCATTACTACTTTATCAGGTTTTTGAAATGCTAATATCGCCATTAATTTAATGATTTTTATTGTTTAGAGTACAACTCAACGATTAACTGTTCCTTAATATTCTCAGGGATATCTGCACGCTCTGGCTTGTGCAAGAACTTACCACTCTTTGTGTTCTCATCCCACTCAATCCAAGGATATTTGCTGTGGTTGAAACCTGCAAGAGCTGCCTCAATAACCTCAAGAGACTTTGCCTTTTCACGAACACCTACTACCTGACCAGGCTTAACCTGATAAGAAGCAATGTTCACAACCTGACCATCAACAACAATGTGCTTATGACTAACAAGCTGACGAGCTGCTGCACGTGTAGGGGCAATACCTAAACGATAAACTACGTTATCAAGACGACTCTCTAAGCTCTGAAGAAGAACCTCACCAGTGATACCATCAGCCTTAGCTGCTGCATCGAAAAGGTTACGGAACTGACGCTCCAAAACACCATAAGTATACTTTGCCTTCTGCTTCTCAGCCAACTGTGCGCCATACTCAGACTGCTTACGACGACGGTTGTTACCATGCTGCCCTGGAGGGAAATTACGTTTGCTTAAAACTTTATCTGCGCCGAAAATTGGCTCACCAAAACGGCGTGCAATTCTAGATTTTGGACCTATATATCTTGCCATAATTAAAATTCTTTTTAATAATATCTAATGTGAATTAAACACGACGACGCTTTGGAGGACGACAACCATTATGTGGTAATGGTGTTACGTCTACAATCTCTGTTACCTCAATACCTGCACCATGCACAGCACGAATAGCAGACTCACGACCATTACCCGGACCCTTCACAAAGGCCTTAACCTTACGAAGGCCAAGGTCATAAGCTACCTTAGCGCAATCCTCAGCTGCCATCTGAGCAGCATAAGGGGTGTTCTTTTTAGAACCACGGAAACCCATCTTACCAGCAGAAGACCAAGAAATAACCTGACCCTCATTGTTAGCAAGAGATACAATGATATTATTGAAAGAGCTATGTACGTGGAGCTGACCCATCGCATCAACTCTTACATTTCTTTTCTTAGATGTTGCTTTTGTCTTTGCCATAATTAAATTCCTCCTTAGAAATTACTTGGTAGCTTTCTTCTTATTAGCAACAGTCTTCTTCTTACCCTTACGAGTACGAGCATTATTCTTTGTGCTCTGACCACGAACAGGAAGACCATTACGATGTCTGATTCCACGATAACAACCAATATCCATCAGTCGCTTAATGTTCATTTGGATCTCTGAACGAAGATCACCTTCTACTTTAAACTCAGCACCGATAATCTCACGGATCTTGGCTGCCTGATCATCAGACCACTCGCTGACCTTCAAGTCACGACTTACGCCGGCCTTATCCAATATCTTTGCTGAACTACTTCGACCAATACCATAAATGTAGGTCAATGCGATTTCGCCACGCTTATTCTGGGGCAAATCTACTCCAACAATTCTTATTGCCATTTTGTAAAATAATTAAATATAAATATTACTTTCTAGTTAAAGAGTTTGCAAATTTACCAATATATTTTGTATTATCAGTATTTTTACAATTCTTTAACATTAACCCTGACGCATTTTAAACTTAGGGTTCTTCTTGTTAATAACGAACAGACGACCTTTGCGACGAACGATTTTGCAGTCAGGTGTACGCTTCTTTAATGATGCTCTTGTTTTCATATCTTTATTTTGATTACTTATATCTGAAAACGATTCTACCCTTTGTAAGATCATAAGGACTCATTTCAACCTTAACCTTATCACCAGGTAAAATTTTAATATAATGCATTCTCATCTTGCCAGAGATATGCGCAATAATCTGTACTCCATTCTCAAGTTCGACTCTAAACATCGCGTTAGAGAGTGACTCGACTATAGTACCATCTTGTTCTATTGCAGATTGTTTTGCCATATTTAATTTACAACTATTTTTTCAATTTCTTCAAATGAAGATAAAATTTCAGCCTCACCCTTCCGAATTACAACCGTATGCCCAAAATGGGCTGTCGGCCTTTTATCACGTGCATAAATTCCTACCTTGTCAGGTAACATCCAAGCTCTATTATCACAGGTCGTTATCATAGGTTCTATAGTAATGCACATCCCCGACTTTAACATCAAGCCATTACCACGAGTACCATAGTTTGGTATTTGCGGAGCCTCAAACATTTCACGACCAATTCCATGTCCTGTAAGTTCTCTTACTACTCCATAACCAAGGCCTTCACAATAATGCTGTATCGCATAACCTATATCACCAATATGATGTCCTGATACAGCTTGCTCTATACCTAGATAAAGAGCTTTTTGGGTGACCTTCAACAAATCCTCGACTTTCTCGTCAACCTTTCCTACACAAAATGTGTAACTGCTTTCACCTACATAACCATTCAAAAGAATTCCGCAATGAATAGAAACTACATCACCTTCTTTCAAAATAGTCAAGGCATCAGGGATGCCATAGGCTATCACATGATTAACGGAAGTACAGATCGAAGTTGGGAATGGCCCTCCAAAAGGACTGGGAAAATTCTTTAATACTGGAATTGCTCCATGATCATATATAAATTTCTCCGCTATAACATCCAATTGGAGGGTCGAAACACCTGGTTTTATATTTTTACCTAACTCCGCAAGGGTTAAACCAACTAATTGATTCGCCTCACGCATTAGTTTAATTTCATCTTCAGTCTTCAGGAATATTTTCATTCTAAAGATCAATAGGCAGAAACACCGCTCTGTCTAGTATGACCAGAATTTAAAAGTCCATCATAATGACGCATCAACAGATGACTCTCTACTTGCTGTAACGTATCAATAACAACACCTACAAGAATCAAAAGAGATGTACCACCGAAGAACTGAGAAAAAGACTGTTGAACATTAAGTAATCCAGCCAATGCAGGCATGATTGCAATAAATGCAATGAACAATGAACCTGGGAAAGTAATTCGAGACATTACGGTGTCGATATACTCAGCTGTATCCTTACCCGGTTTTACACCAGGTATAAATCCATTGTTACGTTTCATATCCTCTGCCATCTGAGTAGGGTTAAGAGTGATCGCAGTATAAAAGTAGGTAAATGCAATTACTAAAACTACATAAATAGCATTGTAAAGCAAACTACGATTATCCATCAAATCACGTACCCACCATGCAGCATTCTCTGAATTGTATTTGACAATAGCTAAAGGAATAAACATCAATGCTTGAGCAAAGATGATTGGCATAACATTAGCAGCAAATAACTTTAAAGGAATGTACTGACGGGCTCCACCATACTGTTTGTTACCAACAAGACGCTTTGCGTACTGTACAGGAACTTTGCGTGTACCTTGCACCAATAGAATAGATGCACATACTACAGCATAAAGGATAATGATCTCAACAATGAACATAATCAGTCCACCACCAGAAATAGCTGTCAAACGCGAAGATACCTCTTGAACGAATGACTGAGGAAGTCTAGCGATGATACCAATCATAATAATCAACGAGATACCATTTCCTACACCTTTATCTGTAATGCGTTCACCTAACCATAAGATGAACATACTTCCTGCTGCAAGAATAATAGTTGCTGGAATCATAAACACAGTCCAACTAATACCTGAGGAAAGAGCACCCGCTGCCTGATATTTCAGATTTAAAAGATAACTTGGAGCCTGGAATAACAATATTGCTACTGTCAAAATTCTAGTATACCAGTTAATCTTCTTGCGACCACTTTCACCCTCACGCTGCATCTTTTGGAAATAAGGTACAGCCACAGCTAAAAGTTGCATTACGATAGAAGCTGAGATGTAAGGCATAATTCCTAATGCAAAGATTGATGCATTGGAAAATGCTCCACCAGAGAACATGTCCAACAACGACATAAGGCCGCCTGAAGTTTGCGACTGAAGTTTTTCCAACATACCAGGATTTATACCTGGAAGTACAACAAACGAGCCAAAACGGTATATGGCTGTAAACAAGAAGGTAATAAGGAGTCGCTGACGCAAATCCTCTACCTTCCAACAGTTCTTTAGTGTCTCAATAAACTTTTTCATTACTTAGATTATAGTTGCATTTCCACCAACTGCCTTGATTGCTTCTTCGGCAGACTTTGAGAAAGCATTTGCTTCAACATCGATTTTTGCCTTCAATTCTCCATTACCAAGGATCTTAACAAGTACGTTACCTTTTACAAGGCTAGCAGCACGTAATTCCTCTAGTCCAATCTTTGTAAGATTCTTAGACTCTGCAAGAGACTGAAGTGTTGAAAGGTTAATTGCAAAATACTCCTTGTGATTGATATTCTTAAAACCAGCTTTCGGAATACGACGCTGAAGTGGCATCTGACCACCTTCAAAACCAATCTTTCTCTTATAACCAGAGCGAGCCTTTGCACCTTTATGTCCACGGGTAGAAGTACCACCAAGTCCTGATCCAGGACCACGACCGATACGACGACGTGAATGTGTAGAGCCTTCAGCTGGTTTCAAATTATTTAATTTCATAATAGCTGCTTAATTTAATTAATTATTTAACTACTTCTACTAGGTGATGAACCTTACGGATCATACCGCGGTTGCTAGGAGTATCCTCAACCTCAACAACCTGAGAAATCTTATGAAGCCCAAGATAAATCAGAGTATTCTTCTGATCTTTAGGGGCACCGATTCTACTCTTAATCTGCTTGATCTTAATTGTTGCCATTTTGTATAATCCCTAATTAACCGTTAAATACTTTGTCCATACTGATACCACGCTCACCTGCAACCTGATATGCGTCACGCATCTCAGCAAGGGCGGCGATAGTAGCCTTTACCAAGTTGTGGGCATTTGATGAACCCTTTGACTTAGCAATGACATCCTTAACACCAGCGCTCTCAAGAACAGCACGCATAGCACCACCGGCTTTCAAACCTGTACCGGCTGCAGCTGGTTTGATAATAACCTGAGCACCACCAAACTTAACTTCAACCTCATGAGGAACTGTACCCTTAAGTACTGGAACCTTTACAAGATTCTTCTTTGCAGCTTCTGTACCCTTAGCGATAGCAGCGGTAACTTCACCTGCCTTACCAAGGCCATAACCAATAACGCCATTACCGTCACCTACTACGACGATAGCAGCGAATGTGAAAGTACGACCACCCTTTGTAACCTTTGTTACACGGTTGATAGCAACCAAGCGATCTTTCAGTTCTACATCACTATTTACTTTTACTTTATTCATTGCCATAATCGTTTAAAATTTAAGACCACCTTCACGAGCTGCATCTGCCAATGCCTGAACGCGACCATGATAAAGGTAACCGTTACGGTCAAATACAACAGCCTCTACACCTGCAGCTTTTGCTTTCTCTGCAACAAGTGCACCAACTTTCTTAGCCTGCTCAATCTTTGGAAGCTTTTCAAGGCCTAAAGAAGATGCAGAAGCAAGTGTCTTACCTTCCAAATCGTTAATTACCTGAGCATAAATCTGCTTATTAGAGCGGAAAACACTTAAACGTGGGCGCTCAGCAGTTCCATTAACACTTTTGCGAATGCGGAACTTTATTTTAATTCGTCTTTCTACTTTCTTTGTTGTCATAATCGTAAAATTAAAAAATAAAATTACTTAGCTGCAGCTGTCTTACCAGACTTTCTGCGGATGACCTCACCCTTGAACAGGATACCCTTACCCTTATAAGGCTCAGGCATACGGAAAGAACGAATTTTAGCACAGATAAGTCCCAACAAAGCCTTATCACAAGATTCCAATGTCAAAATTGGATTCTGGTTACGCTCAGACTTTGTCTCTACCTTTACTTCCTTAGGAAGCTGCATGAAAATAGGGTGTGTATAACCAAGTGAGAATTCGATCACATTACCTTGATTACTTACACGATAACCAACACCGACAAGCTCCAAAACCTTTGTATAACCTTCACTAACACCAATAACCATGTTATTAACAAGTGAACGATATAGGCCATGGAATGCCTGCTTCTGCTTGTAATCTACTGGGCTATTCTCATCAACGCTAAATGTTATCTGACCATCCTTATTCTCAAACTTAATAGAAGAATCAATTTTCTGAGATAATTCACCCTTAGGACCTTTAACAGATACTAGGTTAGTCTTCTCATCAAAATTAACAGTAACACCAGCTGGGATACTAATTGGCAATTTTCCTATTCTTGACATATTCAATCCTCCAATTAATAAACGTAACAAAGAACCTCACCACCAATCTTAAGATCAGAAGCTTCTTTGTTTGTCATAACACCTTTAGATGTAGATATAATTGCAATACCTAATCCGTTAATAACTCTCGGCATGTCCTTATAACCGGTATACTTACGCAAACCTGGAGTAGACACACGCTTCAAACACTTAATAGCGCTTTGCTTAGTTGTAGGATTGTACTTCAAAGCTACTTTGATAGTACCCTGTGGTCCATCTTCAATGAACTTGTAGTTCAGAATGTAACCCTTCTCGAAGAGAATCTTTGTAATAGATTTCTTCAAGTTAGACGCAGGAACTTCAACAACACGGTGATGAGCCATGATGGCATTTCTGAGTCTTGTCAGATAATCTGCTATTGGATCTGTCATAAAATATAAATGTTTAATTAATCGGGACAACCCCGACAATATTAAAAATAAATTCTTTAGCAAGATGATTAGTGAAAAACTTTTTAAAGCTAATCACTAATCATTTTATTTAATTACCAGCTTGCCTTCTTAACACCAGGAATTAAACCCTGAGAAGCCATCTCACGGAACTGAATACGAGACAAACCAAACTGACGGATATAACCCTTAGGACGGCCTGTAATCTTACAACGGTTGTGAAGACGGATAGGATTTGCATTCTTTGGAATAGCCTGAAGTTTACGAGCTGCCTCATAAGCCTCTGCAGGGTCATTAGAAGTAGCAATAATCTTCTTCAAAGCTGAACGCTTCTCTGCATAACGAGCAACAAGCTTAGCACGCTTTACCTCGCGAGCTTTCATTGATTCTTTTGCCATATCTATTAATCGTTTTTAGCATTCTTGAATGGAAGACCGAAAGCTTTAAGCAGAGCATAACCCTCTTCATCTGTATTAGCTGATGTTACGAAAGTAATGTTCATACCCTGGATACGATCTACTTGGTCAATATTAATCTCTGGGAAGATAATCTGTTCTGTAATACCCAACGTATAATTACCACGACCATCAAATTTACTTTCAATACCTTTGAAGTCACGGATACGTGGAAGAGATACTCGAACCAACTTCTCCAAAAACTCATACATACGCTCACGACGCAAAGTTACCATTACACCGATAGGCATCTTCTTACGAAGCTTGAAGTTTGCAATATCCTTCTTAGAATATGTAGCAACAGCCTTCTGACCTGTAATCGCTGTAATCTCATTGATTGCAACATCAACGATCTTCTTATCCTGAGTCGCATCACCAAGACCCTGGTTAATAACAATCTTCTTCAAGGCAGGAATCTGCATTGCTGAAGAATAATTGAACTGCTTCTGAAGAGCAGGAGCAATAGTCTCTTTATAGACCTTCTTTAACTGTGCTGTATCCATTATTTAATTTCCTCCCCTGACTTTTTTGCAATACGCTTAATTGACTTACCCTCACGCTCAATGCGAATACGAGTAGCTTTACCACTCTTAGGATCAATCAAGCTAAGATTTGAGATATGAATAGGAGCCTCCTGCTTTACGATGCCTCCCTGAGGATTCTTAGCTGAAGGCTTAGTGCTCTTAGAAACCATGTTTACACCTTCTACGATGGCACGGTTTGAATCAACAAAAACCTTGAGCACCTTACCAGTCTTGCCCTTATCTTGACCAGCAAGAACAATGACTGTATCTTCTTTCTTAATATGTAACTTACTCATTACTTTAAATTTTAAATTATTAAAGAACCTCAGGTGCCAAAGAAACGACCTTCATGTTAACTGCACGCAACTCACGAGCAACAGGGCCGAAAATACGACTACCACGAAGCTCACCTGCGTTATTCAGCAATACACAAGCGTTATCATCGAAACGGATGTAAGAACCATCTGCACGACGAATCTCCTTCTTTGTGCGAACGATCAAAGCCTTAGATACCGCACCTTTTTTCAAATCACTTGATGGTATAACGTTCTGTACAGCAACTACAATAACGTCACCAACACTTGCGTAACGGCGACCTGTACCACCAAGTACACGAATGCACTTAGCCTCACGAGCACCACTGTTATCACATACTGTAAGTTTTGATTCTGCTTGTATCATAATTACTTAGCTTTTTCAACAATTTGTACTAATCTCCATCTCTTTGTCTTAGACAGAGGACGAGTTTCCATAATTTGAACTGTATCACCTACATTTGCCTCATTATTCTCGTCATGTGCATGGTATTTCTTTGTGTGCTGCACAAATTTACCATAAATAGGGTGCTTCTCTTTGAACTTAGATGCAATAACAATAGTTTTATCCATTTTGTTGCTGATAACAACACCCTGTCTTACTTTTCTTAAATTTCTTGTTTCCATCTGGACCATTATTATTTATTAAGTTCTCTTTGACGAAGTTCTGTCTTCATACGTGCAATATCACGACGAGTAGACTTAATCTGTGATGGATTCTCAAGAGGAGTGATCTGATGATTTAATTTCATCTGATTCAAACTTGCCTCTGCACTTTCTAACTTCTCAACCAATGCGCTGGTTTCAAGTTCGCGTAATTCTTTCATCTTCATAGCTTAAGCGTTTTTATCGTAATCACGTCTAACAACAAACTTAGTCTTAACTGGTAACTTCTGAGCTGCAAGGCGAAGAGCCTCCTTAGCAATATCAAAAGAAACACCTTCAACCTCGAATAAGATGCGACCAGGTGTAACAGGTGCAACCCATCCTGCAGGATCACCTTTACCTTTACCCATACGGACATCAGCAGGCTTACGAGTGATAGGTTTATCAGGGAAGATACGAATCCAGACTTGACCTTCACGATTCATGTAGCGATTAACTGCGACACGAGCGGCCTCAATCTGACGACTATCGAGCCATTTTGCCTCAAGCGTCTTGATACCAAATGAACCGAAAGCCAATTGTGTACCTCTATGAGCGTTGCCTTTATTGCCACGTCCATCTTGAGGTCTTCTATATTTTACTCTTTTTGGCTGTAACATGATAACTTCTAATTTTAACGATTATTGTTTCTCTTACCACCACGGCGATTATTTCGACCGTTATTACGGCCACTATTCTTGCTTTCCTGAGCAAAGTTAGGTGTCAAGTCACGCTTTCCGTAAACCTCACCACGGCAAATCCATACTTTAATACCCAAGAGACCAACCTTAGTCAAAGCTTCAGCCTGGCAATAATCGATATCAGCGCGGAATGTATGCAATGGAGTACGACCTTCCTTGAACATCTCCTTACGTGCCATTTCCGCACCATTTAAACGACCAGTAATTTGTACTTTAATACCCTCTGCTCCTGCACGCATTGTATTTGCAACAGCCATCTTAATAGCACGGCGATAAGCAATCTTACCCTCTACTTGGCGAGCGATGTTATTTGCAACAATATTAGCATCGAGTTCAGGTTTCTTAACTTCGAATATGTTAATTTGAATTTCTTCCTTGAAGATATTCTTTAACTCTTCTTTCAACTTATCAACATCCTGACCACCTTTACCAATGACAATACCCGGACGGGCTGTACAAATAGTGATGGTAACAAGCTTTAATGTACGCTCGATGATGATACGAGAAACGCTAGCCTTAGCAAGGCGCTCGTTAAGATACTTACGGATTTTCTGATCCTCAACGAGGTTATCACCGAAGTTCTTACCACCGAACCAATTTGAATCCCAACCACGGATTACACCTAGACGGTTGCTTATTGGATTAACTTTCTGTCCCATTCTACTTATTATTTTTCGTCATTAGTTTTTGCATCTACAAAAAGAGTAACATGGTTAGAACGCTTACGGATTCTATAACCACGACCCTGAGGTGCAGGTCTCATACGTTTCATTGTAACACCCTGATCAACGAAGACACGGCTAACATAAAGTTCGCCATCTTCAGCCTTACGATCGTTTTTCTGTTCCCAATTAGCAATTGCTGAGCGCAACAGTTTCTCAACGTCTGCTGAAGCCTGCTTCTTAGAGAACTTAAGTACTCCGAGGGCACGATTAACCTCCATACCACGAATCATATCTACTACGTAACGCATTTTACGTGGAGAAGAAGGAACGCCATTAAGCTTAGCGAAGTACTGATTTTTGCGAGCTTCTTTAATCTTTTCAGCTGCGATATGTTTTCTTGCTCCCATTATAATTTCAATTTTTTAAATGGATTAACCCGCTTACTTCTTATTATTTCCTGAGTGACCGCCAAAACGACGTGTTGGAGCAAACTCACCAAGTTTGTGACCAACCATATTCTCAGTAACGTAAACAGGGATAAATTTATTTCCGTTATGAACTGCAATGGTATGACCTACAAAATCAGGAGATATCATTGAAGCTCTGGCCCATGTCTTTACAACATTCTTCTTACCACTCTCGTTCATTTCAAGAACTTTCTTCTCGAGTGATACATTGATGTAAGGACCTTTTTTAAGTGAACGACTCATAACTTACTCTTTATTATTTCTTATTAGCTCTTTCGATAATATACTTGTTAGAAAGCTTCTTAGGTGCACGAGTCTTAAGACCCTTAGCATACAAGCCCTTACGTGAACGTGGATGACCACCAGACTGGCGACCTTCACCACCACCCATAGGGTGATCAACAGGATTCATAACAACACCACGGTTGTGAGGGCGACGACCTAACCAACGAGAACGTCCTGCTTTACCAGACTGTTCAAGAGCATGATCTGAATTACCAACACTACCTACAGTTGCTTTACAAGCACTTAAAATCTGGCGAGTTTCACCAGAAGGGAGCTTAATCACACAATAACTGCCCTCACGAGAAGTCAACTGAGCAAAATTACCAGCCGAACGGACCAACAAAGCACCCTGACCTGGACGTAACTCAATATTGTGAATTACAGTACCAACAGGGATGTTTGCTAAAGGAAGAGCATTACCAATCTCTGGAGCAGCTTCTGCGCCAGACATCAATGTAGCACCAACCTTCAATCCATTTGGAGCAATAATGTAACGTTTTTCACCATCAGCATAGTATAACAGAGCAATACGAGCAGATCTATTAGGATCATACTCAATACTCTTAACTACAGCTGGAACACCATCTTTCTCACGTTTAAAGTCTATAAGACGATACTTCTGCTTATGACCACCGCCAATATAGCGAACGGTCATCTTACCAGTGTTATTACGACCACCAGTAGAACGTTTGCCGTAAACGAGAGACTTCTCTGGCACGGATGCAGTAATATCCTCGAACGTGCCAATAACCTTGTGTCTTTGTCCCGGAGTTACCGGGTTTAATTTACGTACTGCCATTTTTTATTTAAATATTGCTGTAAAAATCAATTGTATCGCCATCTTTTAAAGTGACGATTGCTTTTTTGAACGAATTCTTCTGACCTTTAACAAGACCTGCCTTAGTGTAGCGAGCCTGACGCTTACCTGCATAAAGAATTGTGTTCACATCTACTACCGTAACATTATACAGACTTTCAACTTCCTTTTTAATCTGGAGCTTATTAGCCTCAGGCTTAACAACAAATCCGTAACGATTAGGCTGCTTGTCTGTAATCTTGGAAACTTTCTCAGTAACCAATGGTTTAATGATAAATGCCATATTCTAATATCTCCTATTACTTTGTTAAAAGTTCGTCAATTGCCTTCAAAGCGCTTTCTGTTAAAATGACAGCATCCGCATTCAAAACTTTATACGTATTAAGTGCATTTGCAGTCATAACCTCAGCATTCTTCAAATTATGAGCGGACAAATATACGTTTTTATTTACTTCTGACAAAACAACGAGCGCCTTCTTATTGTCGACTTTAAGATTTTTAGCAATATTTACAAAATCTTTTGTTTTTGGAGCGTCCAAATTGAAATCTTCAACAATAATAATCTCATTGTCCTTAGCAGCCTGAGAAAGAGCAGACTTACGAGCAAGAATATTTACTTTCTTGTTCAATTTAAAGCTGTAATCGCGTGGAGTTGGACCGAATACACGACCACCACCAACTAATACAGGAGAATTAATATCACCACGACGAGCGCCACCGCCACCTTTCTGACGACCAAGCTTACGAGTAGAACCGTTGTGCTCACTTCTTTCTTTTGACTTTGCAGTACCCTGACGCTGAGCAGCAAGATACTGTTTAACAGCCAACCATAGAACGTGTTCGTTAGGCTCAATCTCAAAGATATTCTCATTAAGAGTTACCTTTTTACCGGTCTCCTGACCGTTAATATTTAAAACACTAACTTCCATTACTTCTGAATTAAAACAGTTGAACCATTGCATCCAGCAAAAGAACCCTTAACAATAAGAAGATTCTGCTCTGGAATTACCTTTAATACCTGAAGGTTCTGAGTTGTTACTCTATCACCTCCCATTTGGCCGCCCATGCGCATACCCTTGAAAACTTTAGCAGGGTAAGAACAAGCACCAATAGAACCTGGCTTGCGGGCACGGTCATCCTGACCATGAGTAGACTGACCAACACCACCAAAACCATGACGCTTAACAACACCTTGGAAACCTTTACCCTTAGATGTACCAATAACATCTACAAATTTAGTATCACTAAAGATTTCAACTGTAATAGTGTCACCGAGATTATACTCTTCATCAAACTTGAACTCGGCCAAGTGTTTCTTAGGTGTTGTGCCTGCCTTCTTGAAGGTTCCCATCATAGGCTTAGAAGTTCTCTTTTCTTTAGCCTCACCAAAACCTAACTGTACAGCTTTGTAACCATCCTTTTCTTCAGTTTTAACCTGGGTTACAACACAAGGACCTGCTTCGATAACAGTGCACGGAATATTCTTACCGTCGGCACTGAAAACGGATGTCATTCCGATTTTTCTTCCAATTAATCCTGGCATTTCAATAATTTTTTAAATGTGAAAAATACGTGATTTAATTAAGTAAAAATTAGACTTTAATTTCTACCTCAACACCTGAAGGCAATTCTAGCTTCATCAAAGCATCAACAGTCTTTGCTGTTGAACTGTAGATATCAATCAGACGCTTGAAATCTGACAACTGGAACTGCTCACGTGACTTTTTGTTAACGAAAGTAGAACGATTCACAGTAAAGATACGCTTATGCGTAGGCAATGGAATAGGTCCACTAACGATAGCACCAGTAGCTTTTACAGCTTTCACAATTTTTTCAGCTGACTTATCAACCAACATGTGGTCATAAGACTTCAGCTTAATTCTAATTTTCTGACTCATTTTAATTAAGTTGTTAAATATAAATTAATAGTGAAAGAGGTACGTCGTTTAAGAGTCATTCGCTAAACGACGCCTCCTTCAACAAAGTTTTATAGCAATTCACTATGACCCTTAACTTCCTCAAGAACAGCTTTTGCAATTGAAGAAGAAAGAGCTGCATGATGATCATACTCCATTGATGAAGTAGCACGACCTGATGTAATAGTACGGAGAGCTGTTACATATCCAAACATCTCTGCTAGAGGAACCATGGCCTTAACAATACGTGCACCACTTCTTGCCTCATCCATACCCTGAACTAAGCCACGACGCTTATTCAAGTCACCAATAACATCACCCATATTCTCCTCTGGAGTAACAACCTCAACCTTCATGATAGGCTCCATCAATACAGGACCAGCCTTAGGGCACAATACCTTAAATGCCTGATGTGCAACAAGCTCAAAAGACAACTGGTCTGAATCTACAGGGTGGAAACTACCATCATTAAGTGTAACTTTCAAACCTGTCATTGGGAATCCACCAAGAACACCATTAGAAAGACAATCCTGGAAGCCCTTCTGAACAGAAGGAATAAATTCCTTTGGCACATTACCACCCTTTACATTATTGATGAATTGAAGATCACCTTCCTTATAGTCTTCATCCTTAGGAGCGATAGTAACATCGATACATGCAAATTTACCACGACCACCAGACTGCTTTTTATATGTTTCACGGCTCTGAGCCTCACGAGTAATAGCCTCCTTATAGTTAACCTGAGGCTTACCCTGATTACACTCAACCTTGAACTCACGCTTCAAACGGTCGATAATAATATCCAAATGGAGCTCACCCATACCAGAGATGATTGTCTGACCACTCTGCTCATCTGTACGAACAGTAAAGGTAGGATCCTCCTCTGCCAACTTAGCAAGACCATTATCCATCTTTGCAACATCAGCCTGACTTTTTGGTTCAACTGCTACAGAAATAACAGTATCAGGGAATGTCATTGACTCAAGAACAATAGGATGTTGTTCATCACAAAGAGTATCACCAGTACGGATATCTTTGAATCCAACGCCAGCGCCAATATCACCAGCATCAATTGTATCCATTGGGATTTCCTGCTTTGAGTTCATCTGGAACAAACGACTAATACGCTCACGCTTACCTGAACGAGGGTTGTAAACATAAGAACCTGCTTCAACCTTACCAGAGTAAACACGGAAGAATACCAAGCGACCCATAAATGGATCAGTAGCAATCTTAAACGCAAGTGCAGATGTTGGCTCTGTTTCTGAAGGCTTACGATCTTCCTCCTCATCTGTATCAGGGTTTGTGCCAACGATATTTGGAGTATCCAAAGGAGATGGCAAGAATGCACAGATATAGTCAAGCAAAGGCTGCACACCCTTATTCTTGTAAGAAGAACCCAACAACATTGGGCAGCATTCCATAGCTACACAACCCTTACGGATAGCTTTAAGAATCATATCCTCAGGAATATCCTTACCATCAAGATAGAGTTCCATCAATTCATCATCGAAGTTTGCAGCACCCTCAAGCAACTTTTCACGCCACTCAGTAGCTTCATCCATCAATTCTGCAGGGATATCGTCAACCTCATATTCAGCACCCATTGTCTCATCATGCCAAAGGATTTGCTTCATCTTAATCAAGTCAATAAGACCCTTGAAGTTCTCTTCAGCACCAACAGGAATCTGAATTACGATTGGATTTGCACCAAGAATATCCTTCATCTGCTGAACAGTCTCAAAGAAGTCTGCTCCAGAACGGTCCATCTTGTTAACATAACCAATACGAGGTACATTATACTTATCAGCCTGGCGCCAAACAGTTTCAGACTGAGGCTGAACGCCGTCAGCTGCAGAATAAGTAGCCACTGCACCATCCAAAACACGAAGCGAACGCTCAACCTCTGCAGTAAAGTCAACGTGTCCCGGAGTATCGATCAAGTTAATTTTATAAGATTTACCTAGATAATTCCAGTTACAAGTTGTGGCTGCAGAAGTAATAGTAATACCACGTTCCTGCTCCTGAGCCATCCAGTCCATGGTAGCAGCACCATCATGAACCTCACCAATCTTATGAGTTTTACCGGTATAAAACAAGATACGCTCTGATGTAGTAGTTTTACCAGCATCAATATGAGCCATAATACCGATATTACGAGTCAAATGTAAATCGCGATTTGCCATTTTCTTCTTATCTTAAACATTAAAATCTGAAATGAGCGAACGCACGGTTAGCCTCAGCCATACGATGCATATCCTCCTTACGCTTATAAGCGCCACCCTGATTATTGAAAGCATCAACGATCTCTGAAGCCAATTTCTCAGCCATAGACTTACCACCACGCTTACGAGCAAAGGCGATAAGATTCTTCATTGCAATACTCTCTTTACGATCTGGACGGATTTCGGTTGGAACCTGGAATGTTGCGCCACCGATACGACGGCTTTTAACTTCAACCTGCGGAGTCACATTATCAAGAGCTGTCTTCCAAATTTCTAGAGCAGACTTCTCTTCATTATTCATCTTTGACTTCACAGCATCAAGTGCAGCATAGAAAATAACATATGATGCATTCTTCTTACCATCATACATTAAGTGATTCACGAATTTTGAGACCTTCTGGTCATTGAAGACAGGATCTGGCAAGATCACACGCTTCTTTGGTTTTGCTTTTCTCATTAGTTTAAAATAAATAAATCTTGCGGAGGCTGTACTTACACGTCTTCAACATTCTCACCAGAACATTTACTCAACCTTGATAGTAATTTCTCCAGCAAAACATTAATAATAAATAAAAGAAACCTAAGCCCTCAGACTTCTCCGCCTGTGGGCTATCAGTCATATTCAATTTTACTTCTTAGCTTTAGGACGCTTAGCGCCGTACTTAGAGCGACGTTGTGTACGATTAGCCACACCAGCAGTATCAAGAGTACCACGTACAATATGATAACGCACACCAGGAAGATCCTTTACACGACCACCTCTAACCAATACAATAGAGTGCTCCTGAAGATTATGACCTTCACCTGGAATGTAAGAGTTCACCTCTTTCTGATTGGTCAAACGAACACGAGCAACCTTACGCATTGCTGAATTAGGCTTCTTAGGTGTTGTAGTATAAACACGAACACACACACCACGACGTTGTGGACAATTGTCCAAAGCTGGTGACTTGCTCTTGTCTACCATTACCTTTCTGCCCTTTCTTACTAATTGTGAAATAGTAGGCATAATTCTAATTTTTTAATTTATATATTTATTTTGTTTATTATCAACGTTTTACAAACGGATTCAACATGCCGTTTCGGGCTGCAAAGGTACAAACTTTACTTGATATTACCTAATCATATATACCTTCAAGCCCTAATACCACGATTAAATTAACTAAATATAACTTCTTTTAAGGATTTTATTTTACTTATCCTATAAAAAATAAAGTTTAAGCATCCATCGAAAAGGATAAAAAAAACTGTGAGGAATATCCCCCACAGTTTTTTATCATATTATCACATACTATTCTGTGACAACATCTTGTTCTGCAAAATCAAGAACATTCTTCTTGTTTGCCTGCATACGTTCATATTCCTCTTTTGAACCAACTATCAATTTCTCCCATTGACGTAATCCAGTACCGGCAGGTATCAAATGTCCACAAATAACATTCTCTTTCATACCTTCGAGATGATCCATCTTACCACGGATAGCAGCTTCATTCAAGACCTTTGTAGTCTCCTGGAATGATGCAGCACTCATAAAGCTCTTTGTAGCCAAAGCAGCACGAGTAATACCCTGTAATATCTGAGTTGAAGTTGCAGGAACAGCATCACGAACTTGAACAAGCTTTAAATCTCTACGCTTCAAAGAAGAATTTTCATCTCTGAGTTTACGTACAGAAATGATTTGTCCAGGCTTAAGATTATCAGAATCTCCTGCATCTGTAACAACCTTCTTACCCCAGATTCTATCATTCTCATCTGAGAAATCCAGTTTGTCAACCAGCTCCTGCTCCAAGAATGTAGTATCACCAGGATCGTCAATACGAACTTTACGCATCATCTGGCGAACAATGATTTCAAAGTGTTTATCATTGATCTTAACACCCTGTAGACGATATACATCCTGTACCTCATTTACAATATATTCTTGAACAGCCGTAGGACCCTTAATAGCAAGAATATCGCCAGGAGTGATTACACCATCAGAAAGAGGAGTACCAGCGCGAACAGCATCGTGCTCTTGTACCAATATTTGCTTAGACAAAGAAACCAGATATTTCTTCTGATCACCTGTCTTCGAAGTTACAATGATCTCACGATTACCACGTTTTACTTTTCCCATTGTCACCTCACCATCAATTTCTGATACGACAGCAGGATTAGATGGGTTTCGAGCCTCAAACAACTCGGTAACACGTGGAAGACCACCAGTAATATCACCGGCACCACCCACAGCACGTGGAATCTTCACGAGGGTTTCACCACTCTTTATAGTCTGACCATCTTCAACAACGACGTGACCACCTACAGGGAAGTTATATGTACCAATAACCTCTCCAGAAGCATCAAGGACATCACAGGTAGGAACCAAAGAACGATCCTTAGAATCAGTGATAATCTTCTCAGTCAAACCGGTTGTTTCATCAGTCTCTGCATGGAAAGTTTTTCCTTCGACAACATCATTAAACTTCAAGGTACCGGCATACTCACTTACAATGACCGCATTAAATGGATCCCATCTTGCAATCAGAGTGTCTTTTTCGACAACCTCTCCATTTTTATGATATAATGAAGAACCATACGGAACGTTCATACTAGAAAGTACTATATCCGTATTTGGATCAACAAAACGAATTTCAGCCAAACGACTTACTACCATTTCGCAAGTTACATCCTTACCATCAGATCCTTCCTCAACAAAAGGAACAGTACGAAGTTCATCAAACTCAATTCTACTATTATTCTTAGCCACAATACTAGCATTGGCAGCAGCATTACCAGCGACACCACCAGCATGGAACGTACGAAGAGTAAGCTGTGTACCTGGCTCACCAATAGCCTGAGCTGCAATCACACCGACAGCCTCACCTAACTGAACCATCTTTGCAGTAGCCAAGTTACGTCCATAACACTTCTTACAAACACCATGTTTACTCTCACAAGTCAAAACTGATCTAATCTCAACCATTTCGATTGGAGAATCCTCTATAGCACGTGCCTTATCTTCAGTGATCTCTTCACCAGCGCGAACAATAAGTTCACCATTTGTAGGATTAACAATATCATGAACAGAAACACGACCTAAGATTCTTTCATACAATGTAGAAATAACCTGATCACCATTCTTCAAAGCACGACATTCCAGTCCTCTAAGAGTACCACAATCCTCTTCGGTAATAATCACATCATGAGAGACATCAACCAATCGTCTTGTAAGATAACCAGCATCGGCAGTCTTCATAGCGGTATCAGCAAGTCCCTTTCTTGCACCATGTGACGCAATAAAGTACTCTTGTACAGACATACCCTCTTTAAAGTTTGAGATGATTGGGTTTTCAATAATCTGAGCACCTTCAGCACCAGCCTTCTGAGGCTTTGCCATCAATCCACGCATACCAGCCAACTGTGCGATCTGGTCAGCAGAACCACGGGCACCAGAATCCAGCATCATATAAACAGCATTGAAGCCCTGATCTGCCTCGGTCATATGCTTCATTACAGATTTCTTCAGATTCGAGTTTACGTGAGTCCAAGCATCAATTACCTGATTGTAACGCTCCTTATCTGTAATCAAACCTGTATCATAGTTCATCGTAATATTATCAACCTCATCCTGACCCTTTTGGACAATTTCCTTCTTCTCGTCAGGAACGATAATATCATCCAAATTAAATGAAAGACCAGCAACATAAGCCATGTGATAACCTAGATTTTTAATACCATCAAGGAATTCACATGCTCGAGCCATACCTACAGCCTTAATAACATCAGCAATAATACCACGAAGAGTTTTCTTTGATATAACATCATTAAAGAAACCAATTTCGTCAGGTACAATCTGATTTACAATAACACGACCAACTGTAGTATCAATCATTCTCTTCTGGAACTTACCATCTACAAGGTCATCTACGATAACCTTCACCTGAGAGTGTAAGTCACATCGACCTTCATTGTAAGCAATGATAGCCTCTTCCGGGCCATAGAAAGACAAGCCTTCACCCTTTGCACCTGGTCTAATCTTTGTAATATAATAAAGACCAAGCACCATATCCTGAGAAGGCACTGTAATAGGAGCACCATTAGCAGGATTAAGAATATTATGGCTCTGAAGCATAAGGATTTGAGCCTCAAGAACAGCTTCGTTACTAAGAGGAAGGTGCACAGCCATCTGGTCACCATCAAAGTCAGCATTAAAAGCAGTACATGCTAATGGATGCAACTGTATAGCCTTACCTTCTATCAACTTAGGCTGGAAAGCTTGTATACCAAGTCTATGCAATGTCGGAGCACGGTTTAGCATAACCGGATGTCCCTTCATCACATTTTCTAGAATATCCCAAATTACAGGCTCGCGACGATCAACTATCTTCTTTGCACTCTTAACTGTCTTAACAACGCCACGCTCAATCAACTTACGAATGATAAATGGCTTGTAAAGTTCTGCAGCCATCAGTTTAGGCAAACCGCACTCACCCATCTTAAGCTCAGGTCCTACAACAATAACAGAACGAGCTGAATAGTCAACACGTTTACCCAACAAATTCTGACGGAAACGTCCTTGCTTACCTTTCAAAGAATCAGACAAAGACTTAAGAGGTCTATTACTCTCACTCTTTACTGCAGAACTCTTACGACTATTATCAAAGAGAGAGTCAACAGCCTCTTGAAGCATACGTTTCTCATTACGTAGAATAACTTCAGGAGCCTTAATCTCAACGAGTCGCTTCAAACGATTATTTCTAATAATAACACGACGATAAAGGTCATTCAAGTCTGATGTTGCGAAACGACCTCCATCAAGAGGTACCAAAGGACGAAGCTCAGGTGGAATGACAGGAATAATCTTCATGATCATCCATTCTGGGTTATTTACGCCCTTACTAGAACGGAATGCCTCAACAACCTGAAGACGCTTCAAAGCCTCATTCTTTCTTTGCTGACTTGAATCATTATTTGCACGATCACGAAGCTCATAGCTAAGAGAGTCCAAATCAATATCCTTCAAGAGATCATAGATAGCCTCTGCACCCATCTTTGCAATGAACTTATTTGGATCATCATCATCCAATCGATCATTGTTAGGGTCCAACTTATTATCGATGATATCAATATATTCCTCTTCAGTTAACAGATCCATTTTATGAGATCCATTAACTTCCAAACCCTCAGCATCTTTTTTACCTTCCATAGATCCAGGTTTTACCACGATATACTTCTCGTAGTAGATAACTGCATCCAATTTCTTTGTTGGTAAGCCCAACAAATAACCTATTTTATTAGGAAGAGAACGGAAGTACCATATATGAGCTACAGGAACAACCAATTCGATATGGCCAGAACGCTCACGACGAACTTTTTTCTCAGTAACTTCTACACCACAACGATCACATACAATACCTTTATAACGGATACGCTTATACTTACCACAAGCACATTCATAGTCCTTTGTAGGACCGAAAATACGCTCACAGAACAAGCCATCGCGTTCAGGCTTATAGGTACGATAGTTGATGGTCTCAGGTTTTGTAACCTCACCATACGAATTTTCCAAGATCTCCTCCGGCGAAGCGAGACTAATGGTAATTTTCGTAAAATTATTCTTTACCTTTTTATCTTTTTTAAAAGCCATGTTTACTTTCTAATTTAGGGTTGTGATTTAATCAAGCTTGATGCTAAGTCCTAGACCTCTGAGTTCATGAAGCAAGACATTCAAAGATTCAGGAATACCAGGAGTTGGCATTGTATCGCCCTTAACGATAGCCTCATAAGCTTTAGAACGACCAACAACATCATCACTCTTAATTGTTAATATTTCCTGCAGAACGTGACTTGCACCAAATGCCTCAATGGCCCAAACCTCCATTTCTCCAAAACGCTGGCCACCAAATTGAGCCTTACCACCAAGTGGCTGCTGAGTAATCAAGCTATAAGGTCCAATTGAACGGGCATGCATCTTGTCCTCTACCATATGACCTAACTTCAAGAAGTATGTCATACCGATAGTAGCAGGCTGATCGAACTTCTCACCAGTCTCACCATCATAAATATAGGTAGAACATAAACGTGGAAGACCAGCCTTATCAGTCCACTCTTGTAAATCCTTTAGTTTTGCACCATCAAAGATAGGGGTAGCAAATTTAACTCCTAACTTCTTACCTGCAGCACCAAGAATTGCCTCAAAGATCTGTCCCAAGTTCATACGAGAAGGCACACCCATTGGGTTCAGAACCAAATCAACAGGACGACCATCCTCAAGGAAAGGCATATCCTCTGTTCGAACAACCTTTGAAACAATACCCTTATTACCATGACGACCGGCTAGCTTATCACCAACCTGGATTTTACGCTTCTTAGCCACATAAACCTTGGCCATCTGCAAAATACCAGAAGGTAATTCATCACCAATAGTAATAGCAAACTTTCTACGTTTCAACTCCGCATCAAGAAGTTTGTACTTACGTATATAATTCATGATCAGGCTCTGGATCAAACCATTTACATGCTCATCTTCAGTCCAATCATTACTTTGAATACCATCATATTCCAGATTCTTCAAAGCAGGTGCTGTAAACTTACTACCCTTGGTAATAACCTCTGCACCACTATAATCCTTAACGCCCTGACAAGTTTTTCCCTCAGTGAGAGTCAAAAGTTTATCAACCAAGATATCCTTTAAGTCATTATCTTTAGCCTCATATTCCTCATCAATCTTAGCAAGGATTATCTTATCCTGCTTCTTAGACTCGCGAGTCTTAACAGCTCTAGAGAACAACTTCTTGTCAATTACGACACCACTCAAAGAAGGATTAGCTTTCAAAGAAGAGTCCTTAACATCACCAGCTTTATCACCGAAGATAGCACGAAGCAACTTCTCTTCTGGAGAAGGATCACTCTCACCCTTTGGAGAAATCTTACCGATCAAGATATCACCAGGTTCTACACGCGCACCAACACGTATGATACCATTATCATCAAGATCTTTAGTAGCCTCTTCACTAACATTAGGAATATCAGAAGTAAACTCCTCTGTACCTCTCTTTGTCTCACGAACATCAAGAGAATACTCATCCACATGTACAGAAGTCAGGACATCCTCACGTACCATACGTTCAGAAATAACTACAGCATCCTCGTAGTTATAACCCTTCCAAGGGATATAAGCAACAAGAAGGTTACGACCTAAAGCTAATTCACCATTTTCTGTTGCATAACCCTCTGTCAAGATATCACCCTTCTTCACTCTTTGTCCCTTATTACAAATAGGACGCAAGTCTATTGTCATGTTTTGGTTTGTCCTACGGAACTTAGGAATTCTATATTCCTTAAGAGCAGGTTCAAAACTTACAAACTCTTCTTCCTCTGTACGATCATAAAGGATACGAATTGTAGTTGCATCAACATACTCAATAACACCCTCACCCTCAGCAGTTACCTGAGTACGAGAATCCTCACAAACCTGTTTCTCCAAACCAGTTCCAACGATTGGAGCATCATTATGAAGCAATGGAACAGCCTGACGCATCATATTACAACCCATCAAAGCACGGTGACCATCATCATGCTCCAAGAAAGGAATCAACGATGCAGAAACAGATGCGATCTGCTGTGGAGCAACATCCATATAATCAACCTGTGTAGGTTCTACAACAGGGAAATCAGCATTTTCACGACAGTGTACAACACTACGAATAAATGTGCCATCCTCATTTAAAGGAGCATTACCTTGAGCAACAAGTTTTCCATCCTCTTCTTCAGCAGTCAAGAAGACAACATCATCATTAGACATATCAACGACACCATCTGTAACCTTACGATAAGGTGTCTCAATAAAGCCTAATTCATTAATAGTAGCATAGACACATAATGAAGAAATCAAACCAATGTTAGGACCCTCAGGACTTTCAATAGGACAAAGACGACCATAATGTGTATAATGCACATCACGAACCTCGAATCCAGCACGCTCACGAGACAAACCACCAGGACCTAACGCAGACAAACGACGTTTGTGCGTAACCTCAGCCAAAGGGTTAGTCTGATCCATAAACTGACTCAAAGGGTTAGTTCCAAAGAAAGAATTTATAACGCTAGAGATCGTCTTAGCATTGATCAAATCTGTTGGAGTAAACACCTCATTATCGCGAACATTCATTCTCTCTCTAATAGTACGACTCATTCGAGCCAAACCAATAGAGAATTGGTTAGCAAGCTGCTCACCAACAGTTCTAACACGACGATTTGACAAGTGGTCAATATCATCAACAGTAGCATTCGAGTTAATAAGTTTAATGAGATACTTTATAATCTCAATAATGTCTTCCTTTGTAAGGACACGAGTATCAGAATCGATATCCAAGCCAAGTTTCTTATTAATTCTATAACGACCTACTTCTCCCAAATCATATCTCTTATCAGAGAAGAACAGATTCTGGAACACCTCGCGTGCACTAGCATCATCTGCAGGATCAGCATTTCTCAACTGTCTATAGATATAATTTACAGCCTCCTTTTCAGAATTACTTGGGTCCTTTGCCAAAGTATTAAAGATAATAGAATACTTATTAGCAGCCTCCTCATCCTTATGAAGAAGAACTGTAGAAGCACCACTTTCAAGGATTTCTTCAATATTATCTTCTGTCAACTCGGTTTCGCGTTCCATAATAACCTCATTACGTTCGATGGAAACAACTTCACCGGTATCTTCATCAACGAAATCCTCATTCCAGCTTTTGAGGACACGAGCTGCCAATTTACGACCAATAGCAGCCTTCATATTCTTCTTATTAACCTTAACCTCCTCTGCAAGGTCGAAGATCTGAAGAATATCCTTATCCTGCTCAAAGCCAATAGCACGCAACAAAGTTGTAACTGGCAACTTCTTCTTACGATCAATATAAGCATACATGACACTATTAATGTCAGTTGCGAACTCAATCCAGCTACCCTTGAAAGGAATAATACGAGCAGAATAAAGAACAGTACCATTTGCATGTACACCCTGGCCAAAGAAGACACCAGGAGAACGATGCAACTGAGCAACAACAACACGTTCAGCACCATTAATGACAAAAGTGCCGTTTTCTGTCATATAAGGGATGGTTCCTAAGAAGACATCCTGAATAAATGTACCAAAATCCTCATGATCAGGATCAGTACAATACAGTTTCATCTTAGCCTTTAAAGGTACACTATAAGTCAAGCCACGCTCGAGACATTCATCAATAGAATAACGAGGAGGATCAATATAGTAATCCAAGAACTCAAGAACGAAATTATTACGCGTATCGGTAATTGGAAAATTCTCAGCGAACACTTTGTATAAGCCGTCGTTCTTACGTTCCTCAGGCGGAGTATCCAACTGTAAGAAATCTCTGAAAGACTTTAACTGCACATCGAGAAAATCCGGATATGGATACGGATTATGTACGCTTGCGAAGTTAATTCTATTATTAACTAATTTTGTCATTAGAAGAAATTGAACAGTGTTATTAATCTGAATAAAACAGTTTTATATCAAGTGCCAAAAGACACAAAATGGTTAGGACATACCTACTTGGCAAATCCTAACCATATATGAATTGGAGTAGGAACTACTCCATTAGGCTCTAATTACTTAAGAGTTACCTTAGCACCCTCAGCCTCGATAGTCTTCTTCAAGTTCTCAGCCTCGTCCTTAGCAACACCTTCCTTAATTACAGCAGGAGCAGCATCAACAAGATCCTTAGCTTCCTTCAAACCAAGACCACAAGCCTCCTTAACAGCCTTAACAACCTTAAGCTTGTTTGCACCAGCGTCAGTAAGCTCAACATCGAACTCTGACTTCTCCTCAGCAGCGGCTGCGCCACCTGCTGCAGGACCAGCAGCTACAGCAACAGCTGCAGCAGCAGGCTCAATAGCAGGACCAGCAGCTACAGCAACAGCTGCAGCAGCAGGCTCAATACCATACTCGTCCTTCAGGACTGTTGCCAACTCATTAACTTCCTTAACAGTAAGATTTACTAATTCTTCTGCAATAGCTTTTACGTCTGCCATTTTATTCTAAAAATTTAATTTTGTTTATACTTTAATTTTGATGTGACATTAAAAATTACTCAGGACGCTCGCCTAATGTCTTAAGCACACCATGAATAGTGTTTGCACCTGACTGAAGAGCAGATACGACATTCTTCGCTGGAGACTGCAACAAAGTAACAATCTCTGCAATAACTTCGTTCTTACTCTTAAGAGCAGCAAGCTCATCCAGTTTATCAGCTCCAACATAGAAGCTTTCCTCTGCATAAGCAGCTTTAAGGGCAGGAATACCTTCCTTCTTATAATCCTTCAAAAGTTTAGCAGGAACATTAGCTGTCTGTGCAAACATAACAGCAGTATTACCCTTTAAACTTGCATACAAAGGTTCAAAATCGACCTCTGAAGCATCCAAAGCCTTAATCAAAAGTTTGTTTTTAACAACAACCATTTTAATTTCGCTCTGGAAACACTTACGACGAAGCTTACTAGTTGCCTCAGCATCTAAACCTGTAACATCTACAAGATAGAAATGAGGATATTCAGCCAACTTCTGACCAAGCTCGGTTACAATAGTATCTTTTTCTTCTTTCTTCATCTTTACAAACTTTTAGAGTGTTTCAACTGATTTAGGATCAATCTTGATACCCTTACTCATAGTGCTAGAAAGGAAGATACTCTTAAGGTATGTACCCTTTGCAGCAGCAGGTTTCAAACGAATAACAGTAGAGATAAACTCTTTTGCGTTACCGTAGATTTGATCAGCAGACATAGAAATCTTACCAATTGAAGTATGGATAATACCAGCCTTATCAACTTTGAAATCAATCTTACCCTGCTTTACATCCTTAACTGCCTTAGCAACATCCATTGTAACAGTGCCACTCTTAGGGTTAGGCATAAGTCCGCGAGGACCTAACACACGACCTAAAGGTCCGATTTTACCCATACAAGAAGGCATTGTGATAATTACATCAACATCTGTCCAACCACCTTTGATCTTTTCAACATACTCGTCAAGACCAACGTAATCAGCACCTGCTTCTTTAGCAGCAGCTTCCTGATCAGGAGTACAAAGTGCAAGAACACGAGTAACCTTACCGGTACCATTTGGCAATGAAACAACGCCACGAACCATCTGGTTAGCTTTACGTGGATCTACACCTAGACGTACATCAATATCAAGAGATGCATCAAACTTAGTAGTAGTAATCTCCTTTACTAACTCTGCAGCCTCTTTCAATGTGTATGCCTTCCCTGCTTCAACTTTATCAGCTACTGATTTTTGATTTTTTGTCAGTTTACTCATTTTCTTAATTGAAGTTTTAAATTATTTACCAGGGAAGTCCCCTTTTACAGAAATACCCATACTACGAGCTGTACCAGCAATCAATCTCATTGCAGACTCAACAGTAAAGCAATTCAAGTCTTTCATTTTATCCTCAGCGATAGCCTTTACCTGATCCCAAGTAATTGTAGCAACCTTCTGACGATTAGGCTGACCAGAACCCTTCTTTACCTTAGCAGCATCTTTCAACTGAACAGCTGCAGGTGGAGTCTTAATGATGAAATCAAATGACTTATCAGTATAGTACGTAATAACAACTGGTAAGACCTTACCAGCCTTATCCTGGGTACGGGCGTTAAATTCTTTGCAGAATCCCATAATATTGATACCCTTAGAACCCAGAGCAGGTCCTACTGGAGGAGAAGGATTTGCAGCGCCACCTTTAATCTGTAATTTGATTAATCCAGCAACTTCTTTAGCCATTTCTTTTGTTAATAAATTAATTGATTAATATAAGCTATAAAAGTGGAAGCCCTTTTAGCCATATTAGGACAAACTATCGTAACACCAAGTTTATCCTTCTTTTTCAACTTGCATATAACCTAATTCCAATGGAGTCTTACGACCAAAAATCTTCACCATAACTTTCAGTTTATGCTTTTCAGCATTAACCTCTTCGATTACACCACTAAAGCCACTGAAAGGACCATCAATAACCTTAACAGTTTCATCTACTACATATGGAATATCAAGATTTTCTTCGATTTCAGTTTCCTCAGCAGTACCTAACATTCTATTGATATCAGACTGAGGAACTGGAGTAGGATTATCAAGTCCACCTAAGACTCCTAAACAATTAGGCATAAATCTCAAGGTTGAAGCGACATCACCTTGAAGATTAGCTTCAATAAAAACATAGCCAGGCAAAGAAACCTTTTCCTTAACCACACGTTTACCAGCACGCATTGAAGCATGTTTCTCCAAAGGAATCAAAACCTGAGAAACATGAGATGCCAGCAAATCATTATGTTTCATCTCAGCCTCGATATATTCTTTCAACTTAGCTTCTTTACCGCTAACAGCCTTAAACACATACCATTTATTTCCTAATTCTGCCATTTTCCTTTAATATTAACCTGGATAAACAACACCCATAATCCAACTAAAAGCTGAATCCATAGCGAATACTACCAGAGCAATGACAAGGGAAGCAGATAAAACAACCACTGCGCTGTGAGTCAATTCACGAGGTGTCGGCCAAGTAGTTTTATGCGCAAGCTCATCAAAACAAGCTTTGCAAGAATTTACTATCTTATTAAGCATATTGTTTATCAATTAGCACGGGTTGAAAGACTCGAACTCTCGACACCTGGTTTTGGAGACCAGTGCTCTACCAACTGAGCTAAACCCGTAGATAGTCTCCGTTCCGCAAAGAGCGGAGACTAAATGTATATTTTAATTACTTGATATCGTCAAGAATTGCAGTAATCTGACCAGAACCAACGGTACGACCACCTTCACGAATAGCGAAGCGAAGACCCTCGTTCAAAGCAACCTTGTAGATAAGTTCAACCTCGATCTCAACGTTATCACCAGGCATAACCATTTCTACACCTTCTGGAAGCTTAATCTCACCAGTACAGTCCATAGTACGGAGATAGAACTGAGGACGATACTTGTTACCGAATGGAGTATGACGACCACCCTCTTCTTTCTTCAATACGTAGATAGAAGCCTTGAAGTGATCATGAGGAGTGATAGCACCTGGATGTACAACAACCATACCACGCTTAACCTCTTCCTTATCGATACCACGGAGAAGCAAACCTACGTTATCACCAGCTTCACCTTCTGGCAATGTCTTACGGAACATCTCAACACCAGTAATAACTGACTTCTTATCTTCACCAAGACCGAGCAACTGAACTTCGTCACCGACCTTACATCTACCAGTTTCAATACGACCTGTAGCTACAGTACCACGACCAGTGATAGAGAATACGTCCTCAACAGGCATCAAGAAAGGCTTATCAACCTCACGCTCTGGCTCCTGAATCCACTCATCTACAGTGTCCATCAATTTAACAACAGAGTCAACCCACTTATCAACATCGTTCAAAGCACCGAGTGCAGAACCACGAACGATTGGAGTATCCTCCTCATAGCCATACTGATCAAGGATCTCATGAACTTCCATTTCAACGAGTTCAAGCATCTCCTCATCGTCAACCATATCACACTTATTCAAGAAAACGACCAAACGAGGAACATTTACCTGACGTGCCAAAAGTACGTGCTCACGTGTCTGAGGCATAGGACCATCAGTTGCAGCAACTACCAAGATTGCACCATCCATCTGAGCAGCACCAGTAACCATGTTCTTTACATAGTCAGCGTGACCCGGACAGTCAACGTGTGCGTAGTGACGCTTTGCAGTTTCATACTCGATGTGAGCAGTATTAATAGTAATACCACGCTCTTTCTCCTCAGGAGCATTATCAATCTGATCGAAAGACTTAACATCTTCAGCTGTACCAAGTTTCTCATTCAAAACTTTAGAAATTGCAGCAGTAAGAGTTGTTTTACCGTGGTCAACATGACCGATTGTACCAATATTAACGTGCGGTTTGGTACGTACGAATTCTTCCTTAGCCATAGCTTTTCTTTTTTATTTAAATAAATGATTTATCAATAATGTTTTTCTGCCAAGATGCTAAAAGACCTATGCAGAGCTGTAACTGAGAGTTGAACTCAGGACCTCTTCCTTACCAAGGAAGTGCTCTACCACTGAGCTATTACAGCATCGTTAGAGCGGAAAACGGGGCTCAAACCCGCGACCCCCAGCTTGGAAGGCTAGTGCTCTATCAACTGAGCTATTTCCGCAAATGTGGGTAGTGATGGATTCGAACCACCGAAGCTAGAAGCAGCAGATTTACAGTCTGCCCCATTTGGCCACTCTGGAAACTACCCTTTTGAGCCTCTTGTCGGATTCGAACCAACGACCCCGAGATTACAAATCACGTGCTCTGGCCAACTGAGCTAAAGAGGCAAATCTATGCAGCCGACAATCGGCTTTTAAGACCTGTTGTAAAACGGCTGCAAAGATACGAATTATTTTTTTAATCACCAAAACTTTTTCGTGTTTTTTTTAATGATTACGTATTTTTTCTTTGTATTTAGTCAATTGAACCTTCAACGCATCCACACTCTGATCAACTCCCTCTTCAAAAGTGTCACATGTCTTTGTCACATGCAATGTATTACCAGGGACATCAACCGTAATAGAAGTTTCTTTATTCAATGCGGTAGCAGGCTTAACGACTTTTAATTGCACCTCTACTTTCTGTATATCTTCAAATGATTTTTCCAACTTGGCTGTTTTCTTTTCGATAAACGCCTGTAATTTCTCAGTGGCATCGAAATGAATCGATTTAATTCTAATTTCCATAATGACCTCCTTATTTTATTAAAGGTTAAGCCCGCGGGTGGGCATTCTTATAAACTTTTTTAAGCTGTTCAAAGGTTGTATGCGTATAAATCTCTGTTGTTGTAAGACTCGCATGCCCTAACAGCTTTTTCAAACTTTCAAGCCCCGCCTCATGGTTCAGCATTGCCGTTGCAAAAGAATGCCTCAATACATGAGGAGTTCGTTCTTTTAAAGAGCAAACCCGTGACAAATTCTTTTTAACCCCGTATTGAACTTGATAGCTTTTAAGTCTATCCCCCTTCACAGAGAGAAACACAGCATCACTTTTACGTGATATTTTAGAATTTCTAAAGTTCATATACCCCTGAAGAGTCAACAAAAGTTCTTCACCCAAAGGTATTATACGTTGTTTATTTCTCTTGCCGGTAACCTTTATTTCTCGATTTGTCAGATTCACAGAAGAATCATCCAAACCAATCAATTCCGACAATCTAACGCCAGTCTCATAAAATGTCATTATAATTGTACGAAACAAGACATCCTCATAATCATCCATATCCCACATACGTTCATCCAAAAGAGCATCCATCTCCTTTTCTTTTAGAAATTGAGGAAGAGGACGGCCTTGTTTGAGGCCACGGACAAAGCGAGCAGGATTAGACCTTATTATATTACGAGAAACAGCGAAATTATAAAAGGAGCGCAAAGCGCTTAGCCTTCGATTTATCGAGGCTACAGAACTTCCGGCATCCATCATAGATTCCACCCAATCCCGTACGACATCGGCGTCGACTGATTCCCAAGAATTTAGAGTGTCAGATTTCTTAAAAAACGACTCAAAGGCATCCAAATCGTCAGAATAACCTTTTAC
>CACYKX010000009.1 GCA_902775075.1 uncultured Prevotellaceae bacterium | reverse complement strand
TACCTTCAATAGGAATACCCTTGAACTTCATGTGATTAGTCTGAGCATTGCAGACTGTGCAAACTGCGAGTAGCAGCGATAAAATCAATTGCTTCATAGTTAATACGTTTTATTATAACTAAGTTTTGTTTCATATATAGTTTTTCCTCGAAACTCGCGATAGTCAACATCTGACAGCATCAAAGTAAACGGCTTCAACGAGACTGTGGAAACCAAATCTTGAAGATTTTGAAGTGATAAATCTTTATCTATTATACGTCCCAATGTAACGTGAAGTCTGAACTCCGAATCAATTTGGCATCCAACAGCTTTCATGTTTGAGCGAATAGCTTCTGTCAATAAAAGAAAATCATCAGGTATAGTCGTTGATGTTAGATGTACGATAAACATCCCTGAATATGTAGAAAGCACATCCAGTTTATCGAATGTCAAGACAGGAGCTGGGAATACTGTAAGATGTTTCTTCAGTATTGGGAGTAAATCAAGATTCGCTGGCGTTTCATTTAAGAATGCCATTGTAATATGATAATACCCAGTCTGCCATCTTACAGGAACTCCAGTAAGAGCATTTCTTAATTCAACGAACCAAGGTTCATCGAATTGTATTGGAACATATATTTCGAGATACGATTTCATACTTTTTCAGTTATCCCCAATAAGACTTTCCAAAAACTAATTGGCAGAAATACATTTGAAAGTTTTGCAGCGTCCCTAAACAAAGGCCCTATTTCCTTTGATGTATAGCCAGCAATGCCACATCCAACTGGAGTTACATAAAACTTTAGTTCCTGATGTTCCTTTGCGCATTGTGTAAAATGCCCAACTGCTTCTTTGGTACTATCAATTCCTTCCATTGTAGGAAGTGCGTAAGACTTTCCTTGAAGTCCTTCTCCATTGCCCCATTCAGCACCGAATCTATTATATGCAGCTCTTGCCGCTCCGCCCATGTGAAGCCCCTTGATGTTGCTACCAAATACGAATATCTCATTTTCTCCTAGAATATTTATCTTGGATGGAGTTATTCTGACAGGTAGTTCTCCTGTATTGCCACCTGTCATCCAGTACTGTTCTTCTGGTGTATAATAGTTTACCATACTATTCATCTTTATTGTTTAGTTTTTGTGCTTGAAAAGAATCCCAATCAACCCGAAAAGAGTCATTGTTACTTTCCAGCCATTGCAAATATTGGGCATCTGTAGCATATACTGAGGCTAATGACTGACCTTTATATTTGCCAAACTGTATTACATCAGTAGGCTTTAAGCTAACAATACAAGATTCATGATATTTTACAACGGCTTCCACATCTACATATAATCTTTGTGACTGCAATACTGCCCATTCAATGTATTGCCAATCCTTCTCTATAACTTCTCTTAGGGTAACGCCTTTGTATTTACCGAAGTCAATGGTATCATCAAGACCTAAAACTTTCGGATTATCAGAGCATGGTTCTCCCTGTATATCCAGAAGTTTCCAAGAACCGCATCCTGAATTTGGAATCTCCTGTGGCTCCTGATCTTCCTTTTTACACCAACAAAGCCCCTCAATATCTGAACTATCAGTACGTTCTCCGTTGCGATAATAAAAACCATAAGCCTTTCCGTACTTTCCATATTTCCCATGGGGCATCACCTTCACCACCTGGACATATTGAGACCTGTACCAATCAGAGACCCTTCCATCTGGAAATCTTTGTGCAGTAAAAGGCAAGGCTCTACCGATATTGTAGTAGAGTTCCATGATGTTATTGTGAGGAAACTTACAATTAACAGCATCTATGAGCTTTCTTTTTTCTTCTTCTGTCATTTTGTAAATCAGATAATGATGCTTGAATCTATTCTCTTTGGGCTACCATGAAGAATATTCGCTACTTCTCGACAGCCACAATCACATTTCTTAATCATCGCACATTCAGAGCACATTGCCGGACTATATTCGCTATTAGCAAACGTATTCCAATAGTCAATATCTTCAATCATGGGTTTTCTAAATGCATGCCCCACAATATGCGGCGAATGATTACAAGTACGAATATTACCAGCTGGGTCTATAACAAAGAATCCTTTTGCTGCTGCGCATTGATAACCTATATGGATATGCTTATACTTTTCAACATCTTTAATGGCACAAAGTGGTACTTCCGTTCCCACATTACCTTGCTTATTTGCGTAAGACAACACTTCTTCTGCGACATCGAGCATTCCATTGACTTGCGATGGCGTCAACATAAGTTCATCCATATGTGCAAGTCCTCTTCCTCCAGGAAGAAATCGGTTTAGCAAGACATCATCTGCTCCATTTATCAATCCTAAAGACATTGTTTGAAATAGTTCCCCATAATTCTTTTTGGTTACAGTCACATTCAACGTTGTTTTCAACCCTAGTCTCTTTGCGACTTGAAACCAATGTAGGACACCATCAGCATTATCAACGCCAGTATGCTCTTGGAAAGTGTCATATCCAGGTAAACTCATGCTAAGGTGAACATTCAATTCTTTGAAAAGACGAATATAGTCCTCATTCATCTTACGAGCATTGGAAATAAGGACTATAGGCAAATCAAGACCTCTCTTTCCGCCTTCCTGCCGGATAAAGCGAAGGATTGATTCAAAACCATCCTTCAATAGTACTTCTCCACCAGATATTGAAAATGACTCAACTCCTTTGTCGTAAAGGACTTCCACTACCTTTTTCCAATCACATACGGTCAATTCTTCACCTTTTGGATATGCCGAATTAGGCGCATCCCACGGGCAAGAACAAAACTTACACTTATGATTACATCGATAAGTCAGTTCCAATGCTACGGATTTGGGTAGATGTGCTATCTTCATTATTCTATGGATATTCCTGTCATTTTTTTAATTACATCTAACTCATCCTTAATCAGATGTGTTGCGTCATAATAATCAGTATATGATTGTTCATTCTTCAAGAAAGCCAGGACTGCCTTATATGCATCTTCATCACTACATTGCACAATATTGTATTCTTGTTGTTCCTTTGTTTTGAAATAGAAAACATAGTACAACCCCTCTGTGAATGCATCACCATCTTCATCAGTTATGCCTAAGTTGTTTATACAGTCAGCACAAATATGTTCCACTTTGGCATCATATCCAAGTGCTTTTATCTTTTCAACCAGTTTCTTAATGCCGTTACGACTACTCATCCAATCGAATTCTTCAATCAGTTGACCGCATGATTCGCATTTAACCTTACGCAATGGAGGGGGTGCAGGAGAATAACACATTGCTCCCATGTGAATACTTTCTGGAGCTTCAGCTTCAGAAAGGGCTTTCAGCTGTGCAATCAGCTCTTCTTTGGATAATGATTTATTTTCCATAATTTCTTGAATTTGAATTACTCATTACTATCTTCAACATCTGTTGAATTGTGCTCTTTTCGGGCTTCTTCAAACTTAGCCTTCATAGTTGGATTCTTGTATGTCAGTTTGCGAATGGTCAAATCCTCTGTGTCCTGCTGTGCCAAACGAAGATTATTTTCCGAGCCAAGCAAATTCTCTTTAACTTTCAGAAGTTTAGCGATAGTGTCATCTATTTGCTTCACAGCATCTTCGAACTTTTTTGAAGCTAACTCATAGTGGCGACCGAATTTTGACTTAAACTCCTCCATTTTGTTTTCGAAGTTTGTTACATCCACTTCCTTACTCTGTGCAAGAATAAGTTGTTTCTTATATTCAAGGCTTTTCTTTGAAGCCTGAACAAGTAGGTTGATAAATGGAACAAAGAACTGTGGACGGATGACATACATTTTCGGATATATATGTGACTTGTTAACTATACCATTGTTGTACAAATCATTTTCAGCCTCCAAAAGACTTACAAGAACCGCAAACTCACAACCTTTCTTGCGTCTATCTTCATCAAGCTTTTTCAAGAAATCATCGTTTTTATGTTTTGTTGCCGTAGTGTCCATTTCATTTTTCATCTCAAACATGATGGAAATGTACTCTGTACCGTCTTCGGAGTCACGGAAGATGAAATCTCCTTTTGTGCCGTCGGTGGCATCATTATCCTTATCAAAATAGGCGTTGGGCATCATCGGACGAATATACTGTTCAAACTCAATGCTACAGTGTTGTTCCAATGTTTCTCCCACCATTTTGGTAGACATACGAGTTTTTAAATCCTTATAGTAGTCAACTTGTTCCTGCTTTAACCTCAATTCTTCTTCATGACGTTTTACCAAAGCAGCCTCATGTATTTGCGCTTCTCTTTTATCTAATTCTGCAGCTGAACGCAGTTGAGTTATCTCTGTTTCTTTCGCCTGGACTGTCTGCTGTGCTTTTGTTCGTTCCTCCATCACAGCAAGTTGAAGTCTTGTTTCATTCTGCTCGATAGCAGCATTTAATTGGGCAATAGTCTTGTCCTTTTCAGATAGTGCAAGGTCAAGTTCTCCTTTTTTCTGACTTTCAATATTTTCCAACTGGGTTTTCAGTCGTGCTATCTCTGCATCTTTTTCTCCCTTTACTTTCTCTAATTGAGACTCCGTTTCAGCTTTGAGTCTTTCTATCTCGGCTTCTTTCACACCTAATTCAAGCTGTTTCTTGTTAAGCTGTGTCTGATAAGATTGTTCTGTTTTGGCTGTTGCAAGTTCTTGCTCTGCCTTATGGCGTTCATTCAATTCGCTTAGACGACGAGCGATTTCCGCTTCAAACTCTGCATTCTTAACCTGACTGACAATGCTTGCATAGTCAGCTTCATCTACTTGGAACATTTGTCCGCAATGTGGGCATTTCAATTCTTTCATGTTTAAATGAATTTAAGTGTTACGAACTCACGATAACGGATGCAAAGGTAAAGTTCAAGAGTGCAGTCTATCTGCATAGATGAATCAAATCTCACTAACAAGAAAAAAAATCCATCGGTAGAACAAATACCATAAATGGCACCTATTTCAGTTGGCAAATATAATAATTTTCGTCCAAAAATTAGCAAGTTCGCCATTTTTTTAGCTGAAAAACAAGAAAAACTACCAAAAATCGGCAGAAATTGAAATAAAAATATTATCTTTGCCACATTAAAATATATAATGTTTACGTTATGGACAACAAACCTCTGAACCGAATCAAAGTGATGATGGCTGAGCGTATGATTACCAATAAAGAACTTGGGAAATTGCTCGGCAAAGATCCGGCCACAGTGTCGAAGTGGGTCACTAATACTTCTCAACCCACCCTGGAAAATCTCATTGAGATTGCCAAAGTATTGAAATGCGACATAGGAGATCTTGTTCGAAAGGATGACTCCATTGTCATAGACAAGAAAAAAGAGTAATTAACTGAGCAATTAAAGTAGAATATGCCTACAAACAAAAACGCCCTGTTACGGTATCAGATACTTGACCGTTGTTTTAGCAATCGTCATCGTAAGTACACGATTGAAGACCTCGTTGACGCTGTTAACGAAGCCCTCTATGATATGTACGGTTCTGAAGTAAGTGTGCGTCAGATACGTGATGACATCAAATACATGCGTGATCGTGTGTCCTACGATGCGCCAATTGAAGCCGTACCTTTCGATGGCAAAAGATGCTATTATCGTTACTCTGACCCAGATTTTACAATTTTCAACAACGAATTGACAGTTGAGGAGGTTACAAAACTTACTTCTACCATTAAAATGCTTGGGCGTTACCGTGGTGGAGCAAACAGATGGTTAGAAGAAGTTATTTCGAACCTCGAATTTCGTTTTGGCATCAAAACCAATCGTGAACATATTGTATCTTTCGAGCAAAATGACCAATTACGTGGCCTGGAGTTTTTATCAGAACTCATAGATAGTGCCATCAACCATCAACCTTTGAATCTTTTGTATAGAACGTACAATGGGATTGAGACCAACGTAGTCATTCATCCCTATCACGTAAAACAGTACAACAACCGTTGGTTCCTGTTCGGATTAGAACAGACACCTAATGGAGATAGAATCGCCAACAGACCACTTGATAGAATAGTCAAGTTTTCAATTTCAAACGTGGCGTTTATTCCTAACACCACTATCGATTTTACAAATCATTTCGATGATGTCGTTGGCGTAAGCATCCCAGAAGATTGCGTTGGAAAGGAAACTGTGGTGCTCAAATTTGATCCAGAACGATTCCCGTATGCTGTATCAAAGCCTATACACCATAGTCAGAAAATTCTCAGTGAGAAGGACTGCATTCTTCAAATAGAAGTTCGTCCGAATAAAGAACTTGAATCTGTTATCTTCTCATACTTTCCTCATGTGGAAGTTCTTGCTCCGGCATCATTAAGGGAGGAATTCAAAGAAAAAATAGCGAATAATTTGAAAAAATACTCGACTGTGCAGAATGACTGCACAGATACATTATAAATTTGCAGCAAAAACTGCAATATTAGGTAAAATATGATAGAAACTGGTAACATTATCAAGAATCTCAGCCCAACAGAGGCTGTAGTAATTGACAAGATCCGCAAGCTTGGCTCAAAATTCTCTTTGAGCTATACGGGCGTAAATACTAACAAACGAGGTTCAAAGATTCTTGATGAGCAGCAAATGTCAACATTGGAAGTTCTCACTTCCGATGGAGAATTCAATTTCAAAGGTGACCCTGAGAAATTCGTTTTATTCGCTGAAGCAGAGCGAATCAACTCTGCATACCAGTTTGACCCATTGTTTGCAATCAACTGTAGTGTTGTCGATCCTCTTCCTCATCAGGTGGAAGCTGTTTATAAATATCTTCTACCACAGCCCAAAATTCGTTTTCTTCTCGCGGATGACACAGGTGCTGGTAAAACAATCATGACAGGTCTTCTGCTTAAAGAACTGCTCATGCGTAAAATCGTGGAGCGTGTTCTTATTGTTACACCTGGTGGCTTGACTAAGCAATGGCAGGAGGATGAAATGGGCATCAAGTTCAATATACCCTTTAAGCTCGTTAATAGAGATGTCTTCTCTTCTGAACCAACGGTGTTCCAGACTAACGATCGACTTGTAGCATCTATTGACTTTATATGTCGTGAGGATATTATGCAAGTCGTTGCCAAAAGTACATGGGATTTGGTTATATTTGACGAAGCTCATAAACTGTCTGCTTACGAGTACGGCGAAAAGATTTATAAATCTAAACGATACGAAGCTGCCCACATTCTTGCACAACAATGTGAGCATCTTCTTCTGCTGACTGCTACACCCCACCGTGGACGCAAGGACACGTTCAAGCGACTTCTTCAATTACTTGATGACGATATTTTTGCAACAGCAGACTTGGCTACAGAGCGAGTCCGCGAACTTAGCATGAATGGCGCTAACAAGTTCTTTATCCGCCGATTGAAGGAAGACATGAAGGATTGGGATGGCAATGCGTTATACAAGAATCGTCACACCAAGACTACCAGCTACAATCTAACCTCGGACGAAAAGCGTCTATATGATGCAGTAACTACATATCTTACCAAGCGCAAGAAAGAGGCTAACGAAACTAAGAACATCCATGTCTCTTTGGCTTTACAGGTGATGCAACGAAGGTTGGTTAGTTCCATCTATGCAATACGTAATACACTTCAAAAACGTTGGCTTGCCCTCCAAGGTCTTGCTGACGAACTTGACAAGAATCCTTCTTTATGGAAGCAGCGTATCAAGTTTGAGGAATTAGAAGTAGCTAACATTGACGACCTCGACGAACTTGATGATGAAGAAAGGGATGCTCTTGACAATATTATGGCTGATCCAAAAAAGTTGAAGCTATTTACCACAGCCAAGAGTCTTTCGGAAATAAAGGTTGAAGCCGGTGAAGTGAAATCACTTTACGAAATGGCCAATACCCTCTATAATCAGCAACAGGAAGAACAGAAATATAAAGAGCTGAAGAAACTTCTGACATCAGAAGGGGTCATTGATGGAGAGAAACTTGTTATCTTCACCGAGCATAAAGACACGCTCTTGTATCTTCAGGAACGTCTTACCAACAATGGTTATCATGTAGCGACCATCCACGGTGGCATGTCTGTTGATGAACGTCGTATGTCCCAATGTCGTTTCATGAGTAAAGAAGTTCAGATTCTAATCTGTACTGATGCCGCTGGCGAAGGTATCAACCTTCAGTTCTGCCGTCTGCTAATCAATTGGGATATTCCTTGGAATCCGAACCGTCTGGAACAGCGCATGGGACGAATACACCGATATGGTCAGAAGTCTGATGTACTGGTATTCAACATGGTTGCAAGTAATACTCGTGAAGGTCAAGTCCTAAAGAAACTTCTGACCAAACTAGATATCATCAGAGAGCAATTGGGTGATGATCGTGTATATGATGTAATTCAAGATGTACTGAAAGGTGTATCTTTGGACAGTATTATATCTTCCGTACTTAATGGACAGGAAAGTGACCTTGACCTGTTCATTGACAAAGACGCAAAAGATCTTGGGGACTTGTTTTCTCAGTCTATTAGGAATCAAGACAAATCCATTGCCCACTCGTCTGTTGATTATAAAGATGCTCGCAGGCTTAAAGAAGACAGTGACGAAAAGCGTTTGCAGCCAATCTACATCCGTCTATTCTTTGAAAGAGCATTCAAGTATTTGGGCGGCAAGTATGACGAAATAGCTGACGGCATCTTCCAAATCACCTACATTCCAGACATAATCGTATCACGCTTGAAAGAGCAATATAGAATTTATGCTGAGAATTTGACATCACTCTATTTCTTCTTTGATAAGGCTAAGTTCTTAGAATATCAGAATAGTACGGCTCAATATGGTAAAGCGCATTATATCAACCCAGGAAACGCTCTCTTCGATTGCCTGATTGATACTGTCCGCGATTCTTTCAGAGACGAAATGTTGAAAGGTACTGTCCTTGTATCTCCAGAAGACAAGCATCCTTATTTTGCTTTCTTTGTCAAGAATCAGATACAGGACAATCGCCCAACACAAAGTGGCGAGCCCAACATTTCTAATGAGCTGCTTACTCTCATCTGTCAGAATGAAGATGGTGTATTCCAACAAACATCACCTGCAAAGCTGCTCGACCTCTGTCCTCCTGTGGAATTTGCGAAGGAGATTGTTCCTCCAGAACCCGCCAACGAAAACGAAGTTGTGGAATGGGCATACTCCCACCAAACGGAACCTTTGTTAGAGGCCACAGAGAAAATGGTTAAAGAAGATACAGAAAGCCGTAGGGAATACTTGCAGACGGCATTTCAGCAAATCATTCTCGACATTCAAGGTGAGATTAACGAACTCCAAAACAAGATACTCTTCAGTGACGATGAAAAAGTTCAGCAGAAGCTGATGATGAAAGAGGCTCGCTATAACGCTTTGAAAGTACGCAAGAAAGAGCGACTGGCTCAGTTGGACAATATGATAGAACTATTCCCTGTCGAACCAGAGGTTCTTGGCTGTGCTTATGTTCTGCCACTGAATCAAGTAGAATATCGAAACACCTTTGGTATGAGCCGAGACGATGAAGTAGAAGCCATTGCTATGAAGGTGGCTATGGACTATGAAACCGAACATGGCCGCAAAACTTCTGATGTGTCGAAAGATAATGTTGGCTACGATGTAAAAAGTATCGATGTCCAAGGCAACAAACGCTATATCGAAGTAAAAGGTCGTGCTGGTACCGATGGTGTTATGCTTAGTGAGAATGAAATGAACCGTCTTGCTCAGTTAGGCACAAAAGCCTGGCTCTATATCGTAACAGAATGCCGTAGTGAGTCGCCCATTCTCAACATTGTAAACGATCCTGCCAGAAAGCTTGTTTTTGAGCAAAAGACCAAGGGAGTGCAGTTCTACCTGCCTCTAAGTGAATGGCAATCTAAAAAAGAATAAACAAAAGAACAATATATATGAAAGCAAAGAAGCTAATTGAAGTAGCACTCCCGATTAAGGAGATTTCAGCGGAAAGTGTACGTGACAAGAGTATACGAAACGGTCATATATCTACACTTCATCTTTGGTGGGCACGCCGTCCTTTGCCAGTATGCCGAGCAGTCGTGTTTGCTAGTCTTGTGCCTGATCCACTAGACAAGAACTGTACGCAAGCTTTCAAAGATGCCGTTCAGAATATTTTAAATCCGGCTGATGATGTATTGACTCAATATCAATATAAGCCATACAATGATATTCCTTATACCGCCATTGTCGATCCAATGGAGGATAATTTACGCAATAGGTTACTGATGTTCATAGGTAAGTTTTCTGAAAAATGTCAAAAGGATATGTTGGCAGGAAAATCTACCACTCCAAAGGAACAATTAGACGAGGGTTCACTCATCAAATGGGAAAACAAAAACAATCCTCGCATACTTCGCATGGCCAGAGAGCTGATATGGGTAGCTTATAATGCAGAAAAGTATCCAGACCTTGGTTATGAGACTCACCACAAAAACTTTTCTGAGGCATTTGATGCTATTAAAGCAGCTGAAGATGCTCTCTATGAAGTAATTGATAGACACCTTCCATCAGCAGAAACAGATGATTTAGAAGGCAACTTACAATCTGCCATTGAGAATTTTCAAAATCAGATGCCCTCTGTTTTTGACCCATTTGCAGGCGGTGGCGCAATTCCTTTAGAAGCTGCACGTCTTGGATGCCGCAGCTATGGTAATGACATTAATCCAGTTGCTCATATTATCGAAAAAGGCAGTGCAGAGTTTCCTCAGAAATTCGGCAAACCTATATGTTTTAGTGAAGAAGAGTTCAATCGTATTTATGGAGAAGAAGGATTAAACCTGATTACCGAAAAAGGAATTTCAAAAGATGCAAGAGGTTTCTACTTGATTCCTAATAGATTGTCTTTTGATGTTGAGTATTATGCTTTGAAAGTAATCAACAACACGAAGAGTAAATGTTCTGACTTATACAAGTCAACAACTGGTAAAACTCCTTTAGTTTATTATTGGGCACGAACTGCAACTTGTAGTAATCCTACTTGCAAAGCAGAAATACCTATGCTTAAACAATTCTACATATCAAAGAGAAGAACAGCAAAAGCAAAAGATTGGGTGTATCTTAATCCTATCATTTCTGGTAATCATATCGATTTTGAAATTAAAAATGGCAGTTTTGAAGAAGAAGGTTGGAATAGACACGGAAATATCACTTGTCCATGTTGTGGCAGTTTGACAAATATTTCAGAAATAAAGAGACAGTTCAACACTTCCCCTATCAAAGAGCGTTTATTGGCCATAATTGAGGATGGTTCAAAGAGAACGTATCGAGTACCGTCTGCTGAAGATATTCAGCAAATATCCAACATAAAAAAAAGTAAGGCTATACCAAAAGAACAATTAGAGGTCGGAAATGTAAGGAATTTTAATACTCCTGGTTGGGGTATAGACTCTTTCGATGGCTTATTCTCCAACAGACAAAGTGTATTTCTAACTAACTTTAAGAACGAGATAGATAATGTTTGTTCGTCAATTAGCGATGATAAACATTACGTTAGAGCTATCAAAACCTATCTTGCCATTTTGTTTGATAAAGTTTTGTGTAGAAACACTTCTTTCGGTGTATGGCATAAGCTTCAAGAAACAGTTGAACATCCTTTTGGACGGCAAGCAATACCGATGGTATTTGATTATCCAGAAATGAATCCGTTTTCTTCATTGTCTGGCGCTTGTAAAGGACAGTTAGATGCCATAATTTCATATTTGGAGTCTGAAAATTCTTTCCCTGCGGTGTTTAATAATGTAATAAGTGGAGACAAATCTCAATTTGACCCCAAATCTCTTACTGCTGTCATAACTGATCCACCATATTACGATGCTATCGCATACGCAGATTTATCTGATTTCTTTTATGTATGGCTCAAATCAATTCTTTTGAATGAATTTGAGCTGGTATTTGCTACGCCCAAAACGCCAAAACAAGAAGAATGTACTGCACTTAAACATCATCATGGCAATAGTGACGAAGAAGCGAAACACCATTTTGAGAAGAAACTCACATCAATTTTTGATGCAATAGAAACGCAAACTACGGATGTAGTTAGTATAATGTTCGCACATCAAAGTACAGAGGCATGGACAACTCTTTGCAATTCAATTCTTGATGCGAGAATGAACATTACAGGTTCTTGGCCAATGGACACTGAAGTTAGCATTGCCTTAAAGGCAGACATGGCAACTTTAGAATCATCTGTTACCGTTGCATGTAGACCATCGGAGCGTAAAGGCTATGGCGATTTTAAGAGTGTCAAAAAGGATATAGAACAAAAAGTGGCAGAAGAAGTTGAATCCCTCTACGAACTTGGTTTCCGTGGTGCAGACTTATTGACTGCATGTTTTGGACAGGCTGTTAGTGAATTTGGCAAATATAAATCAGTGGAGAAATCTGATGGTAGTGAAGTCTCTGTAGCCGAACTTCTTGAAATGGCTCGCAATGCAGCTTTCGATTCTTTATTGAAGGGTGTGCAAGGTGATGATTACACAAAGTTCTATATTGGATGGCTTCAGTTGAATGGCACTAGTGATACAGACTTTGACGATGCCACTAAGTTCACTCGTGTTGGTGTAAATGTCAACATTAAGGACATCCAGCAGGAACGATTACTAATATTAGAAGGAAAGAAAATGCACATTGCTATGGCAAAAGAGCATATTGGTGGATCGTCTGTCGAAGGAACGCGCCCTGAGGATTCACCAATTAAGCAAGCACATCGTTTCATCCTTTTGTATAGAGAGGGCGACCGTGGAAAAATTCTCCGATTTGTCCGCGACATCTGTCCAGATTCATCCTCTCCCCTATGGCGATTACTTGCCACATTAAAAGAGCTTCTTCCTGCTAATGATGACCAGAAGCAAATCGTTGGCATCCTTCAGAATGCCGATGACCTCCGTCAACATTGCCACGAGGAGTATAAACCAATACAAGGAAACTTGTTTGAAGGTATCGAGTAAAATAACAAAAAACATATCAATATGAACAACGAGAACATCTTCCAGGCATTAGGAATCTTCCTCGACGCAATGCGTCCATTCCTAGTCAGTGTTTTGCAAAACCACTTCCCCGGTGAGCCGTGGGAAGGTGTCTTCTTTCAGCGTTTGACTGCACAAAAACAAGATCAATGGAATCAAGCCCAACGCCAAGGCGTAGAGCCAATGTTGCGTATTGACTATCATAATTTGACTTTTCTTGCAAGCAAATTCCGTGATGAACTAGCGGAAGAACTCGGCAATGACAAAAGCAAGACATTCATTTTTGAAAGTACAATGAGTGAATTGAGGGATGCTCGCAACAAGTGCCAGCATTTCACTCCACTTACAGAAGACGAGAAAGACCGTGCTTTCAGCAACATGAAGCATGTTGCAAATATGCTTGGCATGGCTGATTTGCGCCAAGAAATCGAAAGATTACAAAACAAGCGCACGTTTGCCCCTGCGGCTGTTGCACCCATTGCTGTAACAACTGTAACATCGACACCTGTTGACACTTCAATCGTTGATGATGGCTCACCACTGCCATCTTGGTTCAGGAATTGTTTGCCACACTATGACATTCGCAGTGGCGTTCTTGACGAATCTGTTTTTGCTGCCAACTTGAATGAGGTGGCTCTTGGAACAGGCCCAGAGGTGTACAACAACCCAACATCCTTCTTTGCCAAGACTTACGTAACAGCAGGATTACGTGACATTGCCAACCGAGTTGTTCGCGCTTTAAACGGCGAAGAAACCGAGAATCGCGTTATTTCTCTTCAAACAGGATTCGGTGGCGGTAAGACACATACTTTGATTTCAATATACCATATAGTTAAAAGTGGAGCTCGTCTGTTGGAATCTGAAAGCTGCAAGCATATTCTCCAGGAAGGAGTTACTCCGAATTTTGAGAATGCCAAAGTTGCAGTCTTTACCAACAACACAACTGACGTATCACAAGGTCGCCAGACTATAGAAGGATTTACCATCTATACGCTATGGGGTGAACTTGCCTATCAACTTGGCGGCAAGGAAGCTTACGAGAAAATTAAGCAAAATGATATAGACCGTACTGCTCCCACGTCTGCAATATTGAAACCCATCATCCAGAATGCAGGGACTTCCCTCATCCTTATTGATGAGTTGGCTGACTATTGTGTAAAAGCAACTTCAAAGAAGGTTGGAGATGGCAATCTCTTCAGCCAAACAAACAGCTTCATGCAGACTCTGACTGAGGTGGTTTCTTCTGTGCCAAAATGCGTATTGATTGCCACTCTCCCTGCAAGTGCAACAGAGGTCGCTGATTCTCAGATTGGTCAAACAGTATTAGACTCTTTGCAGACCAGAATCGTTCGTATAGGTTCAAGTGTCAAGCCTGTTGATGATGAAGAAATCTTTGAAGTTGTACGTCGTCGTCTGTTTGAACAAATCAATGAAACTTCTGTTGTTGACCTCGTGGCCAAACGCTATAAGGATATGTTCCATAATCGATACAGAGACTTACCAGAGTACTGTGACAAGATGGAATATGCCAACAAAATAAAGAAATCCTATCCTTTCCACCCGGAACTTATTGAAATGTTCCGTCAACGTTGGGGAAGTGATCCTCGTTTCCAGCGCACTCGTGGTGTTCTTCGTCTTTTGGCTTCAATTGTACAGGATTTGTGGCGGCGCAGAGAATCACTTACTGGTTCACAAGCCTTGATACATACATCAGACGTTAATCTTGAAAATCTTGGTTCACTCACTGGCACCATAACAAACCTGATGGGTAGCAACTGGGAAACAGTCATGTTAGCTGATGTATATGGAACTTCAAGTAATGCACGTAAGATAGATGAAGCAGATCCAACAAGTAATATTGGCCAGTATCATCTGACACAAGGTATTGCTACAACTCTTCTTATGGCATCTGTAGGCGCAAAGCAGAACAAAGGACTTGATATCAAGCAGCTTAAACTCTGTGTTTTACGTCCCAAAGCATTCAATCACAATGATATTGATGGAGCATTAAACAAACTTGAACAGGTAGCACATTATCTTTACTCTACCAAAGTTGGTGGAGCAACGTATTGGTTTGAGTCCAAAGCCAACATCAATATCCTCATCGCACAGGCTAAGTCTGAGGTCAAAAAAGAAGATGTAGAGGCAGAGATTATCAAACGACTGAAGAATTCGGCTAGTTTTATACATGAAATCAATGTCCTGGTATGTCCAACTGGAGATGTTCCAGAACAAAAGCAGCTCACACTGGTCATTTTGCCTCCAAGTATAGCTATGCCGACTGGTGGAACACCATCAAATTGTCTTACCACGGCAGTCAAAGAAATAGCATTGAAACGAGGTAACAGTGATCGTGTAATGCGCAACACTATATTCTATCTTGCCTGTTCAGAAGCCGGACGTGGTGCATTGAGTGATAAACTTAAAGATTACTTGGCTTGCACCAAAATCATAGCAGAATATTCAGGAAGACTGGAGCGCGACCAAAATACAGAAGTACAAAATCGCAAGCGCGAGTACGAACACGGTGTTGATGAAGCTCTGATTCGCGCCTATAATATTGCGATTAAGTATTCTGCAAAAGATGGCATAGAGAGCTATGAAATGAAGAACTATGCCGGCGACTTCTCTTCACAGATACGTATGAATCTGATGACAGAAATCATGGAAGAAGAATGGGTCATCAAGGCTATCGGAAGAAACTTGCTGGATAGAATCAATATGCTTCCAGAAGTGAATCGTCCAATCGCAGTAAAGGAGCTTTATGAGACATTCCTTCGTTTTGATGACAAACCTATGATTACAGGCCCATCAGCAATAGCTGAAACCGTCAATCGTTATTGCGTAAATGGCGTATTTAACGTGGCTTTCGGAGCACCAGGAAGATGGACACGAATAATTCAAGGTGAGAATGTACCATTCCTCGATGTAACAAGTGAGGACTATTGGCTCGTTGACCCATCTGTCGTTATTGAGCCTTCTGGAGCAACTGGTACTGGCACAGGAACGGGTTCTGGTGCAGGAACAGGCTCCGGTGCTACAGGCGGTTCTGGCTCAGGTGAGACAGGAGGTGGTGAGCCTACAGGAGGAACACCTCCTGAGACAAAGACCTATCAAAAGGTTGTTATAAGCGGACAAGTACCATTGGAGAACTATGCTCAGTTATTTACCAGCTTTGTTCAGACATTGCGAAATAACAATCTGAAGATAGAGGTCAAATTTACAGCCAAAACGACTGGAGCAAATCCTCTTACAGAAAACTCAGCCACTGTTAAGAGTGTTAAAGAGTCTGCTTCTCAGCTTGGGCTGGAATTTGACGTAGAAGAATAAAAAAACTGGCATCAGTGCAGATAGGTTGCACTGATGCCCCATATCTTTGCGCCGATTTAAAATATATCTATAACCATCAATATGATAATATGAGTTACTTCGAGACAATACTCCAAAAAAGAGGACTTGAAGAATGTCCACTTCCTCTGTGGAAGTTAAAAATCACTGAAGAAGAGTTCAAGGAATTGAGAGATCTCCTTGAAAAAAGAACTCATGTTATAAACTTGAATAATCCATTCATAACAGTATGCAAAGAGGCCACATTGTTCTTTGCTGAGTATTGGCGTAGAATGTATGTTGACGGAAAGCATAGCAAACAGATGGTTTATGACGCACTGGAGTCAACAAGACCAAGCGTTAATTATTCGAACGAATTCTATGAAGCTGCTCGTCGTGGTGCAAAGATGCTGAAAATTGAGAAGTATGATGGAGGACGGGCAGATCCTTTGAATGACATGCTTTATCAAGGTGGACTCCCTATGAAGTTGGTGACGGCTAACATAACCAACTCTGTTTGGGATAGGTTCACTCGTGGTCTAGTAAATAGAAAAATCAATTTTGAGGAATTGAACCTTGGCCTGGTTGCTTCGCAAAGTAAGTGCATGAAAGACTACTGCGAACAGCTAATTCTTGGCGTTGAAGCAGAAAGATATCTTTTAATGCCGTTCTACTGTGCCAATGAAAATGATGTTTGGTTCCTATATTTGAAAGAGCTTGCAAAACAAGAAAAGGTTCGTCGTCATCAGCTTCATCCATTCTCATTGACATGGGAATTTAGAATAGATACTGTAGAGAAGAAAATATATACCAAGTATATCGTCAAAGGACTTCAACGTCTTCCGCAAGTATTCTTGGAAGAACAAGGAATTGACGATATTGGATTCTTTTCAGTTCAAGTAAGAAAGAATGGTCAGGCTGTTGACACTTTCGATTATGCTAATAATTTCTGTCGCTACCCAGTATTTAGCAAACATCCATGTGAGAACGGAGATTTTATCTCTCTCTTCCTCCACAATCAAGAATATGCTCATATAGGAGATGATCTTGATATAAGTGTACCTCATCTACTGTATAGGAATAAGGATGGTAAGTATGAATTAGGGAACCAGTTAGGAAGACAGGAGTCTATTATTCTTATTCCTGATGGTTGGAATCTTCAGACAGAAACCAATCTTGACATATATGAGTATAGTTGGGGAATAACAAAGTTGCAAGGACTTCACATTCCTGCCGACTACACGGATAATATCGTACTGAAAGGCGAAGATGGATGTATCACATTGGGTATGAATGCTCCTCTATATTGGACAGAATTGCAATCTTCACCACTTTATGTACCAGATGTGATAGAATCACTATATGACGCGAACAAATGCGCTTTTACACTTTGCTATGATACAGAAGATGGAACAGAGTCAAAACGTCACAACGTTCAGTATCGTAACAAATGGCAGAATGTTTGGACAGATACTCCATCTTTCGGTGAAATATTTGCTCGTGCAATAGATACTAATGGCAACTATGTTGCCCCTTTGAGATTCATAAACATTGGTGAAGGATTAGTTATCAGTTTACAAAAGGCTGATAAAAGCTCTTGCCAAATAAAGGTTTCATGGGCGCATGGTCATGTATCTACAACAGAAGGGGAAAAGAAAATCGGTGATGTTTGGGAAATCAAAAAAGAAAACTGCAACGATCCTCGCAAGATACGTTTCACCTTTACTCCTTCTGGAAACAGCAAAAACCAATTTGACATTTCTATAAAAGCTCCATTCAAAGACTTTTCGATTAAAAACATATATGGTGATGACATAGAAAATGATTGCTGGATTCCATATTCAGACATCGATAAGTATCAGTACCACCTGGTTGGACAAGATATAAGAGAATACACATATGGCAATGTAAGAAGGGAGTTAAGATGGAAGGGAGAAAAATTATATATTTTCGAAGATGGTCGAGCACTAAAGACCATCCCCTATGAGGGTAGTCTTTTGACATTATTCGATTCGCGTGAGGCCATACGTTCATTACTTGAGCGCACGGCGCAAAACATGTTAAATGCAGAAGTAAATGTTCAGTTTGTTCTTTCAAATGGACAAAGAATCGCTTTCGGTATTAAAGAATCCCCATTCCGTCCTCGACAAATATCAGATGGCCGTGTTGTAATCACAGGTAAAAACAGAAAACCATTCAAGTTTACTGGTGTGCTTAAACTCATAAAACTGGATGAACCGAACTTGGAACCTTTGGAAATGAAGTATGATGAGGAATCGCAATACTACATTCTTCCTGAGGAAATTCGTTCATGGGGCAAAACCATACTGGTTGGACGCACAAGAGGACGTATATGTCCGGCTTTGGTTGATTTAACCAAGGACATGAATGGTTCATATCGTGCTGAGAATAGAGAGAATGCCATTCTCAATATTAGGGAAAAGTTAAATGATTCCTTGTTAGGCGATGAATTGTGGACAAGAATTATCGGCTGGTTCAATCGTGCCCAGCAAGAAGATATTCCGGCAAGTTCGATTCTTGAACTATATTGTACAGCTCAGGACTACAAGGCATTGCTATGTTTGGCATTTCAACTGTATGTAAAATGTTCAGACAATGATGAACGCGAGATTCTTAAAGAAAAACTGAAAAGTTTTAGTAATGACCTAGCCTTCCAGTGGTATTGGTTACAACCTTATCTGTCTGGCATCTTCATCCAGCTTCAAAATTTCATGTCTGATCCAATGACTCCTGCGATGCAAGATATCTTCATAAAGTGGGCAATGAGTCACGAAGGCGAAGACATTATGAGATATTTGAGTGCATTAAATGTTGAAGAAGAGTATATGAAGAATCTTGGCCAATGTTTATATGATGTCTTGACATCGTTTACCGAATGGATTAAAGACCTGTGCGTATCATCATTGATTGAAGCGTATGGTTATGTATCACACGGTCTTGTCGAAGAATTGGCTGAGACTATCATTAAAAAGCCTAAAGAAATAAGGCTTCTCGAACTATCTACAGATGAATATATAGAGTCAAATCAAGATTACCTTGGAGATGAAGTTGGTACCTTCTTTAACAATTTCAATGAACAAGGAAAGGTAGGGAATGAAATGTGGTTATACAAGCGTGTTAATGCTGTTGTCGCTCATATACGAAAAGAAATAGACCTATTTTCAATAAAAGATGAGATACAAAGAGATAAGATAAGAAGGAGTATTATCTTCTGCAGCAAGTCATGTAATCGTCATTTCATCGTAGCATTAAATAACAAGTTAAGTCATTAAGAATATGAAGTTTGAAAACATATACAAAGAAACAGAAGAGAATATGCGCTTAGCATTACTTTCTCTTTGGGCACCAGGAAGTCATCCAATGCGTTCTGCAATTGATGAACTTTTTGATAGAGAACCATTGTTGGCTGAACCTGTCTTCCAAAGTACATTTGGTTGGGAGCCTTCTTCTGATGAAACTTGGAGGTCTGCAATCAACAGAGATGTCTGGAATAAGCTTGAAAAGATCCGTGAAAACAAGGCCATCGAAGCAGGGAAAACGTTTCGACCATTTGTCCCATTCAAGCATCAGGCAGAGAGTTGGAAAACACTGGCAGAAAACAAAAGTATTGTTGTAACTTCAGGTACAGGCTCTGGTAAAACTGAGTGTTTTATGTATCCTGTTTTGAGTGACTTGTATGAACAAGGCCACACAAATGCTATCGAAGCCATCTTCCTTTACCCACTGAATGCATTGATGGAAGACCAAAAGAAACGTCTTTCAGAGTATTGTGAAGCAACCAATTTGCATTTTGCTGTCTATAATGGTGATACTCCTGAATATCGTGCTGATGGGCGTGACGAAATACTTCCGAATGAGATTGTTACTCGTGATGATATCAGAGATCCAAAACATCAAGGCACACGACCCGAAATTCTTCTGACTAACCCTAGCATGTTAGAATATATACTTGTGCGCCAAAAGGACCAAGATATGTTAAAAGAGTCAGCAGGTAAACTTCGCTGGATTGTTATCGATGAAGCTCATAGTTACTCTGGTTCTGCAGCAGTTGAACTAGCATATCAGATAAAACGAATATTAGAAGCATTTGATAGAACACCAGAACAAGTTAGGTTTGCATGTACATCAGCAACTATTGGAGGTGAAGAAGGAGCACAGTCACTTGCAGATTTTATATCAACTGTCACTGGACAACCAGTTGAACAGATAAAGGTGATTGGAGGTAATCGCTTGGTTCGCCCACTTGATAAGGACGAACTCTCTTCTGAACTGAAAAAGAACAATCTTCCTTCAGTTGACAAAGTTCTATCGCTACGCGACAAAATTAACAAGGTTCCAGGCATGACACTTCAGCAAATGTGGGAGTGGTTATGTCCAGATACTCCATATAACAAGGAGAAATTGTTGCCAGCTTTACAACTCCTGGATAAACTTTGTGAAATGTCGCAAGGCAACAATCCTGTTCTATCCCTAAGGGCACATTATTTTATGCGCGCAATAAGCGGACTTTATGCTTGTGCTAATGCTGATTGCCAAGGGGTCAACCCTGCTATACCGATGTATGGGCATCTTACTACATATAAGGCATCAGTATGTCCTGAATGTGGCGTTCCTCTGCTCGAAATAGTACAATGTAAGCGATGTGGTGGATTTGTTCTTATGGGATGTAGTGATTCACAGAACCATAAGATTTTTCCTTGTGAAGATGGTGCTAATAGAGATGATTATTTCTCTATAGACCTTTCACCAGAACAAGAAGAAGAGGATGAATTGGATAGTGCAGGTCGTCCTGACACATTCTTCTTAATGCCTTATGAAAAAGAGAAGTTCTTTAATCCTGTAAGCAAAGCACATGTTGGCACAATGGATATAATTCATAGTGCTAATGGAACGGTACTTGAAGTACGTTCCGACAACGAAGGTCAGTGGGTTGAAGTTAGAAAAGATGATGGACATTCATATTGTCCAAGTTGTGGCCGTTTAGCTCAGGGCAAACGCCTAAATTTAAAACACTTTAGAATTCCTATCAACTTTATCAACCAAACTGTCTCTCCCGTTTTCCTTCGTGAATGCGCTCCTGAAGGAAGAAGCTGGGGAAAGTATATTGCATTTACTGATAGCCGTCAAGGAACTGCAATTTCTGCCAAAACGTTTAATATCAATGTTGAACGAAATCAAAGTTATGAAAACATTTTGGAAAGACTTGCACAAATACAAGCGGTGAATCCATTAGATGCAATTCCAGAACCAGTAAGGAAACTCTTAACAGCTGAACAAATAGCATCGATTATGGCGACAGCCCCATCTTCGCCAGATGGTGTATCTCTTTATGATTTTTCGGAAGAGATTTATAATCAAGCGATGTTTGATCATCTGTCCAACACTGATGGTGCAAAAAACAAGAAAGCTTACAAGGCTGCTTTAGTTAGAGGAATTATAGGTAGACGACCTGCTTATGAAACCAATGCAGAAACAATGGGATTCATTTATCTTGATTATCCTTCATTGAAAACTGCCAAAGTACCATCAATCTTAGCGGATTATGCCGATAAAAATAACATTCGTATTGAAGATAAAGACTGGCAAGACTATCTTAAACTTGCTATCGACTATGTTATGAGACTGAATAACCATATTCAGCCATTAGTAGATGATGAGAAGAAATATGTTCGTGACAGCAATTTGAGTAGTCCTATTGCGGCAGCCGACGATACAAGAGAAAAGCTCAAACATTGGCCATCAGTGAAGATTAATGAAGGTGGAAATGTTTCAGAACAACAGTCTCGTCTAGTAGTTCTTCTTTGTGCAGGTATAGGTATACATACACTAGACCAACTTCAAGCTAATGTCAGGGTTGTTGATGCCGTTATTCAAGAAGCATGGAACACTCTGATTGAGAAGAAGATATTTACGAAGGTAAAAGCTGACGACACCGAAGGCTATAATAACCCTCGCTTCTATCCTGATGATAAATACGTTGATTGCTATTTTCTCGACCTCTCAGGTAAAGAAGGGAATAATGTATGTAAAATCAAGAGATTGCAAGAAGGATGGATATGTCCTGTAACATATCAGATTCTTGACACTACTTTCTGCGGATATAGCCCACTGATCGTAGGTACTATCTGTGAAAAGTTATTTGCTAAATACAAGTGCGATGGTACAAAGATATCTTTACCTTCAAGACCCAAAGATAATGATGAAGTCATAGAATGGGAAAAGAATGATAATAATATCCAGAACCTGAAGGCTAACGGTTTATGGACTGACCGACATAAGTATTCATATCACAAGACTCCTATATATATAGCTGCAGAGCATTCTGCCCAACAATCTAAGAAGTTGTTGCGTGATTACACAAAAGCATTTAGCCAAAAGAACCCATTAGTCAATGTCCTGCACTGTTCTACCACAATGGAAATGGGTGTTGATATTGGTGACATTGATGTGGTTCTGATGGACACTGTTCCTCCTACAGCTGCTAATTATCTTCAGCGTGTGGGTCGTGCTGGTCGTATGGGACAAAGCAAAGCTATAGCTTTCTCCCTCTGCAATAACACCCCTGTAGGTCAACATGCTTTTGCTAATCCTATGTGGGCTCTTCAAACGACACAGCACATGATTAAGGTTCGTCCAAGCCAGACTATCATACAGCGACATATAAACTCTTTCTTCTTCAGACAATTTATTTGCGATAATGGATCTGGTATTCAAGCTACTATGTCCGTTGACGAGTTTATGACTTCTACATGTGATACGTTTGTTCAATTTTTGGATGATATGAGAGCTAATCAAGCAGAGGAGCGTAAATTCAAGAAGGTATTTGGGGAGAGCACCCCTTATACGATTAATATCACTAAAGATTCAATACAAACTATACAGAAAGAATACAATGATATAATTGGCGAACTTAATGATGCGTTTGTTCAATTCAAGAACGACACAAGACGCCAAATGGCTATTAGCAATCAGATTCGCAAATCAAAATCCGAAGGATTGCTGAATTATCTATCCGAACATCAGTTTATCCCTAATGCTAATATGCCAACGGGAGTCGTGACATTTGACTTTACTGATAGAGACCAGGCTGTTAAGCTTCATCGTTTATATGATAAGGCAGAAACCCTCCAGAACAAGATTGCAGCAGAAAGTGATAGTGTAGAGAAGTTTAATTTGCAGAACGAGCTAAATAAGGTTCAAAAGGAAATTGCAGAACTTCGCCGTGCTACCACAGCTTCCCGTGATATCCATACGGCTCTTAATGAGTACGCCCCAGAACAAACCGTAGTCGTAAACGAAAAGAACTATGTTTCCGCAGGAATAAAACTTCTTGGCGCATACAATGAAGAAACTCAAACTAGAGCAATATATCATTGTACTCATTGTGGTCATACTGAATACAGAAGAAATTTGGACGAGAACAGAATCTGTCCTATCTGTCAGAATCCCTATCATAGTATAATCGATAGAGACCATGACACATATACATTAGCTTATGAACCTATAGGCTTTTGTACAGACCAAAATGTTGACAGTTCACGCGAAGAGAAAACAGAGAAACACTTCTACGACATTAGACCTGTTTTACTAAAAACAGATTGGAGTCAACATAAGGCAATCAACATGGTCGAAATCATTAGCAGTGGTGAGACTGGTAATATATTATTCTATAATGTTGGAAATGGTCATGGTTTTGCTTTCTGTAAGCGTTGTGGTCGAGCTTCCATAGAGTATTCTGCAACTTCAACAAAAGAAAGTATTCCGTATTCTGTAAAACCTGGCCACAAGAGATTATGGGGAGATGATTGTGAGGCAAACGATGGAGATATTGCACGACATGTCGTATTCACAGGTAATCATCCCACATGCTATACTGTACTTCGTTTCAAAAAAGATGCCGCTTCATCTGAATATGAAATGGATGAGCAACTCGTATTTTCTCTAGGTGTAGTTCTAAAACGTGCCTTAGCAAAAAGTGAAGGAATCGATGAAGGGGAAATTGATTTTGGCATTAAACAAGAGATCAATGCTTGGGTTCTATTTATATATGACACAGCAAAAGGTGGATGCGGATATTCGCTGAAACTGATGAATCCCGTCCTTTGTCAGGAAATATTTGACATCGCCAGAAAAGACCTTGAAGAGACAAATTGTAACTGTCACGTTGATGGTGGTGCTTGTGCGAGATGTCTTGTAGATAGAAACAACTACAGATATTCACATCTTTTGTCTAAAGCTAAAGTAATGGATTGGCTTAACAGACAAAAAGACAAAGCCCTTGACGTACCCAGCTCAATCAAGGCTGTTAGTCCGTCTGCCAAGGTTGTTTATCAATCTCTAAAGGATATTTTCAAACAGGCCAATAACGATTCTGAAGTAAAGAAGCTCACTTTGTGTGTATCAGATGAATCTGATGACTATGCCATCAGTGACTGGTCAAGTGTTCGCTCGGAAATGGGCAAACTCATTAATAATGCCCTAGTGAATGGCAAGAAAATATCACTTGTCGTTGAGTACCATCCAGAACTACATACATCACTCTCAGGCAAATTACCTTTCATAAATCTAAAGGATAAATTTCCGGATTGTGATGTGCAACTAGTTAAAGACATGGGCGGTTTGAAAACTGCAATAATAGTTGAAACATCAAACAAGACAAGAAGATATTTCACTAATAAGGAGGCAGTTCTATCATTCTCCAATAACTGGGGAAAGAATTGCAGTCATGTATTTGTTGATTCTTCTTTGCCTACATTTGTAAGTCAAGATGAACCGACCTACACAGTTTCACCTTCACAGATTGTCCGTGAAGGTATAACTCATGCGACAACATTTCAGATAAAGAATTATTTTTCTACTGCCATTGCACCATATGTACTGAAAAAGGATGATATTGACATTCTTTCTGATATCCTCAGAGGAAAACATGTGGATATATCATTTAGTGACATGTATGTAAACAGCGCATTAGCAAGTCTTATGCTGGTTTATCTTATTGATGAGATGCGCAATTTATTCGGCTTTTCTATAGATAATATCACTTTGCAATTAGATTCGCCAAAGCGTAAATGTGTCAATGAACGATTTAATGACTGGACTCCTATTAGCATGAATTTCTCATCTAAGGAGGAAGCTGACAAATATACAGACCAACTTTTCCTTGATATTTTTGGAATCGACCCAGAACATTCTTTCAATGATGCAGATCATCACAGATGGTTAAGAATAAACACCGAGGATGGCGCACTTGTTGAAATACGTCCTGATCATGGTATAAGTGGTGGCTATAGGTCTGATAGTAAATATATGAATCTCGATACTCTCAGTGGGTCAGTCAGTGTTGTACGTAATAATGAAGATGTACTGTACTATGTTATAATTAAGAAAAGTAGCTCATGTTGACAGAAGAACAAAAAGCAGTTCATTCGGAATATAGAAAGTATCTGCGCATTGTTGAAGGCATAAAAAGAAATATGCTGAATACATTGGTCAATGCGACAGAGAAATCACTTCCGACATTGATTAGGGAACACGTGCGTCAGGACTTTGACTGCATATATGATGACAAGTATTCCATCGAAGAATTACTGTCGTTTTCTGCAAAACTGAAATCAGATGACGAGATATTGGCTGGACATTCAGGCTATATTTCATCGAAAGCAATTGAAGCATACATTCGTTTCTATGCAAATAAAATAGGAATCGATCTTTCTTCTATACAAATGCCAGATAATAATCCAGGTGAAAACCCCGGAACTGACGAGGAAGAACGCCAAATGGTTGAAGGCAGATTGACAGAGGCGAAGATTCTTCGTCGTCAACGAAATCGTGCTGCACGACAAAAATGTTTAGAGGACTCTGGATATACCTGTTATGTATGTGGATTTAACTTTGAGAAAGCATATGGAGAAATTGGAAAGAACTTCCTTGAAGTGCATCATACAAAGCCATTGGCTACATATGATGATGAACATCCAATTCCTCAATCAGAGTTATGTGCGCTTTGCTCCAATTGCCATTCAATGGTACACAGAAAGCGAGAAGTAATGGATGTTGATGAATTAAAAAGACTATTTGAATCAAACAATCAGAATAAATAGATGGGTTATTCAAACCACATAATATTAGATTGAACATATTGCAAAAGAAATACAAATGCGTTTACATGAAGCAATAAGAAACTTGAACATCGGCTTAGACACAGCTGCAGAATTTCTGGCCTCAAAAGGAATGCCTCTTGAAGACAGAAATCTCAATGTACGTTTAAGAGACATGCAATGTTCTTTGCTTTATAGGGAGTTTGGCTATAAACCGCAAGCTAAACAATTACGTAGCTCTGTTGCGCATGAGAAGCCTGAAGTTCAGGCAGTGTTGAATGAAATCCATCAGAGGCATAGTAAGCCAACCAAGAAGCAAGCTACAATAGAGACCAAAGCCGATAAAAAGGCTAAAAGGAAACTTCTTATCGAACAAGAACTCAAACAAATTGTTGGGCAGAAAGTTAAAATAAAGGTCAAAGGGTTTGCAAGCAAAGTACTTTACACAAAGGGCTATGGCAACTTGTTTATCGAAGGACGAGTACATTTATCAGATGTTTATTATAATGGCATAGAATTAAGTACCTATTGTGCAGAGGGCTTATTGAAGACATGCAGTGGAAAGAAAGAATTTACTGTTTTAGAACCACGTGTCGAGGTTACAGGAAGCAAAAATGGAACATATGCCCGACTTAGATATGAAGTCTGCCCTGAACAGTCATGGCAGAAACAATTCGACAAGTTAGTGCCAGGAAAAGAGATCAAAGGCTATGTTATTGATGTTACCAGAGAACAATATATTGTAAAATGTTCTCTACATGAAGGCTATTTTATTTGGGGAGCCGTTGATAAAAATGAGTACTTTGATGATTACGAAATCACGAATGCTATAACCGTATGCATTAAGCATATAGGTTCAAACCTCTTTGCCCCAATCATTTTCCAAAGCAATCTCAAAGAAAAAGAACCATTCTTAGAGGATGTCAATTGGGAGACTGAAACAAACAATGACGATAAGAAAGACTCTTCAAACGATGATAACGACTTTATCAGATGGAGAGAATCTCAAAAAAAAGAACTTGATCTTCAAAGAGAACTTTTGCAAGCTGCACCTTATAACTATAATAAAGAAGATAGAGCAGCTAGTAATTCTACTGACGGACTAAAAACACATGAAGCAGAGTATAACTCCCAAGATGAAATAAAATCAATAAGATGTGAGGCGACATTCTTTGACGATTATGAGGTAAAGGGCCATTCTTTGGATGAATACTTGTATAAAAACGAGTCTATCTCGTTCAATAAATACCTGTCAATTTCAGGTTCAATTGTATTACGATATAAGTTACTAATCGCTCTGGCAGATCTAGTAAGTGCATATCATAACGCGAATCTGGTTCTGGGGAATATGAATCCAGCCAATTTTGAAGTTGTTTCTGATGAACCAATAGTAGTCAGAATGCAAGATGATAGTAGTGCCAGTTATAAAACGAATATGATGCATATGCAGGAAAGTTTTCCTTATATAGCTCCAGAAGTAAGGCATCACCTATCCCCCATTACACCAATGAGCGAATGCTATTCGTTTGCATCTTTTGTATATCAGATGCTAACTGGTAAAGAATTTTCGCTCACAAATGATTATAGTGATACAATTTATGTTGCTTCTTCTGTTCGTGATATATTATTTCAGTCCCTTAGCAATGACCCTATGCAGCGTCCAAAGATGAATAATTGGCGTGACTCACTTAGAAATGGACTAGATGAATTGATGTATTGTTCTCAATGTAATCAATGGCATGTTCTTAATTCTTCAGGGACTTGCACTACATGCAAGAATAAAAGCAATTTATTAATCTGTCTAAAGGTTGGTTATTATGGAGATGCGGAAATATACAATTATAGACAAAATACTATAGAGAAAAAACCTACACTGATTGGAAAAGCAAAAGGAAATGTGATTATCACAGAAAATACATCTAAGATATTATATGGTTATCACTTTGGTGTCTTATCAAAGAAAGACCAGCCAATTGCTGTAATAACTATTACTCAGTGTAATAGCAATAAAGATATTACACTTCATATCATACCAATGTCTGGGACTGCATTTACTCTACTGGATGATAATTATACACCTATAGATGAAGCTTTTGAAGATGCAACAGATATTGATATTAACGGTGAAGAACTATACAGTACAATGTTTTTGGTTGAATCCGAAACATTTAACAATAAAATATTGAAATTATGCCACATATAAAGGACCTATTCATTCGATTTGAGGAAGCTGCATACAGCCACACTTATACAGTTTCTCCCAGTGAACATATTGAGATAGATGAACCAATAGTGGTTTATCTCTTGAAATATGAAGAAAAGAGTCCGCTATTTGAGATCAACGAGAAGCCAATTCGTCTTCATTCAAATGAGGTGATTGATATCGAGCCGTGTGATTTGCCAAAGATTAACTATCTATATTTACTTTCTCCTGGAGAGAAAGGGAAGTTTATGCTTTCATGTTTGCCTATTCGTGAGTGTCAGCCTTTTGAGAATGACTTTTCTATCGCTTTTGGGGACGAATTGGTCAACAGGAACATGGGGAGAAGTATGGATAAATTGGAATCATATCTATATGAGAATCTTGTATTTGACGGAGGAAAATATTCATTCTTGTTTTTACAAGAATACACAAATGGCCCTCAATGGCAAATTCTTGGGCTCGAGATGGTCGCTCATGGAGAACGCAAAGGCGAAAAGGATATCGTAAATAGAACAGCAAAAGCATACAAATCATCAAAATTCAGGTTTCCCAATGACATCTACAACTTCTCTGCTCTTTCTGTCAGATGTTACAAGAAAGTGATTTTCAAGAATGAATCGCAGATAAAGATTAGTCTTGACAGACTTTCAAAACTGGATCAGAAAGGGCAATCTCTGCTGAAGCTATGGGAAACCTACGCTCAAATAGAAGTAGATAGAGCCACGAAGATTGCAAAAGAATTAGGTTCTATAAAATTCAAGAAGATACGCAGTTTAGTTGACAGACAAGTGGAAGTTGAACTGCAGGTAAATCCAGAGAGCGAAAGCATTTTAATAGATTTGGCTCGTACTGGTGCATTGTTTGAAGTTACTTTAGATGAAAGTAAACTACTATTTAAACTTGTAAGATACTCTTCTCACAATAAAAAAGGTACTTTTGAAGATGAATTGTTTAAGATGCCAGATGATGGTATTATGAACTTGTCTCCCATTGGTGACTTAGTTGTAAAGAAAAGAAGAGACAATGCACTCAGTAAATTACGAGAGCAGACTTCTCCACTTTTGGCTTTCTTGTGGGAGGCTATGGAAGACAAACCAACTATGCAAACCGGAAAAGCAGGCAAGTTGCTTATATCCGATGCGACAAGAGAGTTTGTAAAGAAACAGTTTGGCATCAATAAATTAACCCAGGATCAAGAGAATGCTATTAATCTGGCACTTCAAACACCAGATATTATTGCAATCCAAGGGCCTCCGGGAACTGGAAAAACGACTGTGGTTTCAGCTATATGCCATCGCTTGGTAGAGTTTGCAGAAAAAGAAAAAGGCGATAAATCAAGTAAGCCCAAACTCATCCTTGCATCTGCTTTCCAAAATGACACCGTTGAGCACATTGCATCCAAAATCTATACAGAGGGGCTACCTACTGTTAAACTGGGCAAAACGACTCAGACAATGAATGCCACACGTCAATTTATAGATAAATTAGAAAAGAGCATTGAGGCAGAATTGGAAAGATTAAGTCCTGATGGTATTAAATATACCGTTTCAGAACGCTTAAAAGATATCTATAATGTATATATCAGTGAAGGTAGTTTAAGTGATACTTGTAACAAGATTACTCACTTGCTCAATGAATGCGTGTTTGATAAAGAGTTGGCACAACAATGGATTCATATGATTGAACCCAAGAATCAATTGGATAGAAAAACCATTAGAACCATTGACAAACTTCAAAAGATAAGTACAGACATACAGGAATATCAAGATATAGAGTCATGCCATATAGCAGCTGCTAAATTGGACAAATATTGCCATGATGAACTGACTGAAGAGGAGAATATCATTATGGACGATATGAATGGTAAAGAATTACCAACCAATAGTACCGTTTTTGGATTCTTTGACATTCGTGACAGGCTTATTGATAAACTTGGTGGCAATGATATTCAGAAATTAACAGAAGAGCATTTGAAAGACTGGTTACTTCAGGCTATTAAGAAAGGGAAAGAATATGATATGAAGACCATAACTGAGCGAAAACAGGTTTATTATTGGTCAGTTCTGGATGAGTTAAAAGATTCACTTCTAGGAAATACAAGATACATAGAAAACGCAATTCGTAATTACGGCGTAAGCGTTGCTGCAACCAATCAAGTTTCCGCGCGTTTATCCCTTGAGTTAGGTAATGACAGGGCACGTAATGTGATATTGGAAGAGGCTGCTCGTTCTAATCCCCTTGACCTGATTATTCCAATGACAAAAGCTACAGAAAGAATCATTTTGCTGGGCGACCAGATGCAGCTTCCTCACTTGTTGGAGCAAGATATTGCAGATGAAGTTGTAGATTCAATGGAAGGAGAAGCATCTGTTGTTGAAGAAAAACAAGAATTGTTAAAGAAATCCCTATTTGGCATCATCTTTGACAATCTTAAAGGTGTCGTACCACAACGTTGCATCATGCTAACAAAGCAATTTAGAATGCACCCTGCCATAGGTAGCTTTATAAGTAACACGTACTATGAAGGAAAACTTGAAAACGGAGTTACAGCCAAAGACAGAGCGCATAATCTTCCTGAACCATGGAAGAATAAAGCAATTGCCTTTGTGGATGTTGATGGTGTGGCCATGGGATATGAGGAAAGAGGGCAAAGTAAGTCGCGCAAAGCAGAAGTCAACAAAATAATGGATATTTTGAATGATATTCTAGAGCGTGATAAAAAACTCTCAGTAGGTGTGATAACATTCTATTCCAAACAAGTTCGTGAACTAATGAAAGCAGGAATCAAGAAAGGCTATACACAAATTGATAGAGAAGGTAATTATGTAATTAGTCCTTTATACGCTACAACTTCAGATGGTAGAGAAAGATTAAGAATCGGTTCTGTAGACTCATTCCAGGGTAAGGAATTTGACGTGGTAATTCTTAGCACGGTACGTTCAAATAATGTTGATCGGAAAGAAGGGAATGAAAAAAGAATATTCGGATTCCTTATGTTGGAGAATCGTCTAAATGTAGCTTTCTCTCGTGCAATAAGACTCTTAATTACTGTAGGTGATGGCAGCATGTTTAATGATGAATTTGCCATGCGTCATGTAAAAGGACTTTATGAACTTTATTCACATCAAACAAAATTGCAATATGGAGTTCTTATCAAATAAAATAATTTGTTCCCAAACGAAACCTACTGAGAAAAGTTTCCTCATTGGCATCCCTATGTATATGTATAGGGTACAAAGCCAAGGATTCACATCCGAGTTGAACTTTTTTCAGGAGATCGTATTGAAATTCAAAAGACAACCTGACACATCTTGTTCTGCAATATCAGATATGACGGGGCTGGATATAAAACTATTGGAACGTGTTGAAGGCGAGTTAATCAGGAAAAATCTATTATCGGAGTACGGATCAATTACTCAATATGGTATAGAACTTCTTGATAACAAAAGTCATATTATTATTGATAAGGAAACGCAACGAATGGGTTATGTATTTCAATACTTAACTCAAACGAATTACTATCCTTATTATATACCTACTATCCGTGAAGCAGAATTAATTGATGAAGAAGGTTCATTAATTGCCATAGACTTGGAGAATTCAAACTCTGTGGAAAATTTATACAAAATAAATCTGCAACAACAGCAAATAAGAGGCAATGCACCTTCTGATATTGAAGTATGTCATTTGATAGAGAACACTAAGCACAATCAAGATTATGTAGAAGACAGCGAGTCCCTTGATGGACTCTCCAAACTGCTTTCTATTAGATTTGTACCAAGTAGTTCACCAATACCTGTGCTGGTTTGCGCATATATTTACCTTCCTATGGTAAACGAAGAAGAAGGTATCTATAGCTCAGAATGGAAGGTTACAAATCCTTTTGCGGATGGAGATAGTGAAGAGTTGGAGTTGTATCTAAAATCTCTCAATCTTCCTAGTTTGAAAAAAAAGATCCTAAATGAGTTCAGAGAGGCCGACACTGATATAAACAGAAAATATGCTGAAGTTGACGCTATGTTAGAATCCGAAACTTCTGACGAGATAAAACTCCAATTGGGATATGGTTTCGAAAAGTTGGACGAACAATTAAAAGAGCAAGTAAAGAATACTATCAGTGCATTTATTCGTTTGCAACACATAAACAATTTCGACTATCAGATGCCTTTATTTGGTGGTATGCAAAAAACTATAGAAACCATATTGGCGAATGATTATCATTCACGAACATTGGCATTTAATCGCCTAAAAGATGTGCTAAAAGAGTATCTTGCTCCTAATGACATGAGCAGACAAGTTAATCAATTAACAAGGGGGCAATATATTTCCAATTTTTATAAACTGCAAAAGGCATCAAGGGGAGCACTTTTAAGAAAATCAATGCTTTCCCAATTTGCTGCAATGCTTCTAACAAGACAATTTGATAGCAATGCACCTATATATAATGTCTTCAGAGAACATATACAATTTATTATCAACCTGAGCATCCTCAGAAATGATAAAAGTCACGGAGGTAGCGAACAAGAGATTCCACTTTCTGAAGCAGAGAAAGACATTAACAGTCTTTATAATTCGTATATTCAAATAGTTAAATCATATATATCGATTATATAATTATGGGTAAGTCAAATAAAAAGAATGTTTCTAAGCAACAGAAGATGATAGTAAAGGATATTACGCCTGAACTTATAGCAAGTCAATCTTCTGAAGTAGAGAATATTGAGAATACATTACTGGAGGCCAGTGATGACACCATACTGGAGGAAGCAGAACTGAGTAGTGCTGAGAAAAAGCAGGTTGACGAGATAATGGCTTCTAATGATGCTGAAAAATATCTGGAACGTTTGTTGAGCATACACAAGATGCTTCTTGCTGCTAAGAAGAAGTATGAGGATTTGCAATTGAATGCTAAAAATGCAGCAGAAAGTGCCGAGAAAGAAATCTCTCAAAGAAAAGCAGACCTAAAAAAGAGTGAATCCGAATTAGAACAGGAAAAGAAAGAGATTGCAAAACAGAAGCAAGACATCCAGCGTAGAGAAGTTGCCATGAGTGACAAACTCTACACGGAAGTTATTCTGAACCTTCTTAATAGTTTTAAAGAGACAGAAGAGAACGTTACCAAAGCAACAGCAGAACGCATAAAAGAACTAACTGATCAACAGCAAGAATTGCTAAAGAAACACCTTCAACAGCTTGGTGTTGAAGAGAATCTATCTGAACGTGAAGCTATACTGGAAGCAGATAAGTTGGCTCTTCAGAAAGATAAAGAGCAATTCGAGAAGCACAAAACTCGTGAAACAAACAGATTGAACCTCAAAGAATCAGAAATTAGAGAAGATGTTGAAGATGAATTTGAGGAGAAAATAGACGAACTAGAAAAGGAGAACAAGCAACTAACTATAGACAATACACGTCTTAAAAAGGAGAACGACAAATACAATTTCACAATCAATGAATTGTGGAGTCTGGCGGGAACTCTTTCTCCTGAAGAGATACTGAAGAAATTACGCACTTCAGAAGAGGAAGTTATTCGCTTGAAAAACGAACTTGAAAGTCGTCCAACGATAAATGATTATCAACAGAAAAAAGAATCGGTTGATATTCTAACATCAAAAGTTGAAGAATTACAAGAAATGGTCAATGAAGAAGAATTGGCAAAACTGCGTGAAAAGTTATCTAACGAGAACTATTACATTCAGGAAATCAACCAATTCCATTCTAAGATTGACACGCTCAATGCTAATTTGGAACACAAGGACTCGCTTATTGAGCAACTTCAGGGGGTTATTAGTCAGTTGAGAGGTGAAGATGGGAAACAGAAAAAAGCATTTGAGTTTGCTCAGTTCATAGATGAGTCAGATAACTTCAAAGAGACTTTGAGAAGCAACCAACAATTGAACAACTACGGATTAAAACAGATGGTTCAATATCTCCAGTCATACATGTTTACAAATGAAAATTACTCATACGATACTAAGACTATCCGTATATTTATAGCAGGTATCAACATGTCTCCATTGACAATCTTGCAGGGTATTAGCGGTACAGGTAAAACAAGTCTTCCTCGCGAAATAGCGAAAGCAATGGTTGCGGGTTCAGCTAAGTACCAGGATTTTGAATATGGTATGCCCAATGCCCCATATCGCATATGTGCTATTCAATCAGGATGGAGAGACAGGATGGACTTGGTAGGTTATTTTAACCATTTCGACAAGAAATACCAAGAAACAGACTTTTTCAAAGCTCTGTATATGGCATCATTGCCAAAATATAGTAATACTCTATTCTTCATCATATTGGATGAGATGAATCTTTCTCATCCAGAACATTATTTTGCTGACTTTCTTTCGCTCCTTGAACAGGATGAAAAGGACAGATATGTCAATATTGATGCTCCATCTGAATTCTTGCCAAGTCTGATAACGAGAAATGGTAAGATGAAGGTCCCTTCTAATGTAAGATTCATTGGTACTGCTAACCATGATGAAACGACACTCGGATTTGCACCCAAAACCTGTGACCGTTCAAATTTGATGGACATCAAAAGGGCAAGGAATACTGATATAAAAACAATCAGTGACAAGCTGACCATCCCTTATGACTGGTTAGAAAAACAGTTTAGAAATGCTGAGGACAAATACAGTCAAGAGTTTAGCAAATTCGTTGATTTCTTGTCTAAACCAGAGGTTGATGAAATGTTTGCAAGAGTTGGTATTGGCATTGGTAAGCGACTTGAAAGTCAAGCATTCAGATTTATATCAGCATACATAGCTACAGGACCAGAAGAAAAAAAGAAAAGCTTAGCTGAAGCTGCAGATCACCTTATAGCTACCCGTTTGCTTAGAGGTATAGAGAACAGATTAGAACTGAAATCATCAACATTGAAGGAGTTAAAGGAAAGTCTTTATTTCTACTTTAACGAAAGCTTTGAAGAAGAGCCCAAGGACTCCTTGGCATTACTTGATATTGCTATAAATAGACAATGATATTTGATCGTATATATAACACTCTGGTGGACGAAAAGAAATTGTCCAGTACAATCAATCTTGGTAGATATATAATCACAGAGACAAATGAGGAACTTTGTGAAGATAATCTACCAACCGATTGTGATTCAACTATAAACGATGCTTTTCTTGGTGACACATACGCTACCACTCATAAAATCTTACGCAGACTGACACAAGAAGTAGCAGGTCTCGTTCCATGTAAAGAACATCTTCCATCTCCCATCATAAGGGACGTCTGCACAGAGATTAAATTAACATTATTCGAGGAACATCTTTATGAGAATATCCATCATATTAAAGCCGCTTATGATAAGCCACATTCTAAACTAAATAGAATTGAGGAGAAAGTTAATGTATCCAAAGCCAAACGAATAACTCCCAGAAGTTATCAGTATTTAGGTGCTCACACGGAGGACTGGCAGCAATATAGCATTGTTTCCTTTAGGCCAGAGAGAATCTTAACTGAAGAGTTAAGTATGGATTTTGACATCTATGAAAATAGATTATTGGTAGCCTTTGTTCAACGAACACTGGCCTATCTTAGAGGACGATTAAAATCTGTTGAAGATGCTAAAGAGTTTATCAAAGAATACAAGAACAGTTTGATCAATTATCAAAAAGGTCTTACTGGAGATTCTTACTGGTACGCTAAACCAGAAAGAAATCTTCAATTATATGGTAGAGAATATCACGATCAAAACTATATTACAGAAAAATCTGATGATGACGAAAATCAATCTGATTTAACATATAAGAAATTGCGTCGTTTGATGAATGAGTGTGTAATAATGTTGGGTAAGAATTTAACCCAAGAAGTCAATTCAAGAACAATAGATTCCATTACCTATCATGACACAAATGTCTTGCTTGGTCATCCTCATTACAAATATCTAAAATCATTATGGTCTGAATTAAATTCAGAGATTCAAGAGTATTCAATTAATCGATTACATACTGAACATCAAGATACTTTAAGGGGACTCATTTCATATGCTAATGCACTGATAAAATATATCGTGGTAAAATATTTCCACTATGACATACATGAAGAATCTGAATGTCAATGGTCTGCTGTTTTTAAGGAGAACCATTATTCTGCCTTTCCTTCTATAACTCTTACAAGAGAGGATGGAGTATTAAAACTTTGCATTGGCACCCATAAAGTAAGGATAATAACTATTGTTGGAGAATTGAAAGAAAAAAACATTCCCAAGGATTGTCTAATTCTTCAATACAATTTGAGACATTATCAAGAAATAACATCAAATAAGCCGGATTGTATTATAAATGTAAATTTGAAGGACGTTAATTCTGTCGAAAGAATTGCAATGTACATGCGAGCAATACTTATTGGCTTACATGTCAAGAATATAAAGCAAAAGAAAGATTCTCCTCAATCCATGATATTCTTACACCCAGAGTCACCAGTAAAGACTTATAACGGAGATATAAACTATTTAATGATGAATGATTATTTTGTATTGAAAATAAACGAAGGTGAAAATTCTGCTATTTTCAGTAATTCTAACCCAAAATTAAAACATCTCTCATTCAACGATTGGGGGATGGACAACATATTTGTCTCTAATTATCGAACATTCTAAAGAAACATTATATGTTAGGAGCTATTATAGGGGACATAGTAGGTAGCTGTTGGGAATTTAATCCCACGAATGATTACAATTTTGAACTGTTTTCAGACAAAAACAGCTTTACGGATGATACTATCTGTACTGTAGCTGTGGCTGATG
>CACYKX010000008.1 GCA_902775075.1 uncultured Prevotellaceae bacterium | reverse complement strand
ACGATTGGCTGCTGAATCATCGAATTTATCTTCTTCGTTCATCAGACAAGACTGGAACAGAATTGCCGGAAGAACCAGAAGTATATATATAAGTGCTTTATTGATTTTCATAATTTCATCTGTTTTATTTAACCGCCAAATCTGTTAAATTTACTTTGCCTGTAACGACATCGTCCTCGCGTCTGAGGATTTGATCACGTAACTTGTCGATGTCGATATGCCAAGAATCCTTCATATAGTTGCGAACAATCTCCAACTTCTGACCAATCAATGACGCGCCTGTGGTACCTGCTGATGCCATCCAACTGTCCCACTTTGACTGTGGATTGGTGAGATAGGTTGAAAGCATCTCTGCGAAATCCTCTGTTGGGGAGTACTGTGAATAGGCTGTGATGAAACCACGGGTAAGGTAACCGGTCTCGCCTTCATCGCTGCTCCAATCATCTGCCAGATAGGATGAACCTGTGACAAACTGGAAACTTGGACTATAGTCCTTGGTCTGGTTGAGGATATGGGTGAACTCATGATGAATGGTCTTCAGATAATATTCATTAAGACCGTCACGAGTTTTGCCATAGGTATCCAACTTGTTGGTTCCGGCAAGGAAGATTTTGCGGCCTCCCTCGGCTGTACCAAGAATCATGGTACCGTTGTTGCGATACTCAAACTCTCCTGTGGTATAGATTAACTTTGGGAAGTAATTACGGGTGAAGGCTACTCCACCTACGGCATCATAGGCTTCGATACAGGCATACTTGACAATATGCGCTATTTTTACGGCCTTGTCGTATTCTGCAGGAACATTATAGTAATCCATATCGGTCTCGTTATCGTCGTAACGGTATTCGAAACGGATGTTGTATGGATTTACATAATTGGCTGTAAGCCATTTGTCGAAGGCATTCTCTTTGGCCTGTGATGACTTGATGATACTGTGATCATCGAGTGAATCCTCTGAGCATGAAGTCAGTGATGATACCGACAATGCCAACAACATGGAATACAATATATATTTTTTCATATCTATATTTCTTAATATGTTATTTATCTTGGGTTAGCTTCCAAACCTGCTGCAACAACTTTGGATGGTATCTGTACGGCTCTACGTGGGTCGTTGACTTTCAATACGTCTACCAACTTGGCTGGCTTGCCGTCTGCGCCGATCACACGACGTACGATCTCTATGCCATATCGCTTGATATCGAACCAGCGGAGTCCGGTCTGAAGGGTCTCGATACGACGGAAACCTAACACGGCCTGGAGCATGCACTCTTGGGTGCTACCTTCTGCGTCGATCTTGAAGGCCGGATGAAGGTGCTTCTTTATGGTAGAGGCGATCTTGGCTTCATCGTCATAAGAATATGCCTTTGAATTGTAGAAGGTGGTGATCTTCTCCGGGGTAAGCTGGGTGGTAGATCTAGTGATGTTGTGCATCCAAGTGTTTAGGTCGTCGGCAGCTTTGTCATACTGTTTCAGCATCACATAGGCTTCTGCTCTGTTGAGTAGGGCTTCGTCTGTGGTGAAGGCTGGATATACGGTATGACGGTAACCGATACCTGCCACAGGGTCGGTATATTCAAACAGGTATGGTAACTTGAAGAATATGACGCGGTCGAGGTTGGTTGCACTATAGGTATGAGGACGTGAATAGAAGTAGATATAACTTCCCCATAGGTTTGATGCCTTGCAATCTTCGTTCTGTGCCAGATAGTTGCCATGTGAATATCTGGTGTAATATCTATATGGACCTGTTGCCAATGGTAGTGATGAATATGCGGTGAACATCAATAGGTTGGCATTCAGATTAACATCGATGTAGTGTTGTGACTCTGCATCGAAAGATGTTGTCATCGTTGCTACCTGTGACCAGTCTCTCAACTGTGACTTGGCATCAGGACCTAACAACAGATCGGCGTACTGGATGGCTTTGTCCCATTTCTCATAATATAGATAGAAACGGCAGGCAAAGGCGTAAGCAGCCTTAACATTGAAGTGGTATTTTGGCACTTTGTAGTCGGCATCGCCTACCAGTGACAATCCTTCTAGAAGATCTTTCTCGATCTTCTCGTAGTCTTCGGCTACCGTCCCGCGTGAATACTTAGGATAAAGTGTGGTCTCCGGGCCTTCCATATATGGTATTCCTAAATCCTTGTTGCTCGTTGTGTCATTGTAGTTCTTACAGAACATATTGGTGAGCATAAAATGATTATAGGCGCGACAAAGCAATGCTTCGCCTTTGGCACGAGACAATTTTGCTGACTTATCTGCACCCATCTCTTCGATAGAGGCTAGGGCTTGATTGGCATTGGCAATGGCCTTATAGGATGCCTGCCAGAACTCTTCAGGTGACTCATTATTGTCCTCGGTAACGTCTTGCCAATGATACACTTGATCGATAAAGCGATCGGTATATGGATTGTTGGCTCCGTAATCGTCTACATTGTCTGACATAAACTCGCCTACCATCATGTAATCATTCTCCGGATAGGCTGAAGTAAGTAGTGAGATAGCTTTGTCGTCTGTATCTATAGTGGCACGGTTGTCGGGCATCTTGTCGAGGAAGTCGTTACATGATGTAAGGGTCATCCCGGCAAATGCTAATGTTAGTGTGCTGTAAAATATCTTTTTGATTTTCATTGTCTTCTATTTTAAAGTCCAAATCTTAAAGTAAGTGTAAACTGCTTTGGTACTGGTACGGCTACACCACCATTGTTAACGAATTCCGGATCCTGACCATTCAACTTCTTGTCGGCATAGAACAAGAACAGATTGGTGGCTTGCAACTTCAATGAGAGATTGTTAACTCTTAGGCTATTCAACCAAGTGCGTGGGAAATCGTAGGCTAATGAGATTTCCTTCATACGGATGAAGTCGCCTTTGGCGATACGCTCTGTTGAATAGTTGTAAGCGTTATAGGCGTAGCTAAGGTTGGTATCCAACTTGTTCTGACGGGCACTTGCTATCACCGGTATCGTTGTGGTCTTCTCGTCACCTGAATTGACAAAACGGTTCTTGAAATCCTTTGGCATTGAGGTGAGGTCGTCGTATTCGTTAGAGAATACTGGGGCGAGACGTACTACATTGCCGAAAGAATAGGTGATGTAGAAGTTCAAGGTCCATCCTTTATACTTGAAGACGTTGCCTAATGAACCGAAGTCGGTTGGCTCTACAGATCCTTCATACTTCAAGAAGCCTAACTTATCTGGATTGTTCTCCTGGAAGTAGATACCTGAAACGGAGATGTTTCCGTCTTGATCGAGGAATGTTGGAAGGCCCTCGCTGTTCAATCCCATGAAAGGTATAGAGAACAAGGCTCTTACCGGATAGCCTTCCTGTGCGAATCCATTGCCGGAAACAAGATCGATAACGCGTTTGGTGGTCTTCAACTCTGTAACCTCGTTATGTAGATGTGAGTAGTTGAAATTGGTTATCCAACTGAAATTCTTGGTCTTGATATTCACTGAGCTGATCGCTAAATCTACACCATTTGATTTCATTGTGGCGATATTACCAAATTTCATAATCTCTCCACCGAGACCTTCTGTCGTGGCACAACCGATCAAGTCGTAGTTGTTACGCCAATAGGTATCTACCTGGAGGTTCAATCGGTTGTTGAAGAATCCTAAGTCTAAACCGAGGTTGAACTCTTTCTTCTTCTCATAGGTGAGTTCTTCGTTACCCAAACTTGCTACATAGAGTCCAGACTCCTTAACACTAGCAGTTGGACGCCATGGGTTGTAACTCTTGATGATTGGATATGAGTTGGTTACAGATGGACGGTCACCGGTAAGTGAGTAGCTCAAACGTAATTTCGCATCTGTCCATGTTTTGCCGAAGGCGCGCTGGAACCATGGTTCTTCGTGTGCACTCCATGCTGCTGATACGTTCCACGTTGGCAACCAGCGGGCTGATGTTGCCTTGCCGAGGAAGTTGGTTCCTTCATCGCGGGCTGTAAGGTTCAATGAGTATCTGCCTTTGTATGAGTAGTTGGCCATACCTACAAAGGATGCGCTACGAACATGACTATTGCCTAATGTATAATAGTCGGTATTGTTTTCTACACCTTTCTTGAATACTTCGTATGCGTAATTGGCAATCTCTCCCATTGAATATTGCATACCCCAACCACGGAACCAAGTTCTGTGACGATCTACTGAACTTGTCTCGATACTTCCGAAGAGGTTCAAGATATGGTCGTTGTTGATCACGGTGTTATAGGTTGCCGAGAATCGGGTGTCCCAACCGAACATACTGTTGTCTGTACGCTCGAAAATACCTCCGTTTGGCAATACTGAGATTGGCAACGCATAGATATTGTCTGGATCTTTATACAGGAACGGGTTGTTTTTACGAATGGTAGATGTGCCCATTGCGCGGTATGCCAATGCTTGGTTGGCATCATCCAATACGTAGTGCTCCTGAGATGTCGTAGAATATTTTACGGAACCCAGCATAGAAAGTTTCAATCCTTCGATAGGCTTGAAATCTAACTGACCAGTGAGACGGAAATCGTTCACACCTAAATCCATATAGTTGCTCTCCAACTCATGGAAGATGTTGAATGGTGCGTAGTTTCTTGTGTAGTATTCATTTGGATCCAACGCACGTGAGGTGTTCATGGCATATGAATATGGGTTGATATCGAAATCGCGCTTTACCTTTCCTGATACAACGTCTACATCTGAAGTCAATGTTCCCGGTGCTTTCTGTCTGCGGAATGATGCATTGGCAAGCATGGTGGCATCGAGCATCTTGTTGATGTGGAAGGTGTTGTTCAAATTGGCGGTATAGCGCTGTACTCTACTCTGTAGGGTCCATCCTGGATCATACATCGCTGATACTGATGCATAGTAGTTGGCACGATCGGAACCTCCTGACATGCTGACAGAGTGGTTCTGCATGATGGCGTTAGAGAAAAGCAAATCGAACCAGTCGGTGTTTCTATACTCGGCTGCGCGCAGATAGGCGTCTCGTGCTTCTGTGGTGTTTGCAAGGGCAAACTGACCGGTGGTCTCATCGTAGGTGGTGAGAAGGTTGTACATCTTCGAATAGATACCACCATTCATCTTATTGGCGGTCTCGGCATAGTTCAGGTATCCTTTCTGCTGGAGTTCCTGATAGATGCCCATCTGGTCTTGTGAGTTCATGATATTGAAGTTGTTGTAACTTGGCTTCAAGCGCATGGTGTACTCACCGGTATAGTTGATATGGGCTGTACCTGCTTTACCTCGCTTGGTGGTTACAACAATCACACCGGCCATGGCGCGGGCACCATAGATAGAGGTGGCAGAACCGTCTTTCAATATCTGGAAGCTCTCGATATCATCGGCATTCAATCCTGCTATCGCTGATGATATCAGGGTCTCGGCATTACCTGATGATAGGGCGTCGGCATCTACTTCTTGTACGTCTTCCATGATGACGCCATCAACAACCCATAGTGGTTTTGAACTACCGTAAATTGAGGTGGCTCCACGAACACGAATCTTCGGTGCTGTACCAAAGGTACCGGTGACGTTCTGTACGCTGACACCGGCTGCACGACCTTCGAGGGAACGGCTGATATCGGCCATACCGTCGATCTTGGCGTCGGCTGCGCTCACCTTGGTGGTGGCTCCTGAGAACAATCGCTTGTCCATCTGGGTCATACCGGTTACGACAACCTCGCCCAAAGTTTTGTCATCCGGACGCAAGCTAATCTTCATGTTAGCCTTTGCTGCAACAACCTGGGGCTTCATTCCAATGTAAGTTACCACAATTTTCTTACCCTCCGGAACATTCAATGAAAATTCTCCGTCGATATTGGTTACTGTACCTGTCTTGGTGCCTTGTATCAATACTGAGGCGCCAACGATAGGCTCTCCATCATCGGCAGAAACCACGGTTCCGGAAACTTTGTTTTGCGCCAGGGCCATTCCTAAACTCAGGAACAGACAGGCTAAAAACATTGTTAGTCTTTTTTCCATAAGATCTCTTTCTTAAAAATTAAATACGCATATATTAAAGTTATATTTATGAGTTAAGTACAACCTGTCAACGAAAAAATCTTATTAGAATACAATCTTTTTAATGGTTAATTCGTTGTCCTTATCTTTTTAACATATCACAAAGGTAATGCATCTTTATTAACCTAACAAATATTCACATATCTCGGGTTGTTATTTTCACATATATTAACAACAAAATACCACACTTGTGGTACAGATTGATAGTTATACCTATTATATAATAATAAAACGATAGTAAATATATAGTTTTATACACATTCTATTATTTAACTTCATCTTTTATAAACACATATTAGATTTTAAATTCATGCTTTATTAAAAAAAATAAGTGATTTCTTACTTAAATGAATGTTAATTTATCGCATATATCTGGGATATACATAAAAAAATGCGAATCGTCTCACGACGACTCGCATTAAAAGATTTAGTTTATATAAGAGAGATTTTAATTTTAATTTTCATCATATCCTTTGTTCTGCTTGAGATTGTCGTTCAAGCGGAACTCATGAGCCGGAATAGGCCATGCCCAATGATAGTCATCGGCTGACAATTTCTTCAAGTCGTAGACGTGAACTGAACTCTTTGGATCATCTGTCAGCGCAGCGCCATATTTAGCGGCAAATGGCTGAGCGGCACGACCGTCGAAACCTTTGCCCCAACGCTTCAAACAGCTCATACGTAAACCTTCTCCCACTGTCTCCTTGAACCATTCGTTCTCGATGGTCTCTTCGGTAGCCTCGGTAAGGGTGGCCTTACGTGCCTTCTGGATAGCGTTCAATGCTGTCTTAGCTGCAGGAACGTTGCCTGCCTTGAAGTTGGCCTCTGCTGCGATAAGATATGCTTCGCTAATCAGGAATGGCTTAACATGCTGACGGCCATTTGGTACGCCATTAGATGTCAACGCCGGATTACCTTCGTACTTGTTGAAAGTGATGATACCTCTTGCGAAGAAGCGACCTGCAAGGTGTACGGTGTATACTCCTGTCTGGAACCACTGCTCACCACGAAGGTCATTGTCTTCATACTGATCGAGCAACTTCTGTGATGGCAAGAAATATGGCTCTTCGTACAAACCGCCACCAGGATAGCCATACTGCTTGAGTAGTGCATAGGCATCGAAGCGGGTGTAATCTTTGTTGGTACCTGAACCGTTTTCTGTCAATGTTGCAGGCAACTGCATGATTGGCTCTGTACCTTCGTCGTTGGTATACTCTGCTGCCATTTCATCAGCTGTTGCTGACAAAAGATACTTCTTGGTATCGATGACTTTCTGTGCATATTTTGCTGCATTTGTGTAATCCTTGATATCAAGATAGTAACGAGCGTACATCATGTTCAAGGCGTCTACGGTAGGACGCTCTGCACGTGCCTCTCCGACTACCTTGTTCAACTGTAATGCTGCTGAATCCAAATCTACTTTAATGCGATTGTATACTTCTGCTACTGTCGCACGAGCTGGCTTTGCCTTCAGGTCGAAGTGCAATACCAATGGTACGCCTAACTCTTGACCGGCTGTTGCTGCATTGTAAGCTTTGGCATAGTGGCGAACCAACTGCAGATATGAATAGGCACGGAAGAAACGAGCTTCGGCCTGACCATAACGTGCTTCTGCTTGATTCTCTGGAAGTGTATCGATCTGTACATAGCGCTCTACATTATCGATAAAGATATTGTAGTTCTTGATAGCACCATACATATTTGACCACATGGACTCTACGTCTTCATCACTTGCTGTGAGACTTACATCTGTACGATGGATTGGACCCTTGTTGTTACCGAAGTCGGATGTAGCATTGAAGCCGTCACACATTACCTCGTCTACCATTGACATATCGCCATACATGCATGCACGGAAAGACTGGTTGATACCTCTCTCCATAGCATCGAGTTGCAAGCGGTCATTGATAGCATGGTTTGCATCCTCTACAGAGACTGATGTCGTTGGGGCTTCATCCATGTTACATGAGGTAAGGGCCATAAGACCCATACCTAATACCATGATATATTTATTGATTTTCATTATCGTTTTCTTTGTTATGTGATTACCTGATTAAAGTGTAATTTCGAGACCGAAGAGGTATTGCTTGCTGTTACCAATCTTACCCAAAGAGAGGTTTGTACCCGCTTCTGGGTCAATACCCTTGTAACCTGTAAAGGTGAGTAGGTTACGACCGGTAAACGAAATCTTGATATCACTGACTACATTCTGCCATGTGAGCAACTGCTTTGGCAATGTATAGGCTACTATCAAACTCTTGAGACGAAGGAATGATGCGTCTTCGAGCAAGTGATCATCAAACTGCAAGGTGTAACCGTCACTCCACTTAGGGAACTTGGCATTCCTGTTGTCTTCTGTCCAGAAGTCGGTTACTGTATTGCGCTGGTTGTATGCTATTCCTACTACATTAGGGTTCTCATAGAAATATGCATCGTTGTTTACCATATACTTACCAAGTACATAAGAGAAGTCTGCCTGCAAACTGAGTCCCTTGTAGCCGCCCATGACACTGAAACCGCCGTTGACAGGAGCATAACGCTTCTTACCTGAATTCTGGGTAAGGGCTGCCTCACTGAATTTCTTGGTTGTCTCGGCCTTGGTGGTAACATCAACATCTTCGCCTGCCTTATACCACATTGGTGCACCGTCCTCTGGATCTACACCGGCATAAAGTGGAAGATAGTACATGACCGGATTGCCTACTACATAGGCTACCAGTGTACCGGTTACCTCCCAACGATGACGACCGTCGAAGAGTTCGTTGACCTTCATCCAGTTGTAGTTGAAGGTTGTTGATACATTCAGGAAGTAATCCTTTGTACGTACGATGTCGTAACCTAACTTCAAGTCGATACCTGTATTCATAACTTCACCAACGTTGTTGGTCAATGAAGAGAATCCTGTGGTATATGCGTAAGGTACGCTCATGAGCATGTTGCTGGTTCGACGATCGTAGTATGACAAATCGAAATCGAACTTATTCCATAGACGTCCATTTACACCAATAGTGAACAGCTTCTGCTTCTCCCATGTAAGGTTTGATGTAAGTGGCTGGCTGAATACCAAAGAGGTTGCATTACCGAAGTCGGTGGTTGTACCAAGAAGTGCCAATGATGCGTAATCGTCAATGGCTGCATTACCCTGAGTACCGTAACTTACCTTAAAGTCTAAGTTGTTTACCCACTTATAAGGCTTCATGAACTTCTCGTTGGCAATCTTCCACATCAAACCTGCTGCCCAGAATGTGGCATTGCGGTTGTCACGACCGAAACGTGAGCTGGCATCGTTACGGATGGTGAGGTCGGCAAAATAGGTGTCCTTCAAGTTATAGTCTAATCGACCGAAGAATGAAAGGAACTTACTTGTTGATGCATTCTCTTTCATCGCATAGGTGTCCTTCTTACCATTCTGAAGGTTCATCAGTTCGTCTACCAACTGACCCTGTGACTGTGCATAGTAGTAGTCATATTTGTCGATGGTGCCTTCCTGACCGGCAAGTACGGTGAAGTGATTGTCTTCGTTGACATCGAAACTGTACTCGATGGTGTTGGTAATTGTATTATTGTACTCAAATGAGGTTGACTTACCCTTCTTACCGCTACCGTTGTTTGCGCTATAAGAAGGATATGACAGCCAATTATCCAAGATGAAATAGAGGTCGGTACCGACACGTGAGCGAATCTTCAGACCCTTGACAGGGGTGATCTCTGCATATACATTACCTACTAAACCATAACGCGAATATACGTCTGGATTGTTTTCTGTAGAATAATATGGGTTGACCATGCTGTTAGGGAAACGCTGTGGATATAGGTTTCCATTCTCATCATAAGCTGGATAAAGTGGGGTAACCAGGTATGACAAGCCACCATTCAGGTTGTTTGAGTTGCCGCTAGAGTTACCCCAGTTGGCATTACGCTGACGCTTGTCGTAAGAGATGTTGAAGTTTACACCTGTACGGAACCAGTCCTTTGGTCTTGCATCAACATTGGTACGGAAGGTGTACTTGTCGAAATAGTTGCCAACGGCGGTACCTCTCTGATGGAACTGTGATGCACTTATCATGTAAGAGATCTTGTCACTTCCACCCTGGATAGACAGGTTATTCTGTGTCTGTGGGTTATTGAACTGCTGATAGATCTCATACCACTTGGTGTTGGCACGATAGCCGTTGTCATCGTATTTGGTCTTCAACTGTGCTTCTGTTGCCAATCCACTCTTCAACCAGAAATCATAGAGTTCGTCACCACTCATCATGTCCTCATAGAAACTCTTGTTAGCCAATGTTGACCAACCGTACTGAGTGCTGAATGTGATCTGTGCCTTAGAGTTGTAACCGCCATTCTTTGTAGTGATGTAGATAACACCGTTGGCTGCACGTGAACCGTAGATAGAGGTTGCTGATGCATCCTTCAAAACTGAAACGGTCTTGATATCGTTTGGATTCATCGCCATAATGGTACGGCTTGATGAAGGAATACCATCAATAACGTAGAGTGGCGTTGAGCTGGCACCGAGTGATCCAATACCATGAAGGTTGACACTCAATGAGTTATCACCGGCCTCACCTGATGAAGAAAGTACGCTCAAACCTGCTACCTGACCTTGAAGGTTATCGATAACTGATGTTGATGGGGTGTTCTTCAACTTGTCGGAATTCACCGTAGCAATATTACCGGTAATGGTACCAATCTTACGGGCTGAACCATAACCGATAACAACGACATCGTCCAATGTCTTGTTTTCAGGATCAAGAACTACTTTCATGTTTTCGCTTGCCTTCAGTGTCTTGCTGATCATACCGATGTATGAGAATGTCAAGCGAACATCATTGTTAGAAACATTTAAATCGAAATGACCGTTAATGTCAGTCACTGTTCCAGTACTTGTACCAACGACTTTGATAGACGCACCAATAACTGGTTCGTTGTCTTCGCTGGAAATTACGGTACCGGAGATTTGCTTTTGTGCCATAGCCGCACTTGCACTAAGAACAAGGCCGACTACAAACATAGCTAGTCTTTTAACCATAAAATCTCTATATATTACTTTATTAAACTATTCTTCTCTCGTGTATTCTAAAACCTCAAACATTACAAGTTTTTTCTCGTCTTTGTCTTAAGGCGTCGATACGCACAAACGGGTACAAAATTATATTATTTTCACCAAACTTCCAAATTTTATTAATAAAAAGTGCAAATTTTGTCGTATTTTTAAATAAATCGTAAGTTGACAACACCTTTTCTTATGTATTTGCCTTGTTCAGCATCGCTCCTATCTTTTGGGCGACATAGTTTTTGAATTCTTCGTTCTCGAGAATCTCTATATCTCCGAAAAGGCCGAGAACAAAGCGTCCGATTCCCAAAAAGCTCACGACTTCTAGGTCGAGTATCCAGTGCTGGCTGTCTTCTTGGGTGATATGATTGCGTGACTCCGGATATTCTTCGAGCATAAGGTTGTGGGAGAGTAGACCTAGGCGTAGTTTGATATGTTGTTTATCTTCTCCGCTGAACATGAATATGTCGGTATAGATCTGTTTGTGTTTCGCTTCATGTTCCCAACTCAAATCGAGTAGTTCTACATTATCCATTCGGGATACCTTGAAGGTTTTATTCATATTGGAACTATACTCATAGGCTCGTATCTCGTTGTTATTGTTCAACAGGAGGAAGGGTTCTACGATTCTGTCTTTTACGGATTTGCTATGTGGCGACGAGTAGCCTATGATCTTCACTAACAGTTTCGACTTGATAGCTTTATAAAGTACACTTACGTTATGGGCTGTCTTTTCGCGAATCTCCGGATGGGAAAGGATGTTGAGGTCATAGAACCGGTCGAGTTTATGACGGATGCGCTCTATGATGGCATTACGGTCGTCTACTTTATTTAATATGGCCAAAAGGGTGAGGGCTTCGTCTTCGGTGAAATTGATTCGCTCGAAGAGATGCATGAAGAACGGGGACTGTCGGTCGATACTATAATATCGTCCGTTCTTCTCTACCTTGAATCCCCAATCGCGGAAACTCTCTAGATAATAGTAGAGCATACGACGGGATATGCCGATCTTCTCGCAGATTTGTCCCACTTCGTAGTTGTGGTTCTCTGTAAGGAGTAATAAGAGATTCAGTTCTTTTTCCAGTTTGTCGTGTCGCATATTATTTGAAATCTAAGGAGAGTTCTCCTGCTCCTAACAGATTATAACTCTTGCGATGGAATGGTGATATTCCATGCTGACGGATGCCTTCACGATGCTTCTTCGTCGGATAGCCTTTGTTGCTTTCCCAATCGTAATAAGGATATTCTTTAGCCAAGGCATCCATATAGTCATCTCGATAGGTCTTGGCTAGGATGCTGGCTGCCGCTATCGACTGATAATGTCCGTCTCCCTTGATGATCGTGGTAAAAGGAAGGGGTTCTCCTCTACTTCCGTCTTCCAGCAGAGGACGGTATGGGTCGAAATGATTTCCGTCGATGATGATGGCTTGCGGACGTACTTTCAACTGGTCGAGGGCTCTGTGCATGGCTAGGAAACTGGCATGAAGGATATTAATTTTATCGATTTCTTCGGGAGTCACAATACCCACTGCCCAAGCTAATGCTTGTTCTTGGATCTGCTCTCGAAGGGCATAACGCTTTCGTGGGGATATCTTCTTGCTGTCGTTGAGTTCTGGGTTGTTGTAATCTTCCGGCAGTATGACGGCTGCTGCATATACGCTACCTGCTAGGCATCCTCGTCCTGCTTCATCACATCCTGCTTCTATCAGGTCTTTATAATAATGTGGTTCTAACATTGTTAATAGACTTTAAATTCCTTGATATTTAACATTAAAACTCAAGAATAGAACATATATTGCACAAACGGGCCATAATTTTGCCAACAGAAACAAGAAAATAAGGAAAATTATGGAAAAGAATATCATTTTATCTGTCAACGAGAGTAACAAGGTTTTGGTAAACGACAACTTAGTCAAGGCTATCGCACGTATCACCAAAGGCTTCGGGATGCCTTTGGAATGGTTACGGAAATATTATTCTCAGGTTATAGAGAAGGAGATAACAACAAAGCAGACTATGCTTCTGCTGGAAACACAGTCTGCTTTTGTATTGGGTATCTTCCCAGTAGATTGCTCTCTAATCTTCCGCGCTATATGCGGCGGATGGTTTGTGTGGAGTCTACTGAGATGTAGAAAGGAATTCTAAAACATCTGAGCTACACGCTCAATACCTGCCACAAGGGTGTCTACTTCTTCCTTGGTGTTATATAGGGCAAAACTTGCTCTTACGGTACCGAGGATGCCTAGACGATCCATCAGGGGTTGTGCACAATGATGACCGGTACGAACGGCTATGCCCAAACGGTCGAGCAATGTACCCATATCCATGTGGTGGATATCGCGTACAAGGAAACTGATAACGGCATCCTTAGGGTCTGCTGTACCAAAAATACGCATTCCATCGATGTTCTTCATCTTCTCGGTAGCATAGCGGGTAAGCATTTGTTCGTGAGCCTCGATATTGTCCATACCAAGAGCGGAAACGTATTCTATAGCCTTGGCTAATCCGTTGCTTGCTACATAGTCTGGTGTGCCGGCTTCAAATTTCAAAGGGGGACGCTCGAAGGTGGTACCTGCGAAACTTACATTGGCTATCATCTCACCACCTCCTTGATATGGAGGCAACTTATCGAGCCAGTCTTCTTTACCATAGAGTACACCTATACCTGTAGGACCATAGATCTTATGACCACTGAAGACGAAGAAGTCGCAATCCATGTCTTGCATGTCTACCTTGAAATGTGGTGTGCTCTGGGCGCCATCTACCATAACGGGTACATCGTGTGCATGGGCTATTTTGATGATTTCCTTTACAGGATTTATCGTTCCCATCACATTACTTACTTGGGTGACACTGACGATCTTGGTCTTGTTCGTGAACAATTTCTCGAATTCATCGAGTTCCAATTCTCCTTCATCGGTCATCGGAATCACCTTGAGCACGATACCTTTCTTTTGGGCTTGCAACTGCCATGGCACAATATTGCTATGATGTTCCATCGTGCTGACAATGACTTCATCACCTTCGTGCATGAAGGCATCACAAAAACTGGAGGCAACAAGATTCAATCCTTCTGTGGTGCCACGGGTAAACACAATTTCTGTCGTAGACTTGGCATTGAGAAACTTACGTACGGTCTCACGTGCGGCCTCATGGAGTTCAGTGGCCTGCTGACTCATCCAATGTATGCCACGATGTACATTGGCATTGACATTAAGATACTCATCGCGCATGGCATCGAGCACACAGAGTGGCTTCTGTGTGGTTGCTGCATTGTCGAGATACACCAATGGTTTATCATAGACTTTGCGCGATAATATCGGAAAATCTTCCCTTACCTTATCTATATTATACATAGTCTCTTATTTACAAAGTTTGCAGCCTTCACATTTATTGAGTTGACCGCGGAAACGCATTTCTACCAGATGATGCAGACGATCGCGCAATGGTTCCAACTCCATTTTGTCGATGACTTCGTTGATAAATGCGAATTCAAGCAGTAGTTTGGCTTCTTCTACGCTAATTCCGCGCTGCTGCATATAGAACATCGCTGCATCGTTGAGTTGACCGACCGTTGAGCCGTGATTACATTTCACGTCATCTGCATAGATCTCCAGCATTGGCTGTGTATACATACGGGCCTCCTTGGTAGTACATAGGTTCTGATTGGTCTCCTGGGAGGTTGTCTTCTGTGCATCTTTGCGTACCAACACCTTACCGGCAAAGGCTCCAACGGCTTTATCGTTGAGCACATACTTGTAAAGTACATTACTGTCACAATGTCCTACCTGATGGTCTACCAAAGTATTATTGTCTACATGTTGACTCTTATCGGCAATCACACAACCATTACAATGGCATTCTGCACCTTCACCCTTGAATACAAGGTTGAGCATATTACGGGTTGTACCATTATGTAGGGTTATCACATTATGGTTTACACGACTGTTGGCTTGCTGATCGATATATACATTGCTCACGCGTACATTCTTGTAGTGGGTCTCCTCCAAACAGTTAAGTTCCAGACTAGCATTCTCACCTACGTAAGCCTCTATCACCTGTGTGCTAAGGAAATTACGGTCGTCGGCAGCATGGTCGCAGAAGAGGAACTTAGCCTCGGCACCTTCCTCCAAGACAATCAACACACGACGGTTGATCATCAGGTCGACATCAGAACGAAGTATGTTGATGACCTGAACGGCACGGTCTACCTTGGTATTCTTAGGTACATATACGAAAAGGCCATCCTGCGCCAACATGGTGTTCAATGCTGTTATCGCATCTTCTTTGGTCTTCGCTATCTGAGCATAATATTTAGCGATGAGTTCGGGCTTTTCTGCAGCTATACGATTCAGAGAATCGATGATGACACCATCTGGAAGAGCTACCCTTGGCAGTGCCTTCGTGTAGAAGGCATCGTTTACAACAAAGTAAAGGGATGTACTCAGATTAGGAACATCGCACTTGAAAGCTTCATAAGGATCGACAGGAATCTCCAAACGGTTCAGGTTTAAACCATAATTCGGTTCGAAGAGTTCCTGCATATTGGTATATTTATATCGCTCGACCTTACGATTCGGGAAGCCCTGTGCCTTGAAATCTTCGAAAGCCTGATCGCGCACCGCATTCAGTGGAGCCGAACTATGATCAAAGATCATCTGGCGAGCTTCACTGTATAAATCGATATATTGTTTTTCGCTACTCATTATTCAAACTTAATAATCAATGATTTCATCGGCGATTATCATTCGCCAAACTCGGCATCTGCCTTTTCTTTAATCCAGTCGTATCCGCGCTTTTCTATTTCCTTGGCCAACTCCGGACCTGCTGTCATCACGATGCGACCCTTATATAGTACATGTACAACATCTGGCTTGATCATATCGAGTAAGCGCTCGTAATGAGTGATAACAATTGTAGAGGTCTTCTCGTTATGCATCTTGTTGACTCCCTCTGCTACGATACGCATAGCATCAACATCAAGACCTGAGTCGGTTTCATCGAGGATACTTAACTTAGGTTCAAGCATAGCCATCTGGAAGATTTCGTTACGCTTCTTCTCACCACCGGAGAAACCTTCGTTTACAGAACGATGAGCCAGTTTGCTATCTAGTTCTACAAGACTGCGTTTCTCGCGCATGAGTTTCATGAATTCAGCAGCCTTCAGCGGCTCTTTACCTTCATACTCTCGCTTGGCATTCACGGCAGCCTTCATAAAGTTGGTCATACTAACACCAGGGATTTCTACCGGGTATTGGAAACTGAGGAAAAGGCCTTCACGAGCACGATCCTCTGGTTTCATATCCAGAAGGTTCTTGCCATTGAAGATGGCCTCACCACCTATCACCGTATAAAGTGGATTACCAGTAAGGACGGCACTCAAAGTAGACTTACCAGAACCATTAGGACCCATGATGGCGTGTACTTCGCCATCTTTTACTGTAAGGTTGATGCCTTTCAATATCTCTTTGCCAGCAATTGTGGCCTGTAAATTCTTTACTTCTAACATAATAATTTTACTTTACATGATTATATATACCTTATCCTACAGTACCCTCCAGTGATACGGAAAGAAGTTTCTGAGCCTCTACGGCAAACTCCATCGGAAGTTTGTTCAGTACGTCCTTGGCATAACCGTTGACGATAAGACCTACGGCTTCCTCGGTAGGAATTCCTCGCTGATTGCAATAGAAGAGTTGGTCTTCACTAATCTTTGAGGTGGTTGCTTCATGCTCTACAATGGCGGTATCATTGTGTATATCCATATATGGGAAGGTGTGTGCTCCACAATTACTACCTAACAGCAAACTGTCGCAAGAACTATAGTTGCGGGCATTATCGGCATTACTTGTGGCACGGACAAGTCCTCGATAGGAATTCTGACTATATCCCGCAGAGATTCCCTTTGATATGATGGTACTCTTGGTATTCCTTCCCATATGGATCATCTTGGTACCGGTGTCGGCTTCCTGATGATGGTTGGTAACAGCTACACTATAGAATTCTGCAACGGAATTGTCACCACGGAGAACGCATGAAGGATATTTCCAGGTAATAGCAGAGCCCGTCTCTACCTGTGTCCAACTTAGTTTTGAGTTTACGCCACGCAAGTCTCCGCGTTTCGTCACTAGGTTGAGCACTCCACCCTTTCCGTTCTCATCTCCCGGATACCAGTTCTGAACTGTAGAATACTTCACCTCTGCATTGTTGTTGACAACGATTTCAACAACAGCTGCATGCAACTGGTTTTCGTCACGCATCGGGGCTGTACATCCTTCCAGATAACTTACATAAGAATCGTCATCCGCAACGATAAGTGTACGTTCAAACTGTCCCGTGTTACGTGCATTGATACGGAAATAGCTACTCAACTCCATTGGGCAACGTACTCCCTTAGGAATATAGACAAAGGAACCGTCACTAAATACTGCACTATTCAGCGCAGCAGAGAAATTATCGCGATAAGGAACTACTGAACCCAGATACTGACGAACCAGATCTGGATGGTTCTTGACAGCCTCACCGATAGAAGAGAAGATAATACCCTTCTCGGCCAGTTTTTCCTTAAATGTTGTCTTCACAGAAACTGAGTCCATAATGGCATCCACGGCAGTACCGCTAAGTGCCAAACGCTCTTCCAAAGGAATACCCAGTTTATCGAACGTCTTTTCCAGCTCTGGATCGATCTCCTTGTTAGCCGGTTTCTTTGCCATAGGGTCGGCATAATAGGAAATTTCCTGAAAATCGATTTCCGGTACGTGGACATGACCCCATTTGGGAACAGGGAGTGTCTGCCAGTAACGGAAAGCTTTCAGACGGAAGTCGAGCAACCACTCTGGCTCACCCTTCTTCTTAGAAATCAGTCGAACGACATCTTCGTTCAAACCTTTTGGTATGACATCAGTCTGTACATCGGTGGTAAAGCCATACTCGTACTTCTTATCGGCCACCTCCTTGACAAACTCGTTTTGATTGATTTGCGCCATATTATTAATACCTATTTAAATATATAGGGACGGACTTCTTTTAAGATCCGTCCCTATGAATGGTATAACAAACACAATGCCAAGCCCTTAAGCTGGGCACAAATGTTACTAAAGTTTCTGTTCAACCTCGATTTCGGTGAATGTCTCAATGATATCACCTGACTCGATGTCATTATAGTTAACCAAGCTGATACCACACTCGAGACCTGTTGCGACCTCTTTAGCATCATCCTTATAACGCTTCAATGCGTTGATTGGTGCGGTATGGACTACTATTCCGTCTCTTACGACACGTGCCTTGTCCTTGGCATGTACTTTACCCTCGGTAACGATACCACCGGCAACAGTACCCACCTTACTGATTCTAAAGACTTGCTTAACTTCAATTTGACCGGTAACAACTTCTTTCTTCACCTTATCAAGCATACCGACCATAGCGCTCTTGATATCATCGATAGCATCGTAGATGATAGAATAGGTGTTGATCTCGACTCCTTCACGGTCGGCAAGGCGACGTGCATCGGCTGAAGGACGAACCTGGAATCCTACGATGATGGCATCAGATGCTGACGCAAGCATGACATCGTTCTCTGAAATCTGACCTACGGCCTTGTTGATAACGTTCACCTGAACCTTCTCGGTACTCAACTTGATAAATGAATCTGATAGTGCTTCCACTGATCCATCGGTATCACCCTTGACGATGATGTTAAGTTCGTGGAACTCACCACGTGCGATACGATGAGAGATATCACCCAATGTAAGACGCTTCTGAGTACGCAATCCTTGTTCACGCTGCAACTGCTCACGCTTGTTGGCAATCTCACGTGCTTCCTGGTCTGTGTCGATAACGTGGAACTGATCACCTGCTGTTGGAGCACCATTCAAACCGAGAATGATAGCTGCTGAAGCTGGACCAGCCTCATCAACACGACTGTTACGCTCATTGAACATGGCTTTGACACGACCCCAAGAGGTTCCTGCCAATACGATATCACCAATTTTCAAGGTACCGTTGCTTACCAATACGGTAGAAACATAGCCACGACCTTTATCGAGAGAAGACTCGATGACGGTTCCGGTAGCCTTACGATTAGGGTTTGCCTTCAAGTCAAGCATATCTGCTTCAAGGAGAACTTTCTCCATCAATTCATCTACACCAATGCCCTTCTTGGCACTAATCTCCTGACACTGATATTTACCACCCCACTCTTCTACCAAGAGGTTCATCTGTGCCAAGTCTTCACGGATCTTGTCTGGGTTGGCTCCTGGCTTATCGATCTTGTTGATAGCAAATACCATAGGAACACCTGCTGCCTGAGCATGAGCGATAGCCTCCTTGGTGGTAGGCATCACAGAGTCATCAGCAGCGATGATAATAATCGCAATATCGGTAACCTGTGCACCACGGGCACGCATAGCAGTGAAGGCTTCGTGACCTGGAGTATCGAGGAATGTCACCTTACGACCATTCTTCAATGTGACACCATAAGCACCAATATGCTGGGTAATACCACCTGCCTCACCGGCAATCACATTGGTGTTGCGTATATGGTCGAGCAAAGAGGTCTTACCATGGTCTACGTGACCCATCACGGTTACGATTGGAGCACGAGAAACCAAATCGTTTTCATCATCCTCTTCCTCACTTACGGCCTCCTGTACCTCTGCACTTACATATTCTGTCTTGAATCCGAACTCTTCGGCTACAAGGTTGATGGTCTCTGCATCCAAACGCTGGTTGATAGACACCATCAAACCTACACCCATCAAAGTAGAAATAACCTGAGTAACGGAAACGTCCATCATCGTAGCCAACTCACTTACGGTAACGAACTCTGTAAGTTTCAGCGTCTTACTTTCTCTCTGTTCTGCACTTGCTTCCTTTTGGAGCTTTTCCTGAACAGCCTCACGCTTCTCTTTACGATATTTAGCACCCTTCTTGTTCTGATTCTGCTTATTAGTAAGACGAGCAAGCGTCTCTTTTACCTGACGTGCTACATCTTCCTCGTTTACCTCCAGCGGTTTCTGGTTACGCTTACGGTTATTCTTCTTATTGCGATTCTTCTTATTATTGTTATCATTCTGCTGATTAGCAGCAGCATTGATATCTACACGCTCTTTATTGATGCGTACACGCTTCTTGCGATCGCTATGCATCTGAGCGGCTTTCTCTTCACGTTCACGACGCTTCTCTTCTTTACTCTTCTTCTTAGGACGAGTGCTCTGATTGAGCGAAGAAAGGTCGATCTTACCCAAAACCTTTGGTTCATTTGCAGCCAACTTCTTCTCACTCTTCAAGGTAAAGACCGCAGAAGTGTTTTCTGCCGGCTTTGTCTCCTTAGGTTCTGCCTTTGGAGCTTCAACCTTCTTCTCTGGTTTTGCCTCTACCTTCGGAGCCTCTTTAGGAGTCTCCTTAGAAGTTGCAACAGTTTGTGACTGTGCAGCAGGCTTTTCTACCTTTGGAGTAGACTTGGCAGGCTCATGGCTGACGGCAGCAGCCTCTTTTTTAGGAGCCTCCTTATGCTCTTGAGGAGCAGCAGATTTTGCAGAAGGCTTCTTGCCGATACTGTCAAGATCGATCTTGCCCAGAGGAGTAAACTTCTGAGGGCCATCGGCCTTAACTGGTTTTTCAGCGTTGGCGTCATTCTGCTCTGGTGCACGCTTCTTATCTTTAGGTTTCTTCTGGGAGATCATTTTCTCGGCCTGACTACGAACCTCTGCATCCTGCTTGAACTGGCTTTCCAAAGCCTTATACTGTTCATCATTCAACTTGAAGTTCAGGTCGGCTTTCACCTCACCCAGGTTTTGCTTGCTTTCTAGGAATTCAACTGCCGTTTGAAGTCCTATGTTTAATTCACGAAGTGCTTTGTTTAATCTGATGCTCATTAATTATCCTTTTTCAAATTCTGCGTTCAATACTTTAATTACATTGTCAACGGTCTCTTCTTCCAAGTCGGCCTTTTCGATAAGCATATCACGAGGTGCGTTAAGTACCTGACGTGCTGTATCAAGACCGATACCCTTGATAGCATCGATAACCCATTGATCAATTTCGTCAGAGAATTCATCCAAGTAAATATCATCCTCAGCTTCGTTCTCGTCAATCTCACGGAATACATCGATAGTGTATTCGGTAAGCATTGAAGCCAACTTGATATTCAAACCGCCACGGCCAATTGCGAGGCTTACCTCTTCTGGCTGCAAATATACCTCAGCTTTCTTGTTCTCGTCATCAATATTGATGCTTGAGATTTTAGCTGGGCTCAATGCACGCTGGATGAATAGTTTTGTATTATCGGTGTAGTTGATTACATCGATATTTTCATTGCAAAGTTCACGAACGATACCGTGTACACGGCTTCCCTTCACACCGACGCAAGCTCCTACTGGATCGATACGCTCATCGAAGCTCTCCACAGCAATCTTAGCGCGCTCTCCTGGCATACGGGCAATACGGCGGATGGTTATCAATCCTTCGTTGATCTCCGGTACCTCAGCCTCAAGCAAACGCTCCAAGAATGTAGGACTGGTACGACTCAGGATAATCTTAGGATTATTGTTCTCATTATCTACACGAGCGATGACAGCACGAACGGTTTCTCCCTTGCGATACTGATCAGAAGGAATCTGCTCGCTCTTAGGCAAGATAAGTTCGTTATTCTCATCGTCTACGATAAGAACTTCGCGCTTCCATATCTGATAGACCTCACCAGAGATAATCTGACCTACACGGTCTTTATACTTATTATATAATGAGTCGTGCTCCAACTCGAGAATCTTACTAGCCAAGGTTTGACGAAGGTTCAAAATCGCACGACGACCAAACTTATTGAAATCGACAGTCTCACTAACTTCCTCGCCTACTTCGTAATCTGGTCCTATCTTCTGAGCTTCGGTAAGTGAGATCTCCTTGTTTTCATCCTGAACTTCACCATCTGCCACAACGACACGCGTACGGTAGATTTCAAAGTCACCCTTATCTGGGTTGACGATAACATCGAAGTTTTCATCACTACCAAATATCTTAGCAAGCACATTACGGAAACTCTCTTCCAACACACTCACCATAGTAGTACGATCGATATTCTTGGTCTCCTTAAATTCCTTGAATGAATCGATCATGCTTACAGTTTCTTCTAGAATCTTCTTTGCTGCCATAGCTTATTTGAAACTTATTAAGTATTTTGTATATTTTATATTATCCATCTGGAAGGTATGATCTACATCCATCTTCACAGGACGCTTCTTACCTTCTACCTTTACCTTTTCATTGACAGTAACTACAAAGTCATTGCCGTCAACGCTCTTCAAGACTCCTTGGATTTTCTTTCCTTCTGCAGTGAGCACTTCAACTTCTTTACCAATGTTATTCAAATACTGCTGCTCAACTTTGAAGGGCTGGCCAAGACCAGCAGAACCAACCTCAAGTTCGAAATCTTCTTCTTCACGATCGAGATGCTCCTCGATGTACTTGCTCAATTCGGCGCAATCTTCTATCCATACGCCATCAGCATGATCAATTTCTACTACGATCCTGTCGTCCTGACTAATTTGAATGTCTACCAGGAAATACTCCTTGTCCTGAAGCCATTCGTCGACTATTTTTTTTACGACGTTTTTGTCTATCATATCATCCTTATTAAAATAAAATGAGGAGCTCTGATTGAGCCCCTCATTCCACTGAACGTTGCAAAATTAGTAATAATTTCGCAAGCAGCCAAATAAAAGTATAAAATTCTTTATATTAGTTGCACATTTTCAAAGAAATGAGCATATTATTTCTTCTTTGGTGTCAGCAATTTCTGATATTCCATCTTATTCTGTATCAACCGCATGGCTTCTTTCATCTGTCGGTCGTAACGCAAATTCAACTGGGTGCTTCCTGCCTGATAATAATATGCGGCAACGATGTCTGTCTCGATGAGTTGCTTGATAGCTTCCTTATTGTAATCTAAGTCTTTTGCCACATTATGCTTCAACTTCTTCTGAAGGGCTTCAAATTCCGGTTTAGCGTCATCGTAATAGCCTTCAAACTTAGCCAACTTTACTAGGTCTTTCAGATATTTTTCGGTCTCACGATCATACTTGAAATCGGCCTTCAATACGCGTTGCTTAAAATCGTTGTATTCTGCATCTGTCAACTCGAACTTATCTGGAGAGGCTATCGAAGGATGCTTGGCGATGAAGTCTACTTCATAGTTGAGCAGAACTTCTGAACTATCACGAGCTCCTGCCAAATAGAAACAGATATTTGGTAATGTATCTGCTTTTACCTCCAAGTCGGGCTTGATACCACCACCATCACGTACTTCTCTACCATTGGCCGTATGGAAAACTCTCGTAAGTGAGTCTGCCACATGTTCTACAGAACCGCCATTCTTATGTTTATAGTTAATCGCCTGAATACAACGTCCCGAAGGTATATAATAATGTGCGGTCGTGAGTTTGAGTTGACCGTTATAGGCTACATCCACAGGCACCTGAACCAGACCTTTACCGAAGGTACGTGTTCCGAGTACGACGGCACGATCTAGATCTTGTAACGAACCACAGGTTATCTCACTCGCACTGGCCGTATTACCATTCACCAAGACGACAATAGGCATCACGGTATCTATAGGTTCTACCGTAGTCTTATATTCTCGATTGGCACGAGCTAACTTTCCCTTGGTCTTCACCAGTGTGATATCCTTTGGCACAAACATATTAACGATTTCCACGGCTTGCTGCAATGAACCGCCACCATTGTTTCTCAGATCAAAGATCAAGCCTTTTGCACCTTGTCGCTTCAAGTCGATGAAAGCTCGACGTACATCCTTAGCACAACTTTCGGTAAACGAATTCAAGTTGATATATCCGATCTGATTCTCCTGCATACCATAATAAGGTAAATAAGGCAACTGGATTGAACGACGAGTCACCTTCATTTTCATAGTCTTACCAGTAGTTGGTCGCTTCACTTTAATTATAAAAGAAGAACCTGCATCACCACGCAGATGACTGCTCACATAACTTACGTCCTTATCTGTCATCAAGGTATCATCGATACTTAGTATAATATCACCTTTCTTCAATCCTGCCTCTGCAGCCGGCATATCTTTATACGGTTCATCGATGACCACACGTTTCAATTGCTGATTATATCTGATCAAGGCGCCGATACCAGCATATTTACCGGTAAGCATCTGTTGCAGGTTCTTCACCTTATTCTCAGGATAATACTCTGTATAAGGATCTAAACTGCGTAACATCTGATCGATACCATTACCAATAACTTCATCGGCATCAAGTGTGTCTACATACATCATGTCAAGATAACGATAGACATCGGTAAACACCTCTAGATTCTTCGTCACCTTAAAATTGTGGTCGTTATCTACCTGGGCCATCACTGGCAATGTGGCCAGGATGAGAAGTGAAATAATTATTTTCTTCATGACAAATCGAATTATGACCACAAAAGTACTATATAAAAGCGGTAAAATGGTCAAAAAACAGAAAAAATTAGTGTATTTTACATTTTTCATGAAATTTTTCTCGAAAATATTTGGTGGAATAAAATATTTGCCTTACCTTTGCACTCGCAATCAAGCAAACAATGATTGTTAAATGCTTCAATAGCTCAGTTGGTTAGAGCACCTGACTGTTAATCAGGGGGTCGTTGGTTCAAGCCCATCTTGAAGCGCTAAAAAGGGATTACTTCGGTAATTCCTTTTTTGTTTTTATACACTTTAAGCAGGATTACAACTCAAATGTACTGAATCACAAGCTATTCATTAGATCCACTGCTGCATACCGAGTTGCGATTGGCTGTCATATCGCTGTTCATCAGTACCGAGGAAACCGATTTCCCCTACCAGACAGAAAGCCTTCGAGAAATACGTTGATGCATTACGTAGCTACCTAAAAGTGAAATAATATTTGTACTTATCTAGATATCTTGTATGTACCACGGCCGTGGTACAAGTGTACGACGGTCGTGACACACTTATGCGACGACCATCGCACACCAATACCACGGTCGTCGCACACACAACGGAACAAGGAAGAAACAAATAAGTTGCTCTTTGCTTCTCAAAACAATACTATTTACACTCGTAAGGCTCTCATCGCATTCAGCACAGCCAACACCATCACTCCGACATCTGCAAAGACTGCAAGAGGCATGGACGCTAGACCAAAGGTGGCAAGGACAAGTACCAACACTTTAACGATAATGGCAAACCAAACATTCTGGGAAGCTATACCTATCGTTCGACGAGCTATACGAACTGCCAAGGCTATCTTGGATGGTTTGTCATCCATGAGTACTACGTCGGCGGCTTCTATGGCTGCATCACTACCTAACCCGCCCATTGCGATACCAACATCCGCACGAGCGAGAACGGGAGCATCATTGATACCGTCACCGACAAAAGCAAGATTCTTATCAGGGGATTTTTTCTGGAGAAGTTGCTCTACTTGTGATACTTTATCGGCTGGAAGTAATTCGGCACGATAAGCATCGAGTTGTAACTGATGAGCTACAAACGCTCCCACTTCTTCTTTATCACCCGTAAGCATCACTATATAGCTTATTCCTAGATGTTTCAAAGCAGAAATAGCTTCACGAGAATCTGACTTTATCTTGTCGGAAATAACAATATGACCGGCATATTCCCCATCTACGGCAACATGAACGATTGTACCAACATGGTTTTTACATGCTTCACAGGCATGAATATTGACTCCTACAGTTTCCATCATCTTGGCATTTCCCACACAGACAACACGACCATTCACTTCGGCTTGAATGCCATGACCTGCTATCTCGCATATATTCTCTATCTTACAGTCATCTGCTTCATCGGGATAAGCTTCACGCAATGCTGTGGCTATAGGATGAGTGGAATATCGCTCTACATGGGCAGCCAGATGAAGTAGTTCTTTCTCATCGAATTGTTCCGGATGTACTGCATCTACGGCAAAGATACCACAGGTGAGGGTTCCTGTCTTGTCAAAAACGACCGTATCAATATGGGCCAAAGCATCCATATAATTTCCACCCTTGATCAGGATTCCATGTCGGGATGCTCCTCCGATGCCTCCGAAGAATGTAAGAGGAACGGAGATTACCAAAGCACAAGGACAACTGACCACCAAGAAAGTCAAGGCACGATATAGCCATACTGGGAAAGATTCGGCATAATGATCTGCAAAGAATGGTGGAAGAAAAGCCAAGGCGATTGCCAAAAATACAACTATTGGGGTATAGATGTGGGCGAATTTTGTAATAAAGGATTCACTACGTGACTTGTTCTTGCTAGCTTTTTCTACAAGGTCGATAATCTTGGAGGCGGTAGATTCTCCGAAACTCTTCTCTACCTTGATTTTCAACAAGCCTGAGATGTTTACGCAACCTGAAATAATTTGTTCTCCTACTTCTATACTACTGGGGACACTCTCACCTGTAAGTGCAAGGGTATTGAGGGTAGATCGTCCTTCTATAACGCTACCATCCATTGGCACCTTCTCACCCGGTTTGATGATTATTGTTTCACCAACAGATATGGTTTCCGGACTCACTGTTAACAGTTCTCCATGACGAAGTACATGGGCTGTATCAGGACGAATGTCCATCATCTTGGAAATGGAATCTCTACTTTTATCCTCGGCATAATCTTCAAACAATTCTCCTATCTGGAAGAATAACATCACAAAGACCGCTTCCGTAAACTGTGGTTCTACACCTGGAAGAAAGCTTATAAGTAATGCGCCTATCGTGGCAATACTCATCAGAAAGTCTTCGTCGAAAGGGTCTCCTTCCATGATACCTTCCATTGCCTCACCAAGCACGTCATAACTGACAAGGAAATAAGGCACAAGATATACGATAAGTAGTTGCCACATCGGCAACACACAATATATCTCCACAAGCCAGGCTCCCAAAAGAAGTACGGCAGAACTGATTACTCTCAATAGTTTTTTGTTCATCTTATCTTGCTTTTTGTTTTCTTTCTGATGCAAAGATAAGACGAAGATAATGCAACTTGGTTGCAAAGTAAACTTTTATTTAAAGATGGGGATAAAAAAGTCCCGCAATCTTACGACTGCGGGACTATTATATATAATAATGTGTAATCTACTGATTATTCTGCATTATTGTTCTCATGCTTCTCGTCATTGTGACGGCGCTCATTACGACGACGTGGACGACGCTCGCGCTCTACATAACCTTCTGGTTTTGGAAGAAGAGCACGATGAGAGAGTTTATACTTACCTGTCTTAGGATCAATCTCAAGTAACTTAACCTTGATCTTATCACCTTCCTTGATGCCAGCCTCTTCAACGGTCTCAAGACGCTTCCAATCGATCTCAGAGATATGGAGCAAGCCATCCTTACCTGGAAGAATCTCTACGAAGCAGCCATAAGGCATAACACTACGAACAGTACCCTCGTAAACTTCACCGACCTCAGGGATAGCAACGATACCCTTGATCTTAGCCAAAGCTGCATCGATACTTTCCTTATTAGGAGCAGAAACCTGAACCTTACCTACACCATCAGCCTCATCGATGGTGATAGTAGCACCGGTCTCTTCCTGCATCTGCTGGATAATCTTACCACCAGGACCGATAACAGCACCAATAAACTCTTTAGGTATTGTGAATGCCTCGATACGTGGTACTTGTGGCTTCAGTTCTGCACGTGGCTCAGAGATTGTCTTCATCATCTCATCCATGATGTGCTCACGACCAGCCTTAGCCTGCATCAAAGCCTTCTCAAGGATTTCGAAAGAAAGACCATCACACTTGATATCCATCTGTGTAGCTGTCAAACCATCACGTGTACCTGTGGTCTTGAAGTCCATATCACCTAAGTGGTCCTCATCACCAAGGATATCACTCAAGATAGCATACTTATCCTCGCCAGGGTTCTTGATAAGACCCATAGCAATACCTGATACAGGTTTCTTCATTGGAACACCAGCATCCATCAAGGCAAGAGTACCTGCGCATGTTGTAGCCATAGAAGATGAGCCATTAGACTCAAGAACCTGACTTACCAAACGTACGGTATATGGATAGTCTGCAGGAATCTGATCCTTCAATGCACGCCATGCCAAATGACCGTGACCTATCTCACGACGACCTACGCCACGCTGAGCCTTAGCCTCACCGGTAGAGAATGGAGGAAAGTTGTAGTGAAGAAGGAAGCGCTGGTAACCACGATTAAGAACACCGTCAACCAACTTCTCATCCAACTTAGTACCTAAAGTACAGGTAGAAAGAGACATTGTCTCACCACGCTGGAAAATTGCACTTCCGTGAGGCATTGGAAGAGGAGATACCTCGCACCAGATAGGACGGATATCGGTTGTTGCACGACCATCGAGGCGAAGACCCTCATCGAGGATACAACGACGCATAGCATCACGCATAACATCATCATAATAACGCTTAGCCTCTGCATGTTTCTCTTCTAGTTCGTCTTCTGAAAGATCTGTATGAGCAGCATCATACTTCTCAAGGAACTCTGCCAACAACTGATCGAAAGCGTCTGAACGCTCGTGCTTAGGGAGAGCCTTGTGGTTGATGTCATAAGCTGGCTGATAAAGTTCGTCCTTGATCTGCTGACGAAGTTCCTCGTCATTGATCTCGTCATCATACTCACGCTTCTTGTCAGTACCAAGTTCTTTAGCCAACTCATCCTGAAGTTCACACATTGGTTTGATAGCCTCGTGAGCAGCCTTCAAAGCGTTGATCAAGTCAAGCTCTGAAACTTCTTTCATTTCACCCTCTACCATCATGATGTTGTCTTTGGTAGCGCCAACCATCAAATCCATATCAGCCTCTTCCATCTGCTGGAATGTAGGGTTGATAACAAACTCACCATTGATACGGGCAACACGAACTTCAGAAATAGTATATTCAAAAGGAATGTCTGAACAAGCCATAGCTGCTGATGCTGCAAAACCAGCAAGTGCGTCTGGCTGATCTACGCCATCCGCAGAAAGCAACATAACCTGTACATAGACCTCACAGTGATAGTCTGATGGGAATAATGGACGAAGAGCACGGTCTACAAGACGTGAAGTAAGGATCTCTTCATCGCTAGCTTTGCCTTCGCGCTTGGTAAATCCACCTGGGAAACGACCAGCAGCACTATACTGCTCACGATAATCTACCTGCAAAGGCATAAAATCTGTACCCGGAACTGCCTCTTTGGCTGCACAAACGGTTGCGAGAAGTACAGTATTTCCGAGTCTTAATACTGCGGAGCCGTCAGCCTGTTTTGCAACCTTTCCGGTCTCAATTGAGATGGTTCTTCCATCTGGCAATTGAACTGTTTTCGTAATTACGTTCATCTAAAAATTTAAAACTTTATTGTTTTCACTAAACATCTTAATATAAAACTCCGCAAAGATACCTATTTAATATGAGAAAAACAAAACTTTGGCACTTTATTTCTATATTTTTCAGAAATTATCTTTCCATTTGTTCATTTCTCCATGAAAATTTCTATCTTTGCAATCGATAATATAATGAAAATACTATAAACATGAAAATATCGAAATTCTTTTCAGTTGCTGCACTCATCGCTGCTGCGCTGACTATTTCTTCTTGCTCTAACAAGAAGTTCCACATCAATGGCAACATCGAGAATGCCAAAGATTCCATGCTTTATCTCGAAAACATCAGTCTTAACGGTCCTGTAAAAATTGATTCCGTAAAACTCGACGAGAATGGTGCCTTTGAATTCGACGAGGCTGCTATGGATTCTGTTACTCCTGAGTTCTATCGACTGAGAATTGCTAATCAGAGTATTAACCTCTCTATCGACTCTACAGAAACTATAACCGTAAAGGCTGCTTGGCCTACGATGGCTACCAAATATGATGTTTCCGGTTCTGAGAACTGTACTAGAATTAAGGAACTTTCTTTCATGCAGATGCAATTACAGGGAACAATCAATGCTATCGCTGCAAACAACAATATCGGTGTAGACTCTACCGAACTAGCCATAAAGATGGTTTTGGAGAAATATAAGGACAATGTAAAGCGTAACTATATCTTCAAAGCTCCTATGCAGGCTTCTTCTTACTATGCTTTGTTCCAGACAATCCAACTGGGAAACACGAATAATTTGATTTTCAATCCTCGTGCCAACAAAGAAGATGTACAGGTCTTTGCTGCCGTTGCTACAAGTTGGGACACTTATTATCCTGGTTCTGAACGCGGAAAGAATCTTCACAACATCGCTATTGAGGGTATGAAGAATATTAGAATCGTTCAAGCTGAACGTGCACAGCAACAAATTGAGGTCAGCAAGGTGAAGGTTTCGAACATCATCGACCTAGCTCTAACTGATAACAAGGGTAACGTTCGCAGACTTACTGATCTGAAAGGAAAAGTTGTATTACTCGACTTCCATATGTTCCAGACAAGCGAAAGTACAAAAAGAATTATGATGCTTCGCGACCTGTACAACAAATATCATGCTGCCGGTCTTGAAATCTATCAGGTTTCTGTAGACCCTGACGAGCATTTCTGGAAAACTCAGACCGCTGCCCTTCCTTGGATTTCTGTCCGCGACGAGGATGGCATTCAGGGACAAAGCCTCATTCAGTACAACGTACAGAGCATCCCTACCTTCTTCTTAATTGACAGAAACAATTCACTTTATAAGAGAGACTCGCAGATTTCAAATCTCGACGCAGAAATTAAGGCATTGCTGTAACCCAGCAATGCCTAAAACATAATAATCATATCATGCTAAAACGTATCATTATATTATCGGCTGTGGCAATCTCTGCCATGAGCGCTCACGCAAAATTGAAACTTTCTCACCTGATTGGTGACAATATGGTTATTCAGCAGAATAGTGATGTAAGGCTTTGGGGATGGGATAACCCCGGTAAATCTGTAAAGATAAATACCAGTTGGTCTAGCCAAGAATATTCTGTAAAAACGGACAAGGACGGAAGATGGATTGTAAAAGTCCAAAGTCCAGCAGCCAGTTACACACCTTTATCCATATCATTCAGCGACGGAGAAGACCGTATCGAACTCAAGAACATTCTTTCGGGAGAAGTTTGGGTTTGTGCTGGGCAGAGCAATATGGAAATGCCTATAAAAGGTTTCAGCAATTGTCCAATAGAAGGTTACAATAAAACCGTAATGGAAGCCAACAATTATAAGAGTATCCACTACATAAAAGTTCCTAGTGTGATGAGCATGAAGCCATTGGAAGATGCCGATTGTAAATGGGCAGAGATCAATTCTAATACCGTCGGCGAGGCCTCAGCTACAGGATATTTCTTTGCACAGTGTCTCAATCGTGCACTCAATGTACCTGTAGGATTAGTTATGGCAAACAAAGGCGGTTCTAGAGTAGAAAGTTGGCTTACAAGGGAGAATCTGAAGAAATACACGGAAGAGCCGCTCGACACAAACAAATTAGTAAAGAAATATTCATGGGATTATCTTCGACCTCTAGTTTGGGGAAACGGAACCTTCAACCCAATTCTCAACTACACAGTAAAAGGAATTATCTTCTATCAAGGTTGTTCTAATGTAGGAACCGAAAAACCAAGTTATTCTTTCTTACTGGATTTACTCGTAAAACAATGGAGGAGTCAGTTCGGATTAGGAGAGATTCCTTTCTACTTTGTACAAATTGCTCCATATTGGTATGACAACGTCGACCAAACTGCGGCGGCCTTTCTACGCGAAGAGCAACTGAAAGCCAGTAAAATCATACCAAACAGCGGTATAGTCTGTACCAACGATTTAGTTTACCCTTGGGAGACTCAACAGATTCATCCTCGTCAGAAGCGCCAGGTTGGCGAAAGACTAGCATTCCAAGCACTCAACAAAACTTACGGAATGAAAAGTATTATCTGCGAAAGCCCCGAATTCGACCATATGACCGTGAAGGGAGACACAGCACTCATCTTCTTGAGAAACGATTATGAAACCATCTCTAGATACGAAGACTTCAAGGGATTTGAAATTGCTAGTGAAGATAGAGTTTTCCACCCTGCTGAAGTCTCTTACGACTGGAGAATAGGACTTATGGTAAAAAGTCCTGCCGTCAAGAAACCAGTATCTGTAAGATATTGCTTTAAGAATTTCCAACTCGGTAATGTAAAGAATGCCGGATTACTTCCACTATTCCCTTTCAGAACCGACAATTGGGATAAATAAAAACTAAATAGAATATACTTTGCATCCTTTAGATAAATTCAAATATTGTCCTATCTGTGGCTCCTCTCACTTTGAGGAACAAGACGAGAAAAGCAAACGTTGCAACGAATGCGGATTTGAATATTACATGAATCCCAGTAGTGCTAACGTGGCCTTGATTTTAAACGACAAAGAAGAACTTTTGGTGGTAAGGAGGGAAAAAGAACCTGCAAAAGGGACTCTCGATCTACCAGGAGGCTTCGCCGATATCGGAGAAACCTCCGAACAAGGTGTAATAAGGGAAGTAAAGGAAGAAACGGGATTGAATGTCAAAAAGGTGAGATACTTATTCAGTATTCCGAATAAATACAGATATTCCGACTTCGACATTCCGACACTCGATATGTTCTATCTCTGTCAGGTAGACGATTTCACCTCTTTGAAGGCCATGGACGACGCATCAGAAGTAAAATGGATAGCAATAAAAGACATACATCCTAAACAGTTTGGACTAAAATCCATACAACAAGGATTGATACAATTTATTAAGAAGATGCCATAACGCATCTTCTTAATTTTTTAGAATGAAATCTAAAAACATTAAAAATCTTAAAATTTTGCTTATATAATAAGGTACAAGCCAAAACTTTGCTTACTTTTGTGCCCCAAAAGAAGTACAAGCGAATATGCAAGAAAATTTAGTTATAGTCGAGAGCCCTGCAAAAGCAAAGACAATCGAAAAATTTTTAGGTGAAGATTTCAAAGTAATGTCTTCCTACGGACACATCCGCGATCTGAAGAAAAAGGAAATCAGTATCAACGAGAAGACCATGGAACCAACTTACGAAATTCCTCAAGAGAAGAAGGCACTTGTATCAGAACTCAAAGCAAATGCCAAACAGGCTAAAAAGATTTGGTTAGCATCCGATGAGGATCGCGAGGGAGAAGCTATCTCATGGCACCTTTGCGAAGTACTTGGTTTGGACGAGGAAAAGACTTCTCGTATCGTCTTTCATGAAATCACGAAATCGGCTATTCTTGAAGCTATCAAGAATCCACGCCATCTCGATATGAACTTAGTTAACGCCCAGCAAGCACGTCGTGTATTAGACCGCTTGGTTGGCTTTAAACTCTCTCCTGTGCTTTGGCGCAAGGTAAAGCCTGCACTGAGTGCCGGTCGTGTTCAGAGTGTCGCGGTAAGACTTATCGTAGAACGTGAACGCGAAATTCAAAAATTCAAAAGTGAACCTTACTTTAAGGTAAATGCGATCTTCGCTTTGATCGCCCCGGATGGAAGTGCTACTGAAGTGAAAGCAGAACTTGATAAGAGATTTGCTACCCACGATGAGGTAATCGCCTTCTTGGAAAAATGCAAGCAATCTACTTTCTCTGTAGAATCTGTAGCCAAGAAACCATTGAAGCGTTCTCCAGCCCCTCCTTTTACCACTTCTACCCTACAACAGGAAGCTGCCCGCAAGTTAGGTTTCACAGTAAGTCAAACCATGATGGTGGCTCAACGCCTTTACGAAGGTGGACGCATCACATATATGCGAACCGATAGTGTAAACTTATCTACATTGGCTATCAACACCAGTAAAGACGAGATCATCAAACTTTACGGTAAAGAATATAGTAAGCCACGCAACTATCAGACTCATTCTAAAGGTGCTCAAGAAGCCCACGAGGCCATCCGCCCTACTTACATGGATAAAGCTGAGATTGAGGGCACATCACAGGAGAAGCGTTTATACGATCTTATCTGGAAGAGAACCGCAGCTTCTCAGATGGCAGATGCTCAGATTGAGAAGACCACGGTGAATATCAACATCAGTGGTTGTGAAGAGAAATTCGTTGCCAATGGTGAATTCATCGCCTTCGATGGTTTTATCAAGGTATATCGTGAGTCTACCGATGAGGATGAAAACGGTGAAGATGCAGTACGCACATTACCATCCCTCAAAGAAGGAGATGACCTGCAGCGCAGAGAGATTACCGCAACGGAGAGATTCTCTCAGGGACCTATCCGATACACAGAAGCAAGTCTTGTAAGAAAACTAGAGGAGCTCGGCATCGGTCGCCCTTCTACATACGCACCAACTATTAGTACCATCCAGAATCGTGAGTACGTCACTAAAGGTGACAAACCTGGTGAAGAGCGTCCTTATACCATCGATACATTAAAAGGTATTCAGATTACACAGAAGACCAAAAAAGAGATGGCAGGTTCTGAGAAGGGAAAACTTCTGCCTACAGATATCGGAATCGTCGTAAATGACTTCCTAATGGAAAACTTCCCACATATCATGGACTACAACTTTACCGCAGAAGTAGAGCAGCAGTTTGATAAGATTGCCGAAGGCAAGGAAGAATGGGAAAAGATGATGAAGAACTTCGACAAAAAGTTTGAACCTGTTGTAGAAGAGGTACTAAACGCACGAAGCGAGCACAAAGCAGGAGAACGCGAGTTAGGTATCGACCCAGCAAGTGGTAAACCGGTATTCGTAAAGATCGGTCGTTTCGGCCCTGTTGCACAGATTGGCACTGCCGAAGATAAAGAAAAGCCACGCTTCTCTCAAATTCCAAAAGACAAGAGTATGGAGACCATCACATTGGAAGAGGCGCTCGAACTCTTTAAGTTACCACGAACATTGGGTACCTTCGAAGGTACCAAGGTAACTATCGGCGCCGGTCGTTTCGGTCCTTATGTTCTCCACAACAAGAAATACGTTTCTATCCCTAAGGAGAAAGATCCGATGACCATAACCATCGAAGAGGCTGTCGTACTCATCGAAAAGAAACGTCAGGCAGAGAAAGAACGACATATCAAGAAATTCGAAGAAGATGAAAATATCGAAATCTTGAAAGGTCGTTTCGGACCGTACATCGTTTACGAAGGAAAGAACTTCCGTATCCCTAAAGACCTCCATGAAAAAGCTGCCGAACTAACATTTGAGCAATGTATGGAAATCATTAAGAATGCGCCAGAACCAAAAACAAAGACAAGACGCACGAAAAAATAAAGAATGAAAAGAATTATCATCATTGGATATATGGGTGCCGGCAAGACCACAGTCGGCAAATGCCTTGCTAAAGAACTAAATATGGATTTCTACGACCTCGATTGGTATATCGAAAGTCGTATGCGTAAGACCGTGAAGCAAATCTTTGATGAATACGGAGAAGATGGCTTTAGAAAGATTGAGCATAACATGCTCCATGAAGTAGCAGAATTCGAAAATGTCATCATCAGTTGCGGTGGTGGAACACCATGCTTCTTCGACAACATCGAATACATGAACCAACAAGGTGAAACAGTATTTCTTAAAGCCAGCCCTGAAGTACTATACGGCCATCTAAAGATGGGAAAGACTGTACGCCCGCTCCTGCTCAACAAGACACCGGAAGAAGTAAAAATCTTCATCAACGAGCAACTAGAGAAGCGAAATCCATATTATTCTCAGGCTAAGTACACACTAAACGTAGATCTGATGGATAATTACGAGAAAATTAAAATTTCAGTAGCAAAGATAAAGGAACTATTAAAGATTTAAGATATTATTAAATAAATGAAGAAGTGGACGATAGAAGATTCTAAAGAACTCTACAACATTAATGGTTGGGGAACTTCTTATTTCGGTGTAAACGAAAAAGGAAATGTATACGTAACCCCTTGCAAAGACGATACACAAATCGACATACGAGAGATTATGGATGAACTGGCACTGAGAGACATCACAGCGCCTGTACTGCTTCGTTTTCCTGATATTCTCGACAATCGTATCGAAAAAACTTCAGAATGCTTTAAAAAGGCTAAGAAGGAATATGATTATCAGGCTGAGAATTTCATCATCTACCCTATCAAGGTGAACCAGATGCAACCTGTTGTCGAGGAGATCATCTCTCACGGCCGCAAGTTCAACCTCGGTCTTGAAGCAGGAAGTAAACCAGAACTTCATGCAGTAATCGCAGTACAATGTCAGAGCGATTCCTTAATCATCTGCAATGGATACAAGGACGAAAGTTATATCGAATTGGCTCTACTTGCACAGAAGATGGGCAAGAGAATTTTCATTGTCGTAGAAAAATTGAATGAACTTGACACCATTGCCCGTGCTGCCAAGAAACTAAATGTAAAACCAAATCTCGGTATTCGCATCAAATTGGCTTCTTCGGGTTCCGGTAAATGGGAAGAAAGCGGTGGTGACGCTTCTAAATTCGGTCTCACCTCTTCCGAGTTACTCGAGGCTTTGAATAAACTTGACGAAATGGGTATGCACGACTGCCTACGACTTATCCACTTCCATATTGGTAGTCAGATTACCAAAATTCGTCGTATTCAAACAGCTCTTCGCGAGGCTGCACAATATTATATCAACCTTCACAAGATGGGCTATGATGTAGATTTCGTAGACTGTGGAGGCGGACTCGGTGTCGATTATGACGGAACAAGAAGTTCTAGTAGTGAAAGTTCCGTAAACTATTCTATACAAGAATATGTCAACGACTGTGTCTACACCTTTGTTGAAGCAGCCAACAAGAATGATATCAAACATCCGAATATCATTACAGAAAGTGGTCGAAGCCTCGCTGCCCACCACTCTGTACTCGTCATCGATGTTCTAGAAACAGCATCACTTCCTGAGATGCCGGAAGAATTTGAAGCTAAAGATTCTGATCATCAACTTGTAAAAGACTTATACGAGATTTGGGACAACCTTACACCTCGTAACATGCTCGAGGACTGGCATGATGCAGAACAGATTAGAGACGAAGCCCTGGAATTGTTCTCTCATGGTATGGTCGACTTGAAGACCCGCGCCGAGATTGAAGCTATGTACTGGAGTGTTTGCCATGAGATCAACAACCTCGCCAAACAACTGAAGCATGTTCCTGACGAACTTCGCGGTCTCGACAAACTACTTGCCGATAAATATTTCTGCAACTTCAGTTTGTTCCAAAGTTTACCAGACAGTTGGGCCATCGACCAGTTGTTCCCTATCATCCCGATACAACGACTCAACGAGCGTCCTAACCGCAATGCTACACTACAAGACATCACCTGTGATAGTGACGGTAAAATCGCCAACTTCGTAGTCAACGGTCGTCCAAGTCATGTACTGCCTCTACACTCACTCAAAAAGAATGAACCTTACTATCTAGGCGCCTTCCTTGTGGGAGCTTATCAGGAAATTCTCGGTGACATGCATAATCTGTTCGGTGACACCAATGCAGTGCACATCAGTATCAAAGACGGCAAATACAATATCGACCAGATTTTCGACGGAGAAACTGTTGACGAAGTTCTGGGATATGTTCAGTATAACCCGAAAAAACTCGTTCGTCAACTTGAGCAATGGGTTACCAAGAGCGTAAAAACCGGTAAGATTTCGCTCGAAGAAGGAAAAGAATTCCTCAGCAACTATCGAAGCGGACTCTACGGTTACACATATCTAGAGTAGTCACCCGTCAGACAATCACGCGTTAAGGAGACATCTCCTTACGCGATGAAATAAAATATGCTTATGAAAGAGAGATTAACTATTGTAAAAGTAGGAGGCGCTATTGTAGAAGACTATGAGCGCCTTTCACAATTATTACACGACTTCGCTTCCATCAAAGGTCCGAAAATCTTAGTTCACGGAGGCGGACGACGTGCCACTAAAATAGCAAAAAGCCTCGGCATCGAAAGTAAGATGGTCAACGGCAGACGAATTACCGATGCCGATATGCTCGAGGTAGTAACCATGGTCTATGGCGGACTCGTCAACAAGAATGTTGTTGCCAAACTACAGGCAAATGGCGTAAACGCATTAGGCCTTACCGGAGCCGATATAGACATCATACACAGTCATAAGCGACCACTGAAAGATGGTATTGACTTCGGTTTTGTAGGTGATGTAGAACGTGTGAACGGCGAAAAACTCAAAACCCTTATCGCAGAAGATATCGTACCGGTGATAGCACCGCTCACTCACGATGGTAAAGGCAACATTCTGAATACCAATGCCGACACCATTGCCTCAGAAACCGCCAAAGCACTCGCCGAATTCTTCGATGTCACACTAATATACAGTTTCGAAAAGAAAGGCGTGCTTAGCAACCCTGATGACGACGAAAGCGTTATCCCAACCATCACACGAGCAAATTTCGAAAGATACGTGGCCGACGGAACCGTAGCAGGCGGGATGATACCAAAAATCGAAAATGCCCTCGCTGCGGTAGACAAAGGGGTAGACAAAGTCATTATCACACATGCCACAGCTATCGACGGAAAACATGGCACCATCATTTCAAAATAATTGATTCTACAGAAAAGAATCACTAAAATATAAATAAACGTTAAATTTGGGAGAAAAACAAGATATCTTGTAACTTTCAAGTAACCTAATCGTCATAAACATAGAGAGGATGAAAAATATCAGTTTCCGTAACGATGTGTTGCCACTGAAGAATGAACTCTTCAGACTAGCACTGCGCATTACGCTCAACCGAGCAGAAGCGGAAGACATCGTGCAAGATACACTGATAAAAGTCTGGAACAACAGAGAACACTGGGACGACATTGACTCGATAGAAGCATATTGCCTAACGATCACACGAAATCTCAGTCTCGACCATCTCAAAAAAAGCGGCAGAGACACAAAATCACTTGATGAAAAGCCACAAGACGAGATCGACCATTCATCCAATCCCTATGAGGAGATGCTACAGAAAGATCGTATCAACCTCCTACATAGATTAGTAGATAGGTTACCCGAAAAGCAGCGCAGTTGCATGCAGCTACGAGATTTCGAGGGAAAGCCTTACAAAGAAATCGCCTTGAGCATCACTGAAGAACAAGTGAAAGTGAACATCTTCAGAGCTCGACAGGCTATTAAACAACAATTTCGAGAATTTGACAAATATGGACTATAAATACATTACACAACTTTTGGAGCGCTATTGGAATTGCGAAACTTCACTCGAAGAGGAAGCTATCCTTCGCACATTCTTTAGCCAGAAAGATGTTCCTGCAGAACTTCTTCCATACAAAGACCTCTTTACCTATGAGGCCAACGAAAAGAAGGCAGAAGTACTTGGTGACGATTTCGACCAGAAGATTTTGTCAATGATCGAAGAACCTCAACCTGTAAAGGCGCGCGTAGTGACTATGCGTCAGCGCCTAATGCCTCTGTTCAAGGCAGCCGCTGTAGTAGCCATATTCTTGACTCTCGGCAATGCAGCACAGGTTTCTTTTACAGGTGGTGATGATGCCAACACCACACAAGGTTATAGTGTACAGCATCAAAAAGGAGAATCTGTTGCCATGGGCGACTCTTCCAGTATCGACAGTCTACAGCACAGTAGCATCGAGACAAGTGAAGTAAACTCCAACACCACTATCTTGAAGTAGATAAATTTCTATGCTTTCTCTATAAAAATCATGTTTAGTAAAACAAAACAATTATGAAACTGTGAAGTTTCAATTCTCTCAAATTTTTCATAACATACTAACGTAAAGGGCTGCCAAAGATGATTGGCAGCCCGATTCGTTTTATTACAGTACCCGATGAACGGACGGATATATATCTTAACCTTCTACTTTCTTCATTCTCAAAGCCAACTGAAAGATACTCGGAATCAAAATGCATAGTGAAAAAGCAATTCCACCCAACATCAACTTCTCATCACCATGGAAGAAATCTATCAATTTACCATCAGAAGCCTCCGGCATGAGATTGAACAACACATAAGCCACACTGTTATTCACCCAATGAAGTACAATACCCGGTATGATAGAACCCGTACGATAATACAACCAACCTAGTAAACAGCCCATGACGAAAGCATGTACACCCTGAGCCATGTTACCATGCACAACAGCGAAGATGACGGCAGAACAAATAATGGCAGCCCAGTGCCACTTTTCATTCATCACTTTAAACAGTGAGCGCAATACAGCACCTCTAAACACCATCTCCTCTGCTATCGGTGCCAACATACCAATAGCCACATAGCCCCACGGCTCTTTCATGATACCTTCAAAGAGCTCTTGATACTCCTCCGGCATAGTTATCTGCATCTGCTCATAAAGCCACTCAGAAGGCAAAATAGAGCCCAATGAGAGGAATACCACCCATACCAGTATAATCCAAGGGCGAGAAGCTAGATAATCACGCGATACAGGGCACCATTTCATTTTGGTATAAAGTGTAATCGTTATCAAACTACAGAACACACTAATCACAGCCAAAGCAGCACCGCTCTTTCCCGCAATAAGTTCTGAGAAAGCCGTATTAAAATCCACATAACCCACCAGCGTTATCACCCCCACACCAATCATGTTCACGACAAACTGGATGAGGAGAAACATAGCAGCATAAAAGCACACATCTATGATATTTCTTACAACCCCTTTATTCATTATAATTCCTCCTTAAATTTCCGTTTAATTATTTCCTGATCCATCGCCAACTGCTTAGCCAAAGCCTCCGGCGATGAAAATTTTTGTTCTCCGCGTATTCTATATTCAAAACTTACCATCAGCAATTGACCATAGAGATCGCCCGTGAAATCAAAGATATTCACCTCCAGCGTTGTCTTCTCACCGCCAAAGGTCGGACGAGTACCGATATTCATCATACCTTCCTTCATTCCCACGGTCTTCTCCGTTCTCACCTTCACAGCATACACACCAGGCCCCGGTGTCATCTGACCAAACTCACTGATGTCGAGGTTTGCCGTCGGAAACCCCATCTTGCGGCCCTCCTGGAAGCCCTTCACCACCTTACCGATAATCGTGTAAGAGTAACCCAAACAGCGTTTCGCCAATTCCACCTCACCGGCTTCCACAAATGAGCGAACCTCCGAAGAACTTACGTTGATGCCATTGAGCATGAATGCCTGATTCTTCACCACTTCCATCCCCATCTCCTGACCATAACGTACATAATCTTCGAAGCCTTCACTTCGGTGACGCCCAAAGCGATGATCATAACCGATAAAAAGTTTCTGTACACATAGTTTATCGTGCAGAATATTTTTCATAAAATCATGTGCCGACATCTCAGCCATCGCACGATCGAAATGCAACACCACCACGTTGTCTACTTCCGTCTTCGAGAGCAACTGCAGTTTTTCGTCGAGTGTACTCAGCATACGTGGTTGATAGTCGCTCTGCAATACCTTTCTTGGATGCTCCTCAAACGTGATAATCGTTGACTCCCGACCTTCAACGCGAGCCGTTTCCACTAAATGCTTAATCAGAAACTGATGTCCTTTGTGCACGCCATCGAAGAAACCGATCGTTGCCACACAAGGTTTACATTCTATTGTTCCCTCATCTAATCTTATTATCTTCATTTCCTTATCAATCTTTTTACACCTCTCCACAACTCACCTATCCAGAGAACCATAGAGGTGGCCGCAATGATGAGCACCCACTCCTTTGCGCTCAATGGCACCGTGCGCATCATCTCACCTCCCAAGGTGACGATAATCCACTGTCCCACCAAGATAATTACCACCACGAGCAACAAGCCCTTATCGGCCCATAATCTATGAAAGGCAGAATGGTTCGTGCCCAAACACTTGGCATTGAACAAATTCCACATCTGCATCATCACAAAGCTCGTAAAGAACCATGTGAGCTCGCGTACGTCGACGCCACCCAGCCCTCTGCGCTCACACCACCACAGGAAGAAGAACATTACAGCGAAGAAAGCTGCTCCGCACAACAAGATGCCGCGTCCCAAAGCATTGGTGATGATGAATTCATTACGTCGACGAGGTTTCTCTGCCATCACCTCCTTCGAAGGAGGCAACGAAGCCAACGCCATGGCAGCAAAAGTATCCATGATCAAGTTTACCCAAAGAATCTGCGTCACCGTGAGCGGCAGTTCCGTGCCCAACACAGCACCGCCCAGCACGAGCAATAGCGCTGCCACATTGACCACCAACTGGAAGAACAAGAATCGCTGAATATTGCGATACAATGAACGACCCCACATGATCGCATTCACGATAGAGCCGAACGAATCATCGAGCAACGTCATGTCTGAAGCCTCTTTGGCCACAGAGGTACCCGAGCCGAGCGAAAGTCCCACATGCGCATAATTCAATGCCGGAGCATCATTCGTACCATCTCCTGTCACCGCTACCACCTCGCCACGTTTCTGCAACAAGGCCACAAGGCGCTGCTTGTCTGTAGGTCGAGCCCTCGACATCACACGAATCTTCGCCGCACGCTGATAGGCCTCATCATCACTTAGGGCAGCCCATTCCGGGCCTGTGATATACCATTCCCTATCCAGTTGTTCGAGCAAAGGTCTGCTATGATCATATTCCACATCATCGAAGAGATGAATTTGTCTACTGATTTCCAAGGCCGTCGCCACAGTATCACCCGTGACCACCTTTACCTGTACACCGGCACGACGACATTCCATCACCGCCTCAGGCACATCCTCGCGGATAGGGTCAGCAATGGCGACGACAGCCTGCAGATGCATCGGTTCATCATCTCTCGCCACCGCAAAGGCAAGCGTTCTCATCGCCCTATTCTGTGCACTCGTCAACTGCTGAGCAACACACGCATATTCCTCTTCCTCGATTTTGCATTTCGCCATCACGATCTCTGGTGCACCCTTGATGAATCTCATCCTATTCTCGCCCTCCCTGACTGTGGTTTCCATATATTTCTTCTCCGTAGAGAAAGGCACCTGAGCGATAATCTCAGCATCCGAACGCATCGAGCGATAATCCATATCATTACGCTTCATCCAGAGCAACAGCGCCACCTCGGTAGGGTTTCCGATACCCATGTCGCCATCCAATTCAGCGGTAGAGTTCACAGCAATGCCTTGTGCCAACAGTTCTTTATCAGCGCCATCCACCATAAAGACCTCTCCCACCTGCATCTTATTTTGCGTGAGCGTACCTGTCTTGTCAGTACATATCACCGTCACAGCACCCATCGTTTCACAGGCGTGCAACTTCCTCACCAGATTGTTCGACTTCAGCATTCGGCGCATATTCAGAGCCAAGCTCAAGGTCACCGCCATCGGCAAACCTTCGGGAACAGCCATCACGATGAGCGTCACAGACATCATGAAATAGTCAAGTACGATCTGTGTCATCCTAAGATAATTATGACCACCCCACTCCGGATTAGTTACGATATCATGCACCAAGAAGATCACGAAGGCAGCCACGGCGATACCCGTACCTACCTTTGATATCACATGGGCCAACCGATCGAGTTGCAAGTTGAGAGGCGTCTTCGAATCTGTCTTCTCTGTAGCCTGTCGTGCCACCTTTCCTATCTCCGTATCATCGCCCACAGCGGTCACCACGGCCTCACCACGGCCATTCATCACCATCGTACTGCGCAAGATAACATCATCAGGATAAGTGTTCTCCCCCTTTGCATCGAGCGACTTCGTACAGATCGGTTCACCGGTAAGCTGCGACTCATTCACCTGCAGATCAGTAGCAAAGAACAGTTTACCATCAGCAGGAATCTCGTCGCCCACCTCTACGAGGATGATATCGCCTACCACAACATCACGGCGCGGAATCTCCATCACCCTACCATTTCGGCGCACCTTAACAGGTTGTTCCTCTCCAAGAGCTGTGAGCACACCAAACTTTTTAGCAGCGTCTCGCTCAAAATAGAAGCCCACGGTGGTGGCAAGGATGATAGCGGCGAAGATACCTATCGTCTCCACGAAATCCTTATTAAGAAAGGCTAGCACCAGCGAGATTGCAGCAGCCACGAGTAATATTTGGATGATTGGGTCACGATACTTCTCAAGATACAACATCCATAAAGAAGTTCTTTTAGGCGGAGTAAGCACATTCTGGCCATGCGCCTTTCTGCTTTCTGCCACCTGAGCATCGTTTAATCCCTGGATATAAAAATTTTCCGATGTATTCTTTAAGTCCATTTCACGAAAGTATATTTTATGCAAAGTTACTAAAAAATCCGTGTATGCGTTTTTCCATCAATATATTTTAACCTAATTTACGCCGTTCTCCCTTACGAGAGGACGCCCACCAACAACCTCAGAAAACCGAAACGATAGCACTTCATTCCAACTTTTTTACGAAAAGATTTGGTTATTCCCCTAAAATTATATATCTTTGCAGTCGAAATTTCAAGATTTCAACGGACTTGTAGCTCAGTTGGTTAGAGCAACAGACTCATAATCTGGAGGTCCCAGGTTCAAGCCCTGGCTGGTCCACATTGAAAATCAGCAACTTAGGAGAAATTCAAGTTGCTGATTTTTCTTTTCGGGAAAACAATGGGAAAACACAGTGATTTTGAAAACTCCATGATTTCTTGATAAACTTGGCATCATATCAGGCTAAGCAAGACA
>CACYKX010000007.1:4956-44829 GCA_902775075.1 uncultured Prevotellaceae bacterium | reverse complement strand
ATTTTGAGAATTTCCGTGCAACGGGTCGGGCGCTTCCAAATTCGAGAATTATGGAACACTATTCGCTCGGATCTGAAAGAATTGTAACTGAATTGATGTGCATACCGTTTACACTTGAAGTAATTGTATATCCAATTCCATTGTTTTGTATATATGATATATCGTCTGTTGTCATATTGTGAGTAAGGATGTAATGATTACTTTCGGGTGATGTCCTTGAAAATGTTAGTGTATTGCCTCCTTGTTGTATTGTCAGAGCACTTTCTGATGAATTTTCACATGTATAGTCAATTACGAGTTTGGTGCTAGTAGAAATTTTGTAGTCCTTTAGATAGATTAGATATTTATTATATTTCCATTCTTGTTCAGCATTGTTTATTTGACCCGGAATACTGAAGGATGAACTAGCTGTCATATCCTTTCCATTGAGTATGAGAGGGTAGTAGAAGTTTTGAAATTTGTAGCAATCTTCACTTTTTCTAGGGTATATTGTGTAATTATATTTCACACCTTCCCGCCATCCTGCATCTTGCATGATATTGCTAATTCTATTAATGTATATGCCATGATTATGTTTGCCATTGCTTTCATAGTCTCTAGCATGGAATTCCATGATAAGATATGTGTCGTCGTCATTGGCGATATTTTGTGGGCTTTGTGGTAGAACTAAGAATGTAGCAGCCTCTTGAGTGTCATAGTTATCGCTACTACCTTCTTTTTCTACATCAAAGTTAGTCATATGAACATTTCCTGTATTTGTTAGTTGCCAACTACTATTGCTAATCTCATAAGAATTTGTTGTAGAAAGATTTCCTTCTGTATATATGCCATAGAGTCCTGTATATAGATGATACTGTGGTGTAGGGTCGTCGAGGGTTATGTCCGGATAAAGATGAGTTAGATTGATAGTAAAAGACAAACTTGACAGGGCATGATGCATAGAGAAACTTACTCGTTTATCCAAATTACCAGCCATGCCCGGCATGATATGATTTACCGTTAAATCGCTTACTAAGAAGTCTGTTTGATTCTTAGCCTCAGGTTGCATTTTAAAATGAATACTTCCTGCGCCATCGCCAACACCGATTTTAGAAGGGGTAATTGTAACCCCATAGCCGTAGATTCCATTTTCAACACTATTAACGGTTGCGCTAAATGGATAGTACGCATAGAAAGCATACATATGATCCGGAGTCCAATATCTCACAGGAGAGTATGTTAGCGTATCTTCGTCAGCGCTCGTTTTAGCACTTGTCATTGGTTGATTATACATGAAATTGGCGGTTTTCGTAGCTAAATCATCCCATAAGGTTGTGCCTTGATCGAAGGCGAAAACACCAATTTGCTGTCCCTGTGGTATTATCGTGCTATCAATATAATAAGAGTCATTGAAACGAGTAGAAGATTCATCAGGTAAATCTGTCGACTTTACAGTGAAAGACATTGGTACTTCTCCCGTTTCATAGGTATTACGACCAATCTCTATGTTATCGCTACAAGCAGCGAATAACATAGAATATAGGAAGATAATATGTAAACTTTTTTGTTTCATTTTTTATATTTTTATGTTAATCATGGGCTGGTCGAATGCTACGAGCATGCCAAGGAGCAGACTCGTTATTGCTATTGACCAATGGATTCATATTCTTACCACTTCTGCCGTTGGCATCAGTTTCCGATCTATCGTAATGGAAGAAAAAGGCACCCGCACGAGCATGCGTATTATCGGTACGCATGAAGCCTGCATTCCAGTAACATCCGAAATCGCCATCATTCCATACATCTCCGGTGTTGCTAGCTGTAGATCCTATAGGGCAGAAATCACTCCAGTTATCCCCGCGGAAACCAGTAGCTGGGAAGTAAATAGTGATAGCATCCTCACTCATCTTAGGGTTAGAATTAGCTGTAAGAGGAGCACTAAAGAAACTCCATCCCGCGTTCCAGTTGGAAATGGTACCTAAAATATTCCAGTATTCCTCACTTGAAGAGAATCCCGAAGAATTAGCCCCTATAGAAGTAAAACCAGTTAATGCTCCCGAAGAAGGAACATGATAACCCACCGGACAAGGGTCATATATTGTCTTGGTGATTCTCGCATCACTAGGAACCACAACGTCACCCGTGAGAATTGTCTGGGTATTACCCATATCCCACAGATTGATGATATTTCCGTTGAGCCAGTTAGCTGTGCTACTATAGCGAATCAACTTCTCAGGATTAAGGATACCCTCAGCAATGCTTCCAGTAGAACTTGCAGAATAAGAATATGTTCGAGCTGGATGCCTAGCCTTAGTTTGATTAGGATAAGCAACACTATAGAAAGTCTTGTTAGGAGGCATAGCATCCTTGCGTCCCCATTGATAATAAGTATTATATCCCGCACGAATTCTCTCGCCAACCTGATTGATGACGAAAGTAGCCTTCTTTCCAGACGTTTCCTGTGTAAGTTCCACGACGCATTTTCTTCCCAAGTAAGTTCTTGTAGAACTCTCGCTATCGACCCATCCCAAATTTACCGGCATCATGTGCGAAGTATAATTATTCTGATTGGTCACAGGAATACAGTCAGAATATCCCAAAGATTCATCAGTTACCCAGATATGCCAACTCCAAACGATATTGGCATCATTCGTTTTACCATCTCCATCCCATAAGGCGATGACCGCATTTCCAGGTTTTATCTTATCCCTATCGATATGGAAAATCACATAATCATTGCTTGTGACGACCTCTGTATCTATAAGGCCCTCGGCATCAGACCAGATGACAGATGCTAGGCGCGAATTGTTGCCGATTCCTAAGTCACCTCGAATCCACGGAGAAGAAATATTTTCGCCACGCGCATTCTTAAAACAATTTAGATAAGTTTCAGACGAACTTGTTGCCGAACTATAGCTCGAAGCATTCGTTCTATAGTTTGCGATAGCATTACCATAGACCATTGGAAATTTATACCATCCATATCCATGTACCACATAACAGTTAGCTGTGTTTCGGCTCACCTGTCTGTTACCATCAGCATCATAGAAAGACAAATCCTCAGCATGAGTAGCATCATATCCACCCTTTTGAACCTGAAGATTAGTAATATGATTTCCAGAGGTAGAATATCCCGCTTCAGAGATAGAAGCTGAACCACTAACATTTACTAATGTACCATCAGAACTCGTTACTGAGAGCGTAAGCCAAGAAGGACAAGTGTTAGAGAAATTAGCCGCATCGTCCACCTTATATCCCGTGATGGTCCATCCCTTAGCGGTAGTGGTGTTACCACCATTATCCTTAAGGAAACTCGTCACCCGATAAGTCTTACTACCTGCCTGATGTGAGAAATTTTCAATCGGGTCAACAGATAACTCATAAGCATAATTGATAGCACTCGAAGAGAGCTTATAAATTACCGTGGCTCCCATAGGCCATTTCTTTCCACCAAGATCAGCATATATTGTGTGATCTACGCCCGCATGACGAACCACCGCAGAAATTCTTGCGCTATCAGGAAGATACTGAGGAACAACGAACATCACCTTATCCGTGATGTAATTATTTTTACTATCATTATCCACGATATATCCCGTGCCCAAGTTTATGGTATAACTCGTCTTGGTAGCATTATAATACTGCCAACCTGTATGGTCGAATCCTGTATTATTCAACAAAAAGTAAGTACCTTGGTTGAGAACATCACTGATCGTTATGCTCTTGATAGTATCTCCCGCAGGAAGTTCATCCACAGAGAATCTTACCGCCGTGGTGATATGCTTAAACTGTAAAGGAACCTCACCCTGTCGAGAATACATTTCCTCCTTATTTGTGATCGTAGTAGCCTCCAACAAGTCAACCTGTTCATCCACGTTGGTACTCGGTGTATAAGTGATTTCCGGAGCCCAATAGAAGGCCGTATTTCTGTCGTTGATGACAACACCCGTAGCAGAATATGGAGTAATCCCATAGAAACGATAAAATTCGTGATTGTTAGGCCACGCATAAGCGCTACTCCAGAGCGTCGTTGTAGTGGTATTCTTCGTAATATCGAGTCTCTTAAAGATAGAATCCGTAGATTCCTCATTAATATGATCAGAATAATATCCCCACGCCCTGAAAGTTGACAAATTCTCGTTGGTGATGATACTACCACGTGTACCTTGTCGACTAGTTCGCAATCCCTCATCGATCTGCCCATAACAACTTTCGTGCAGATACACATTCCCAGTATGCCCCGTAGATCCCTGGAAAGCAACTGGTAATGAATTATTGACCTCACCAATCGAAGAACGGGTCATAGACGATTGGTCATCGAGTTGCGATGTAGATACACGGAAATAGATGCTGCTAGGATTCTTGTTGCCCTCAGCAGACAACTCATCCGAACAAGATAATATCAAGAAAGGAGATATCATCATTGTCGCGTATAGGATATGTCGGAAACGTATATTCATCATTTAAAATCAATAGTTCTAATAGGATCGTTCTCCCACGGTTCAACAGAATTAGAATATCCAACAGGAGGATGCAAATCCAAAGAACGATTACTAGCCTCATTATCCCATGGAGTGACATAAGGCAGATAACCGATATTCGGATGCAAGTCGATATAATCAGGCGTAGTTTCAGCCCAAAGATCAACATCAGGATTATAGCTGATAGGCTCTTGCCAATCATCACAAGAAACCTTGAACTCCATCTTGTTCCTGCTCAGAATGATATTAATAGTATAAGCTTTACCCGCCTGGAATTTCTCCAGTACGAGTGTAGAGTTTCGTGTAATCAACTGTCTGGTAAATCCATTCGTGAGCACCAGTCGAGGGTCACGGATCTGGATAGAATACGTGGCTGAAATCTCCAATACCGTTCTTGGCGAATGAGTACAAGTATCAGGGATGATCATGTAATATGCCGGAACAGAAGAATTACCTACCGCAACATCCTTAAGCAAATTCCTCGTATTCTCCTTATTCGTATAAGCAAAACTCCACTTACTATTCTTCTCCTCAGTAGTAAGAGAATTGCTCCCATAATCAAAGTCACGCAAAGAAGGCGAGATAGACGCACTATCGATATGCAACGTCGTCTTACCTCTACCAAATACAGCCGTCTCATTATCTTCACCCACAATGGTCTGATAGCCGATATTCTGCCACAATGGCGTGTTAGCCACCGTATTGTTAAGATTAAGTGTAGCCGAATTCGGCGTATTGATTCTGATGGAAGCTTCCTTAAACAAGAACAAAGTCTGTATACCATTCTCCGCATCATCCCCCGTACCCGAATAGTCGCATTGCACATTCAAACCGATACGCATGAGCGCATGCTTAAAGTGGAAGTTCACATTACTATTACGCGACTGTTGACTCATGTTGGCATAAGGTCTACCAGGCGTAAGCGCCACCGTGTTGCCACTTGCGTCCTGATATGATGTTGTCCCAGACGGAACGACACCCCAAAGCAAATCGACATGCTCAGAAGGATTCTGTCCCACCTTATATAATACGAGCGGGTCACCCACATAATTATTATTAGAGATGGCTACGATACCATTGTTAGCCCCCGTCTTCGCCATAAAATTCTGCGCACTTACAGCATTGGTGTTGCCCGTGACGTCACAAGCCGTTCCACCCAAAGCCTCATAGAAAGGCGCATAAGAGAAGAAGGATAGTAGATTTTGGACGACAACAGAATTCCTTGTCGATTCTGTAGGCCAATATCTCAAAGGCGAATAAGTCCATCCGCTACTATACTCAATTTTCTGATCCCACATAAAGTTAGCCCTGGTATTGCCGGCATAATTATTTTCTTCGGTATAGTAGCTGAACACACCGAATCCATATTGGCGTAGCCGATCAACGTTTTGAATTGCTCCTACAGGGGCAACTTCTCCTGTACGCGTAGAAATAGATGAAACATTATTTCCACCTTCAACATAAGTATTGAAGGCGACAGGGATGTTTATGTCTGGTTCCAGTGTGTAAGAATCATCATTGGAGCATCCTGAAGTAATAATCATTGCGAATATTAATATACCCTGGAACTCTTTTATCTTAATTCTCAAGATGTTATGCGTATGAATAAGTAGTAATAAAATAATAAATGTTCTGTGGCAAATATAATAAATTAAATCAAATATCAAAGCAAATTTTCGAAATTTTTTAGAAAATATTTTGTTAGATTGCCTAATTTTGCTATTTTTGCACTATAATGAAGAAGAAATATTTATGAAAAATAACTAATTATGAGCATTTTTGATAAACTTTTTGGGAAAAAGAATAACACAGAACATACTGCGGAAAACAAATCAGAGGAAGAACAGTTTGAAAAGTCTGTCGAGCGACCAGCAATGGTTGATATGGACATTAACAATAAGGTGGAAGACATCGAAGCTCCTTTTCGTGAGCATATCGTTGGTCAGCCCTTCACTTTTATGATAGAAACCGCCCGTAAGTTGTCTGATAGCGACGTCGAGGTGAGAGGTACGGTACATGGCGAGATCGTGAAAGGTCAGAAAGTACGCCTTTGTGTACCCAACCACACAGAAGGCTGCGAGATTGTATATATCGAAACCTCAACAGGAGTAACCGTACATAGAGCTAAAGACGAGTTTGCCACCATTCAAATCAGCGGTTTGAAGGATCTACAGTATGCCAGTCGTTTTGCCATCGTCACTAACATACCGGTATTCACTCCCAACGACCTCTCCAAACCATGTGAGAACGCATTTCTCAAAGGGTTGATACAAGAATTCCCAAAGAACTATCAAGACCCACAATATGCCAATCTGCTCACTTTTACGATATGCCATTCCCCATTTATCGTACCTTTTATGGCCAACAAGGAACCAGAACTCGTACAGAATCCGGATACCGGAGAAACCATGGAGAAATGGCCTGAGGACACCCAGATATCGTTCAATTGGCTGATGAGAGAAGACATTCCCGTATTCCAGTTGTATACCGATTTTCGTTCCCTATTGCATGAGCCTAATATTAAGGCCAGTGGCAAGCGTCCTCGTGTCCAACTGATGAGTTTCAATGATGCTATAGCCATCAACGAGCAGATGTATGCCGCATCGACTCAGAACGGCAAGGAGAAGAAACCGTTGCCAAGTATCGTCATCAACCCATTCGATCAGGTCTTCGTAGAATTGAATGCCGACAATATTCATGCCATCGTCACAAGCGAAGGCTATCAGCATGAATTCGGAAAGAAGGACGAAGAAACTACTTCTAAGTAAGTCTGGTAGAATTCTTTTGTCGCATCCCGTGCTATGTACAGATGTCTCTGTCTTAGCATTCGGGATTCCTTCGGGATGGAGTGGATGTCGCCATGATCGAAGATTTCGACCAGTTTTATTCGAAAAATGCGTCAAAAACATAAAAAAAATGTTCCCCAAATCTCGCTTTTCCCCATCTGTGAAGTTTGAATACCTTAGAACGATAAAATTTTACGTCTTTGTAAATTTTTGATAATCAGCTCCTTATAGAAATTCGACAGTGTGATATATTTCAGATTTCAGTTATTTCAGTTGTTTTTAAGGGGGTGGTACTTTTTGATATTTTCATATTTTGTATATATATTTTTAATTTTACTTTATATTATTATTAAATAATATTTCTTAGAGAAAACTATTCAAGAAATTTATGTTGGATAAAATTACCGACGAGTGAGAAGTATACCCCTTAAAAAAACTAACTGTAACTGTAACAACTGTAACGCTATAGATATCTTCAGGTTAAAAAACTTCGTCCTAGCCCCATATCAACTCAAAATGTTCCTTCGGGAACCGTTCGGGATCTTGTCGTAATCATACTACCTCATTTCGCGCCACAGATGGCGGAGGGCAGCCAAGGGATGATGCCACAACATACGAGGTCCCGCATATATCATCACACGGCGCATCCGTTCACGCATCTCCGGTTTATAACAATGTACAGGGCAAACCTTACAGGTGGTTTTGTTTTCACCAAATTTGCAATGGTCGAGGCGGAAATGGGAATATTCTAAAAGTGTGCGACATTCTTCACAAAGTCCTTCGCGCGTATGATGGTTGCCATGGCAATAGATTTCCACCATCTGACGAACGGTATGTTTATCTTCTTCTATCCTAGACATATATTTATTCTTTTTTGTTATCACTAATAGAGATGCAAAAATACAACAAATTTGCCAATATCCGACTCTGTTCACAAAGAAATTATCCCGCATACCACCTAAAAAGATAATATATATAGCCTTATTTACGATTTGTATCAGAATGAAACAATTGTGAAAGAAATTGAGAAGTTTTACAAAGTAAAATTATCACAAATTCTATACCTTTGCATACGAAATTAAATAATAGTATGAAACACAAAACAACTAACAATTCGAAAAAACGAACGATAGGCTTAATGCTCGCCGGCATTGTGCTCTCTGTTCATGCTCAGAACCCGATCATCTCGGGACAATTTACTGCCGACCCTACAGCAAGGGTCTTCAATGGCAAGGTATATCTCTATCCTTCACATGACATCCCTGCACCGGAGGGACAGCGGCAAGATTGGTTCTGCATGGCTGATTATCATGTTTTCTCTTCTGACGATCTTATAAATTGGCACGATCATGGTGTAATCCTCGACCAGAAAGATGTGCCTTGGGGCAAACATGATGGTTATTCGATGTGGGCCCCCGACTGTGTGTATAAGAATGGTAAATATTATTTCTTCTTCCCTAACACTCCGAAAGATGGACGAGGTTTCAATATCGGTGTTGCTGTAGCCAATACCCCTGTCGGTCCGTTCTCCTGTGATGCGCAACCGATCAAGGGACTCATGGGCATAGATCCTTGTGTGTTGCTCGACGATGATGGTTCTGCCTATATCTATTGGGGCGGCATGGGATTGCGTGGCGCCAAACTGAAAGATAATCTCACCGAACTGGATGGCGAACAGAAGTTGATGGAGGGATTGCCTGATGGTTTTAAGGAAGGGCCTTTCGTTTTCAAGAACAATGGTAAATATTATCTCACCTTTCCTTGGGTGCGAGAGAAAGACGGTACTGAAACCCTAGCATACAGTATGAGCGATAACCCACTGGGACCATGGGAGTTTAAGGGCGTTATTATGAGGGAACACGCTAACGGTTGTTGGACTAATCATCACAGCATTGTCAACTATAAGGGGCAATGGTATCTATTCTATCATCATAACGATTATTCACCAAAATTCGACAAAAACCGCTCTGTCTGCATCGATCGCCTCTTTTTCAATGCCGATGGAACAATACAGGAGGTGACGCCGACATTGCGTGGGGTAGGCATCAATAAGGCTACAGACAGAATACAGATAGACCGCTATTCTTCTGCCAGCGATGATGTGCAGACAGCGTATGTAGATACGACCGATTATTTCCTGGGCATGAATGCTGTACTCAAGAATAAGGGAAGTTGGATAAAATATGAGGGTGTAGACTTTTCTTCTGTTTGTGACGGATATGTCATGGTCAACGTGAAAGCTGCCGAGAATACGGAAATCGCAATTCGTGAGAAGAGTACTGATGGTAAGGTGATAGCACGCGTGCCAATCGTCGTGAAGAGTGGACAGGGAATGTTTAAGCGTGACCTTAGTAATCAATGGTTAACACTCACAGTACCATTGAATTATCAACCTAAGGGAGTAACTGATCTTGTGGTAACGTGTGAAGATAAACCGGCAAGTATCGACTGGTTGCAATTCAAGAATCGCCCAAAGTATTTTGCTCCTGTTCAGGTTCAAAACATTTCACCGGATGGCGAAGGTTTTATTCGTCGCTGGATGATGCTCGAGCCAATCAAGCAAGATGTGCAGTCGAACATTATCTTTACGGATTCTTATCTCGACAAGGCTTTCAACAAAACCTATTTTAAAGGTCAGATGACGGCATTGCCTAAGGCCGGAAAGAGTGAGAAAGTGGGGGCGCAAAATTTGAAGTGGCACGCCTTGGACAGTGAGAATTTCAATGTGAAACTCTTCAGATTTGCCGAGAAATATGGTGATCAGACTTATGGGTCGCTCTTCTGGGCATACACCATTATCGACTGTCCTAAAGGAATGAAAAATGTACGCTTGGCAGCAGGAAGCAATGGAGCCTCTTCTTGGTGGCTTAACGGTAAACAGGTGTTGATGCTTTCGGGCGACAGAAGAATGGTTGAGGATGACGGTATGTCGGCTCGTATCAATCTAAAACCGGGACGTAACATTTTGCGCGTGGCTGTCATCAACGGACCGGGACTCAGCGATATGTGCGTTCGCTTCATCGACGAGAATGGAAAACCTATCACTAATCAGTATACGATAACCTTAAAATAATGAAAAAACTTTATACTTTCTTTGCTGCTCTTACTTTGGCGGCAACAGCGGAGGCACAGATTGGTGCCCCTTATATTCACGATCCTTCCACCATCGCAGAGTGTGATGGCAAATATTATACGTTTGGTACGGGCGGAGGCGGTCTCATCAGCGATGATGGCTGGTCTTGGCATAGTGGGGCAGAGCGTCCCGGTGGTGGCGCAGCTCCTGACGTGATGAAGATTGGCGATCGCTATCTCGTAATCTATGGTGCTACCGGTGGCGGTCTTGGAGGTGGCCATAACGGTAGAATTCTCACGATGTGGAACAAGACACTAGACCCGAAATCGCCAGATTTCAAGTTTACCAAACCTATCGAGGTATGTGCTTCTGACGGAATGGAAGATCAAGATGCCATCGACCCAAGTTTGTTGATGGACCCCAACACGGGACGATTATGGGTAAGCTACGGCACCTACTTTGGTACTATCCGTCTGATAGAGCTCGACCCACAGACGGGTGAGCGCATGAAGGGAAATAAAGAGAAAGATATTGCCATCGACTGTGAGGCTACCGACCTCATCTATCGTGACGGATGGTATTATCTACTCGGTACTCACGGCACCTGTTGCGATGGCGTGAATTCCACCTATAATATAGTAGTGGGACGCTCTAAGAATGTCGAGGGCCCGTATGTCGACAACGTGGGCAGAGATATGTTCCATGGAGGTGGACGCATGGTGATAGCTGCGGGAGGCAGAGTATGCGGTCCCGGTCATTTCGGTAGGACCGTCATCGACGAAGGAGTAGAGATTATGTCGTGCCATTACGAAGCCGACTTCGATCGTAGCGGTCGAAGCGTGTTGGGTATTCGACCATTGATCTGGAAGAATGGATGGCCTGTAGCCGGAGAGGAATTCAAGGGCGGAACTTTCGAGATTGAATCAGAACGCCGTGGCTATTCCTTAGAGTTGGCCGTGGATTTCGTACGCATCCCACAAGAACGAGAGGGCTTCTGGGACATGGATTTGAGTAAACCGCTCAAGAAGATTCCTGCACAGCAACTTGCTGATGTGCAGGCGGGTTGGCCTAAGGGAGACATCGCCCTGCGCTGTGGCGACTATATGTTCCGTCCTCATCAGCGTTGGACGATAACGGCAGTTCCCGAGAAGGGTGGTTATCTGAGTAATCCATATTTCAAGATTACTATCGAAGATACACAACGTGCGCTCACGGCAACGGCGGATAAAGAACTTACCACTACGCCTGAATATACGGGCGCTGACAACCAATTATGGCGCATCGAGCAGCTCGTTGATGGCACTTATCGTATCATGCCAAAGGCTATCCCGGGCATGGATGGCGACAACAAGAAATATTGTATATATTCTGCTGGAGACAGTACACCGACGTTGGCCGAATACGATTTCTCGAGTGATAATTCCAAATGGAATCTGCGTAATCATTAATTTACGACGATTAATTTGCGATATTCGATAAAAAAGAGTATTTTTGCCAACTGAAAAATCAACCATCATGAAAAAAATACAATTATTAGCTCTACTAATCTTAACAAGTCTTTCTGCTTTGGCGCAGGTGGCTAAGTCGCCGAATGGTAAAATCGTAGCACGATGGGATAAGAATAAACTCGTGGTATGCTATGACGGCAAGAAGATGACGGAGATATCAAACTTCGGTTTGCACACTTCTAACGAAGATCTTACAAACCTTACCTTCGTTAACATCTTTGATGGCAAGAAATTCGATGTCGACTATGATATGATAGAGGGAAAGAAGTCGCATATATCGAAGAAAGGTCACGGATACTCTATGCTTTTCCATAATGCAGAGGGCAAGAAGGTGGAAGTGGCCTTGCAGATGTTTAATGATGGCATCGCTTTTCGCTATGAGACCCGTTTTGCCCGTCCTACGGTGGTGAAAGATGAACAGACTCGATATCTCATCGCTGACGGTACTCGTCGATGGATTCAGAAATATACAGATGCTTACGAACAGTTCTTTCCGCTTGCTACCGATGGCAATGATGTGAATACCCATTGGGGCTATCCGGCACTTGTAGAACCGCAGCAAGGTTCTTTTGCGCTGTTCACAGAGGCCAACATCGAAAGTGTGCATAGTGCTTCTTCGCTCGATAATGCTGGGCAGCGCGATCAATATCGCGTAACTTTGGGACGTTCCGATAAACAGGTTTCGGGCTTGTGGTACTCTCCATGGCGTGTGGTCATGATGGGTACGCTGAAAGATATCGTCGCATCAACATTGGTGACGGATGTCTGCAAACCTTGTGAGATTCTGAACACGAAATGGATAAAACCTGGTGTGGTTTCATGGATCTATTGGGCATATAACCATGGCAGCAACGACTATAACATTATTAAGAAATATGTGGATATGGCCGTGACGTTGCATTTGTCTTACGTGCTCATTGATGCGGAATGGGACGAGATGAAGGATGGCTATACGATAGAAGATGCTCTGAAGTATAGTCTCAGTAAGGGTATCAAACCAATCATCTGGTATAATTCTACAACGGGATGGATTGATGGCGCTCCCGGACCGAAATACAGACTCAACGACCCGGAAAAGCGCGAAAAGGAATTTGCGTGGTGTGAGAAGATGGGCGTTAGTGGTGTGAAGATCGACTTCTTCGATGGTGACACACAGGCCACCATGGAATATTGTATCGATCTGTTGAAGAGTGCTGCCAAGCATCATTTGCTGGTCAACTTCCATGGCGCTACGATTCCGCGTGGATGGCAGCGTACGTATCCTAACCTCGTGTCGACAGAGGGCGTGTATGGTGCCGAATGGTATAACAACCGTGGCGATCTCACAAGTCGTGCCGCTGCGCACAACGCTACTTTGCCTTTCACTCGTAATGTGGTGGGGCCGATGGATTATACGCCATGTACCTTTTCGGATTCACAGCATCCACACATCACAACGGATGCTCATGAGTTGGCTCTCACCATACTCTTTGAATCTTCTTTGCAGCATCTCGCCGATCGCCCTGAAAGTTATCTGCAATCTAAGCGAAAGGTAGAACAGGCGCTGTTCGGTTATCTCCCTACAACATGGGACGATACGAAATTGCTTGCAGGTTACCCAGGTGAATATGTGGTGATGGCACGCAGAAAAGGACAGAAATGGTTTATTGCCGGTATCAACGGTAAGGATGAGAAACAGACGTTGAAAGTAGACTTGAAGGAATTGAATCTTCCGGCGGAAGACTATATCCTCGTAACGGATGCCGGTAAGGGGTTGGATTTGAAATCAGAAGTCATCAATACCCGTAACCTCCCTACTGATGTAGACTGTAGCGCACGAGGCGGTTTCCTTATCATTCCAAAGGGAATGTAACAAGAGAATATTATCGATATTTTTATAAAAGACTCTCATGCACAGAAATGTGTATGGGAGTCTTTTTTTGTGAACTTTCCATGGTGAAGATACGAAAAAAGCGCATGAAACTTCGAGATTCCTTCGGAATGATGGTGTGCAATATCCAGTCTTTTTAGGATTGTAATGGCGAAAATACGTTCCTTTTATGGCTAAAACTTGAGAATTTTAAAGAAATTACCCCAAAAAAGGAAAGGTAAAACAAGGGAAATGGGTAGAATCTCATAAAACAATTACTTTCTGATAAATCGTAACTTGCTGATATACTGCTTCTTAGAGAAAAGTTTAATCGTTAAAGCGTTACAGTTACAGTTGTTACAGTTATTTTTTTGAGGTGCCCAATATGCGCCTCTTCTCTATTTTGTATATATTTTTCTTTATATATATAATATATACTATATAATAGAGTATCCTCTTAGAGGAAGTTGATCAGAGTCTGTAAAAAAAATACAAATAAGCATGATGTATATACCCCTTAAAAAACTAACTGTAACTGTAACAACTGTAACGCTATAGATTTCTTCAGGTATTTTGTCGATGACAGAAAAGTATGAAAAGGAAAATCTGTGATTTCTTTCACAATCGTTATAAAATGGTCGGATTCTCACAAAAAGTAATAATAGCCCTTAATTTTATACCACCTCATGGGTTTACTTGTTAATTTCTGTATTTTTCCATTTTTAGAGGTGTACTTTTTTTGTTATCTTTGTGACATAACAAAGAAACCATCATGAACTATAAAAACATTATTTTGACTTTTACGCTCTTTCTTACCGCTTCGGTTTCTGCCGTTGCAGGTAATCCTGTGACTAACGAGCCGTCACCGGAATATTCAGAAGATTTCTATGATCATTCAGAATTCGAGGCCCTCTTTAATGTAACGGGAACTTCTCTCGTGGACAGGGCAAAAGACTTCTTGGGACGTCCTTATCATTATGGTAGTAAAGGACCGAGTTCTTTTGATTGTTCCGGTTTTACAGGATATGTTTATAAGAGTATGAATATCAAGATAGGGGCTTCTAGTCGCGACCAATGGCAGGAAGGTATTGCCATCGATGATAAGGAAGACGTGAAAGTTGGTGATTTGGTTTTCTTTGGTAGCAATAGTCATTATATAGGACATGTAGGTATCGTATGTGAGGTGGAAGGAAATGGCGATTTTAAATTTATCCATTCCAGTATCACACGTGGTGTGACGATCAGCGATATTGAAGACGACTATTATGCCCGCAAATATCGCGGAGCTCGAAGGATATTAGGCGATTATTAGAACATGATTTTTAATTGTTTTTTTGAGATTAATGGAAAGTGAAAAGGCAACCCGTAGTGGATTGCCTTTTTCTTTTTGTTCTATGGCATAGTCTATCTAGTATATTTCTTACCTTTCTTGATGATGATGCCATGATAAGTGTCAGAAACCCGTTGTCCCGCAAGGTTGTAGATTGGCGTATGCTCATCTGTGTTCTCACGGTTCACAAGTTGAATGCCTGTAGACTGGTCGTGTGAAATCTCGCAATCGAGCAATAGATACTCCGCGAAACCGCCAGGGCAAGCAAACTTGATGACATAGTCGCCAGCTGTGGCGATGCTGAAATGAAGGCTCTGCTTCTCGGCAGAGGAAATGTCAGCAGAAGTATTACGATTGACATTCGGAGTCGCCGTATAACTTGGCGATGTGGCTAACGTACTACCCGCAAGGTTTGTGATGCAAGCCGTATATTGAGGTTCACCGGTCCATCCAGCCATAGCCCATGTCAACTTATATTCGCCAGGAGCGAGTGTGAGCGGATAACCCTCGAGTCGACCATATTCGGCACTTACCTCACGCCAGTAAAGTCCTTTGCCCTGATAGCCTGAGAACCCCGCAAAGGTACGTGATCCGGAATTATACGCATTAGGATAATCATGCTTTTCGTTGTTGCCCTGTGTAACGCTCCATCCCGCCGGTATCGTACCATTGTTTACATTGGTAAAGTCGAGATGATAGCTGAGTGCCGTATTTTCGAGGATCGGAAGTATGGTGACATTCTCGTCAGGCATGGTAAAGGAAATGTTACCATCCGGGTTGACAGCAATCGTCTTGTTCATACTATAATATACAGAACTTACGACGCGTAACTCTTTCAGCTCATATCCTGGGTCGAGGTCGACTTTCAAACTTACCTTTTCTCCCTCTGTAGCTTGATCGACATTTGGGGTGATGGTGGCATGTTCAACGTTTCGCACAGTAACGAGATATTTCTCCGGTTCGATATTTGTCGGCGTATAAATGACTTGGTCTATATACAGACGTGTTGCGCCTGTATTGGTGTAGGTGATATCGTTATCAGTAGAGAGCGGTGCCGTAAAAGTAGCTTTCTGCCATTTACCTTCAGTAGACTTGTTAAGAGGAAGGGAAGTAGAAGATCCATTCACCTTTGCGGTAATGGTTCCTCCATCTTCAGCCATATATCTTACGCTAATGCGATATTCGCCCGACTGGTTCAGATGGAGTTTATGGCGTAACGTTCCTGTGGTACGGGTACCCATATCGGCGAAACCATTGCCCGCATTTCCACGTTCGTCGGGATATTGGTTGTAAGGGTCGAGTACACATTCACGAATATCCTTGAAGTCCATATCCTCAGCCTCCACGATGACCTCTCCATTGAAAGGAGCCGGTTGAACGGGTTGTTCCAAAGGTGTAGAAGGAAGCTCGTCAGAGAGTCGTCCAGTACCTTCTCCGGCACATTGAATACGGATGTCGACAGGACCATTATGAGAAACATTCAGCGTATAAGTGCCGGCATCCCAATGCTCCTCTGTCGTAGCTGTAGCCTCTTGACGAGAGATGATGCTGAATGTCGGACGAGAAGATGCGCCCTCGATGACGATTCTATCGGTAACGACAGATGTGGTATCGGTACGATAGTTGTTGAGATAGAAGTCGATATGGTCGGCAGATTCTCGAATAAGACCGGAACTCAGTTTACCATAATGCAACTTCATCTGTTTGCATGTATTATATAATAAAGGTATTGTGGCATCAGCAGAAGTCTTGACATTGAGATAAGAGTATGGCGTGTAGGTAACGAGTTGGTTACGATAACGTTCAACGAAAAGGTCGCCTGTACTAATCTCCGGATAATATTGGTTGAAGTCGGCTACCTTCTTTTCTATTGTCGCCCACTTCTGCGTGCGTTCCGATTTCTTGATTTGGAGAGGAATCTGCTGCGCCATCTCATCGTAAAGTCCCTCCATCACAGGAATCGTACCATATCTACCAGTCTTCTTGAAGTAGCACAAATTATTCATCCATTGTCCATTACCCTTGTTTAGAGGGTCATCCTGTTTGTAGAGACCATCATATAGATCGTCCCAAGTGGCATACTTATCCTCATCATTACCTGTATTTATATCGTTAATGATGCATATTTTCGTCTTACCAACGACCTCCTCACGAGAAGGGATATAAAGAGAACCGTCGATGATCTTACGGAACATATCTAGCCAGATATTGCGGAATCCAGGGAAAGTCGTCCAGTTGCGACGCGTGTAACCATCAACGTTTGTACGATTGGTCTCCGTGAAATCCTCCGTCCAGATGAGTTCTGGGCCATCCCATACAGCTCCGCCATTCATGGCCGTCTGTTCTATCACGGTGCCAATTCCGGCGCTGACAGGATATTTTTGAGGATGATCTTTACCAAAGATATCCTCCATGGCACCATTCCATCCACAGTTGTCGTATCGAACACCATAGTTCTTGGTGAGACCGGAGATAAAAGGGGCTATAGTCATACTCTCGTTGTTATAGAAGCAACTCGATGTGGTATATTTATAGAGCCAAAGTATAGATTCCGGATAAGCCTTGCATGCTGCTAACAGATCTTGGTTTCGTTTGAGCATGCCCATAGGGTTGAGAGGATGCGACCATACATTTCCACAGAAAGAGATCGTAAGGAAACCGCCATATTGATGACTCATCTTGACGAGTTTGGCAAAGAGGGCGATGCGATGGGCCTGCGAACTAGAACTCTTGTCGTTGGTTTCATCAAATCCCCAAAACTGTTCGGCATAGTTCCATCCCAGGAAATTTGGATAGGTTTTAAAGAAATACTCGAAAGTTTCAAGGTCATCATCTTGGATATGCGTATGACCGCCTGAAGCCGGTTGACAAGTGAACCATAATCCGTTCTTCTGACATATCGACCCCCACGATTTATAGGTTCGTACGGCATTCTGAGGCATCTTGTAAAGATTCTTTTTTGTGTCGTACTGGCAACTGAGGGAAAGATTCATACATACATATGGTCGGATGTCGTTAGGAATCTGGTCGATGATCTTCTGAGGGTCGGCCTTGTTCCAGACGTCCACATGTACAAGCCATAGAGGATGGCGCGAGTCGATCGGACGGCGTTGTTGCGCACACATACTTGTCATCATGAAGACGACAAACAATAATAGAATAAAAGTTTTCTTTTTCATGGTAATATGATTGTAACGATTTGTTTTGTCGATCAAATGTATTTCGCATGAGATTTCGATTGCGAAGTTATAATATTCTTCGCAAAAATACTTTACGTCATGTTACAATCATTTGTCTTTCCGTTACTTTTCGTAGAACTCGGATACCTTGTAGTGTTTTTATGCGATATATATGAGGAGAATGCAGAGGATGGCAAGATCTTCAGCGATACGGTTGATAAGGATGGATAATCGCATATCATTGGTGGATAAAGGACGCGGATTATCGCCGATGAATGGTTTACTGATGATTTCTCCGAAATATTGATGAGGTCCACCAAATCTACAATCCAAGATCATGGCCAACGCAGCCTCCGGCCATCCACTGTTGGGCGAGAGATGGCGTGATGCGTTTGTGCATATGCTTCTGATGAGATGACGATGACACGTAGGGAATGTATGGCGTAATCTTAAGAACAGAGAAGCGATGACCATGAGAAATGCCGTGATACGAGCTGGTAGCCAGTTGGCTACATCGTCGATATGGGCGGCAACGCATCCAAAATCCTTATATCTCGTTGTGCGATAGGCTATCATCGAGTCGAGGGTGTTGACCATCTTGTAGGCCATCATACCGGGTACGCCGAGTAGGGCTAACCAAAAAAGAGGAGCGATAACGCCATCGGAGAGATTCTCTGCAAGGGTCTCGAGGGCGGCCATACGGACTTCTTGGGCGGAAAGCGATGAGGTGTCTCGACCTACGATTCGAGCTACTTGTTTGCGTCCTTTATCTAAGGATTGATCGAGTTTGATAAATACCATGCTAACTTCCTTGATGAGGGTTGTTCCGGCAAGACCGTAGAAGATGAGGATACCTTGGACGATAATCGCAAGAATTTCTGTTAGTGGAGAACTCGGCAGGTTGAAGCATTGTATCAAAAAATGGGGTAGATATAATAGTCCCTTGATGAGGAGATATGTGGCGAGAATGAGGCAGACAGCCACAATGCCTCCTTTGATTTTGCGATGGCTGCCATGATTAAAATGATGTTCACACCAGGCAATGACTTTGCCAAAGCCCACAATAGGATGGGGAAGACATGATGGATCGCCGAAGATACGGTCGAGAATCCATCCTACGAATAAGGATATTGCTTGAACCATTTTATTAACTCTTTATTTTCTTCGGGCAACTGTGTAGCTACTCGGATGAAATGACTGGATAGGTTTTTGAAATTAGAACAGTCGCGTACTAATATTCCGCGGGTGGCCAAATAGGTTTTGAGCGTAGGAATCGAACCTGTGTGAGCATGCCCCTTGTGTTCGATAAGGAAGAAGTTGGTGTCAGTAGGATATGTCATGAACCCCTCGATATGGTCGATTTGTTTACGGAATTTCTGTGTCTCATCCAATAGATGATGCATATCCGGTAACACATGGATGTCGTTTTGCAACAAAAACTTTCCCGCTTCTAATGCCAAAGCATTTACGCTCCAAGGTTGTTTGAGCATACGCAGACGCGCGATGATGTCATGATGGGCCGTCACATAACCCAGTCGGATGCCGGGAATACAATACTTCTTGGTCATGGAATGGAGCAAGATAATATTTTTCTCTTTTACCGTATCTGTATCGTGTAAGGAAGGATGGAGTGTATAATTCTCGTAAGCCTGGTCTATGATGAAAATGTCCTGACTATCAATAACTTGTGAAAGATCGCTCCATTTTCCCGTAGGATTGTTGGGGTTGCATAACCAATGAACGGTTCTCCGATTCTCGCAATTATGAATATTCCGATGACAAAACCTCAGACCGGAATCGTGATATTCTGCAAATGTAGGTTGGGGAATGTCGTGATAGGCATCTTGAAAGAGCTCGTGTAACAGGTAAATACCTTCTGTAGCCCCGTTGGTCACCAAGACCTCATCGCGAGAGATCCCTACCTTCTCAGCGATAAGGGATTCCAATGAATGGGCATCCGGTTCCGGATAGTTATCGATGACGTCCAGATGGAGAGCCAGATAATCCTTGAGGGCAGAAAGATTCGCATGTCCCCAAATATTAGAACTAAAATTGATTTGAATGTTAGGATAATTATATATGTCGTCGCCGTGTTGCAACATTTGTATTCTATGTTTTTATGAGTTATAAATTGTAGAGTCGGGAGATGTCGAGATGTTGTCGTACATGATCTGCAAGTTTATCATATTGCTGTTGTTTATATTTCTGATAATCTACGACCTCATTAGATTTGTTGCTATAGGGGGCAAGTAACTCTTCTATAAACTCCTGGTTGTCGAGGATTCCATGTACATACGTGCCATAGACACGATGATGATGTACTAATTTTTCCTTATTAAGCATTTCCTGTAAAACCTTATCGTCGAATGATGAAATGCCATTATGGATTTCATATCCGCTTAGAATATTCCCATGATGAGAGAAATCCACCTGTCGTGTCGTCTTCTCGCTATTCATCGTTGTGGACATCGGTAACAGAGATAATCCCGGCATACGTTCGATGCTGCCCTCGATATGTTCTGGGTCGCAGACATCAATACCCAGCATTTGGAAGCCTCCACAGATGCCCATAATAGTTTTGCCCTGACGATATGCGCGGATGATAGCCTGAGCACAATCATTATGACGTAGTTCGTAGAGGTCGTCGATAGTAGACTTACTACCTGGAAGGATGACGATGTCAGCATGATCGATATCGATGACATTATTCGTATAATAAAGATGTACACGAGGATCGTTCTCTATTCTGTCGAAATCGGTAAAATTGCTGATATGTTTGAGCAATATCACGGCAATATTTATTTTCCCTTGTATAGCCGCATGACTTTTCTGTGCCAGTTCCACGCTATCTTCTTCCTCGATATGGATATCGTTAAAATAAGGTATGACCCCCAACACAGGTACACCACAGATGCGTTCTAGAATTTGTCTGCCCTCATCAAAGAGTCGGATATCGCCGCGAAATTTATTGATGATGATACCCTTGATGAGTTTGCGATCTTCCTCGTCCTGCAAGGCAATACTTCCATAGCACGAAGCGAAGACTCCCCCGCGATCGATGTCAGCCACCAAAAACACATTCGCTCCGGCATATCTAGCCATAGGAAGATTTACCAAGTCTTGTCGTTTTAAGTTGAGTTCGCTGATGCTTCCAGCCCCCTCCATGACGATAGGGTCATATTTGTGCGCCAAACGGTCGAATGCCTCACAGGCAGTTTTGCGTAAATCCTCGCGCCCTTCATTTCTGAAATAACTATATGCCGAACGGTTACCTATCGGATGACCGTTGAGAATGACCTGTGAGGTGTGATCGCTCTGAGGTTTAAGCAAGATAGGATTCATATCCGATACGATCTCTACTCCTGCAGCTTCGGCTTGTACGGCCTGTGCGCGCCCGATTTCGCATCCGTCTGGTGTAACATAACTGTTCAGGGCCATATTCTGGGCCTTGAAAGGAGCGGGATGATAACCATCCTGCTTAAGAATACGACAAAGTGCTGTGGCAAGAATACTTTTACCTGCATCGCTACCTGTCGCGCAAAACATTATTGGCTTCATTCTTGCAAATATACGAAATATTTTTTGTACTTTTGCTACATCATGAGAAAAATCATATTAATCACGGGTGGCCAGCGTTCGGGTAAGAGCGTGCAGGCCGAAAAACTGGCTCTTTCTTTGTCGAAGAATCCGGTGTATCTTGCTACTGCCCATATTTGGGATGAAGACTTCCGAGAACGTGTGCGTAAGCATCAGGAACGACGTGGAGATAACTGGACAAATATCGAAGAGGAGAAGTTCCTTTCTCGGCATGATGTTCGTGGACGCGTAGTGGTAGTGGATTGTATCACATTGTGGGCAACGAATTTTTTCTATGATAGCGACAAAACCGTGAAGGAACAACCGACGGTGGAGGAAGCCCTCGGCTCTCTGAAATCCGAATTTGATCGGTTTACTCTTCAAGATGCTACGTTTATCTTTGTGACCAATGAAATTGGTAGTGGAGGGGTGAGCGAGAATGCCATCCAGCGTCGATTTACAGATCTTGAGGGATGGATGAATCAATATGTTGCATCTCGAGCTGACGAAGTGATTCTTATGGTGAGTGGAATTCCTGTAAAAATAAAATGAAGAAATTTAATATTACCAAACCGGATGAGTCGATAAAGTCGACTCTGATCGAGAAAATAGATAATTTGAATAAACCCAAAGGGTCGTTGGGCGTGCTCGAGGATCTTGCTTTGCAGATCGGTCTCGTCCAACAGTCTCTAAAGCCTCGTTTGTGCCATCCTTGTCATTTGCTCTTGGGAGGAGACCATGGCATCGAGCATGAAGGTGTATCGGTATCGCCACGCGAGATCACATGGCAGCAGATGATCAACTTTACCCGTGGTGGCGGCGGTGTTAACATGTTTTGTCGCCAGCATCATTTTGATTTGTCGATAGTGGATATGGGAGTTGACTATGATCTCAGCGACCATCCGCGTATTATAGACCGTAAGGTGGGTTGGGGAACAAAGAATTTCCTGTATGAACCTGCTATGAACGAGGAACAGATGAATCGATGTATAGAAGTTGGCGCTATGCTTGTGGATGAATGTGCCGAGAAGGGTTGTAACATCTTGAGTATCGGAGAGATGGGTATCGCTAATACGTCGCCTTCGAGTATCTGGATGAGTCTGTTCGGTAATATCCCGCTTGATGAATGTGTGGGTGCCGGAGCGGGACTCGACACGGAGGGTATTCATCATAAACGATTGATCTTGAAACGTTCGGTAGAACAATATCAGTTATGGAAAGAGAAAAATCCTCAACTTGATGAAGTGGAGAGTATTATCATGTATTTCGGTGGTTTTGAGATGGTTGGCGCCATTGGGGCCATGTTGCGGGCTGCCGAGAAAAATATGGTTATCCTCGTGGATGGTTTCATCATGACAGCTTGTATGTTGGCAGCATCCCGTATGCATCCCGAAGTCCTTGACTATGCCATATTTGCTCATTGTGGCGATGAAAAGGCTCATCGGCGGATGCTTGACTTGATGAATGCCCGTCCTTTATTGAATCTTGGGCTTCGATTGGGTGAGGGAACAGGAGCTATCTGTGCTTATCCTATCGTGGAATCGGCTGTATGTATGATTAATGAAATGAATAATTTTGAAAATGCGAATATCACTAAATACTTCTAATCCAAGGTGGCTCGACCGTGTGTGGGCGGCCTTGATCTTCTTTACCCGTCTACCATTTTGGCGTATTTATCAACCGCCGCAATGTGCTTATGAGACTGTGGTGGAACATTGGCCACTTATGGGTTGGCTTACGGGTGGCGTTATGGCCCTAACCTTCTTAGTATCATCCTTTTGGGTGTCAGCTTCTGTGAGCGTCGTTTTGGCAATGGTTGCAAGATTATTGCTTACGGGTGCTCTTCACGAGGATGGTTTGGCTGATTTCTTTGATGGCTTCGGAGGTGGCGGAAATGATAGAGAACGTATCTTAGCCATCATGAAAGATAGTAGGATAGGAACTTTTGGTGTGCTTGGACTTATCATTTACGAACTTCTCTTTTTCTTGTTGTTGAGGGATTTCGCGGTAAGTCATTATTATTTGGTCACGGCTTTATTTATCGTAGCAGCAGATTGTTATGCAAAGTTGATTGCAGCCCAAGTGATTCAAGTATTACCTTATGCACGTACGGCATCGACGGCTAAGAACCGTGTAGAATATCGTCAATTCTCATTGGGTGCGGCGATAAGTATCTTCGTACAGGGTATTATCCCGATGGCTATCTATCTCTATCTTTCTGCATTTGCAAATTGGGAATGGATCATGTTTACACCTGGTGTTGTGATGTTCTTTCTGTATTTGATGATGAATCGCAAACTGGGAGGCTATACGGGTGATTGTTGTGGGGCTCTCTTCTTACTCTGTGAATTAAGTGTTTATTTATTTGCATAATTAGATGAGAATATTTATTGTACGGCATACTCGTGTTGGAGTAGACAAGGGAACTTGTTATGGATGGAGTGATGTGCCCGTGGCAGATAGCTTTGAAGAGGAGGCTAGGGAGACGTTTACTCATTTGCAACAAGAGATGAAGGTATATGGAATCTCTCATTTTGATATGTGCTATTCGTCACCACTTAGTAGAGCTATGAAGTTAGCGCATTATTGTGGATTTCAGCCAATAACAGATAGTCGGTTGAAGGAATACAATATGGGTGAGTGGGAGATGGATAACTATGACAATTTATGGAAAAACGATCCTCGCTTCCACAAATGGACCGACCACTATGGTACTATGTCGACACCTGAGGGAGAATCATTCCCTGAATTTTATCAGCGTGTGACAGATGTATTCTATGAAATCAAGCAACAACAATTTGAGAATGTTGTGATTTTTGCTCATGGAGGGGTGTGCATCTGTGGAGGAATCTATGCGGGATTGTTTACTGTAAAGGAGGCCTATAACGATTCTAATATGACCCCTTATGGTGGAATCAGAATCATCGAAATCTAATAATATCTGTCTATTTCGGATTTGATGAGTTTATGGCAAGTTTTTCTTTTTGTTTATAGCTAATCAATAATCCGATTACTTGACTATAGCTTTTGGTTCCACCATCAACATGATTACTTTGTAAATAGAGTTCGAAGGCTTTGTGTTGTATGCGACCTAGTAAGTCGCTGTATAGAGCTCGCCAATGGTTGATAGAGGCCTGTTTGTCGTTAAGAATTCTTGGATCGGTATGACTAAGAAAGTTCTTGGCAAGTTTCGGGTCTTCATTTTCCAAAGCTCCAAGTACATACATATAGATACTCAGATAACCACTATATTTTGTAGCCTTGTCCTTGCTCATTGTACAGCATAGGTAGCTATAAAATGTTGCTTCTCCTTCGTTGGCTACACCCAATAGATGAGCATATTCGTGTGCATAGGTTGATGCGTATTCTGTAGGCATGAGGTCGCCACTGATCGTGAATTCTGCGGTAAAAGGTGCCATACTTCCCGACACGCCGAATTTGGAATAGAGAGGGGTGTAAAGCATAGTCTTCACGTGGGGGACATTATTGAAAGGAGCATGTATACCTAATTTCTTTTCTTCTATTCGATAATAACCATCCACAACTTGTTGTCGTGTTGCGATCTCACGCTGTTTGGCAAGGTCGGATATGTGATAAGCATTACTGTCTTGTGAGATGTTGGTATAGGAGGCGTTTAAACTATCAAGGTATTCGTAGGCAAATTGTTGGAGCAACTCTTTACTATAATTTGCTGGTTGGATGTGAGCTCTGACAAGGAGATTACTCTGTGAATAGTTTAATCCCCATGCTAGATAGAACCATACATAAATCCATGCTACGCCCTCTATCCAATTGCCTAAAGTCTCTTTCCATGATATGTCTAAAGACTGGATGGTATAGATAGGATACCAGATAAACCATCCGATGATAAGCGCATATATGATTTCGCCTACACAAATAGGAATAAACCCTGTAATTGTTGATAGAGGCGTTGCCATCAAAGGATATATAGACCGTGTGTAGAAATCGCCTAATCCTGGGATATATCGAAAAATAGCAACAAGGATAAGTAAAATGATCACTAATCGGCGATGCCAACTATTGAATATAGATAAGAGGGTTCTTTTCAAGTTCATGTCGTAAAAAGATAAAAAGGTATGGAAAAGGCCCCACAGACAAGCTGTGGGGGCCTAGTTCTAGGCTGATGCCTTTTAGGTGTGTCAGAAATTAATATTCCATGCAGTTGATACTACATGGAATATGTTTATTTTATTCAAATATGAAGTTCAATATAAAGATGATGGCTAGTATGATCAATGTCGGATTAAGTGCCTTATACTGTTGAGTACAGAGCTTCAGAATGACGTAGCTCAGGATGCCGAGACAGATGCCATCTGCAATAGAATAACACAAAACCATTGTGATCATCGTGATGAAAGCCGGGAAAGCATCACTTACATCTTTTAAGTCAAGCAGTTTCACACTATCGAGCATCAACACGCCCACTAAAACGAGAGCTCCACTGGTTGCACATCCTGGAATCAACATGAATATTGGAGCCAGGAAGAGGGAAATCAAGAATAACGACCCCACAGTAAAGGAAGTGAGACCACTCCGACCACCTTCTGCAATACCAGAAGCACTTTCTACATAAGTGGTGAGTGTACTTGATCCGAGGAAAGCTCCACACGTCGTACCGATAGCATCACTCATCATAGCTTCCTTGATATGTGGTATACTTCCATCTTCGCGTACGATGTGGGTTTTATAAGCTAGTCCTACAAGTGTGCCAACTGTATCGAATATATTTACCAATAGGAGTGAAACTACAACCATGGCAGTTTTTAGCGAAAACATACCATTGAAATCAAATTTGCAGAATACGGGTGAAATGTCTTGAGGCATTGATACAGGGAACCAATTGCTTGGTATTTCGGTGACACCCAAAGGTATGCCTACAAGTGTTGTGATGATGATACTGAAGAATAAAGCTCCTTTAACCTTGCGCGCCATAAGTACACCACTTAACACGATACCAAAGGTTCCAAGGATGGCTGTTGGTGTAAACTTGCCAAGACTTACGAAGGTTGCATCATTAGGAACAATAATTTCAGCATTCTTAAGTCCGATAAATGCGATGAACATTCCAATACCTACAGAGATAGCATGTCTTAGGTTAGTTGGAATCGCATCTAGAATCATCTCTCGCACATTAATAAATGTTATGAGTAGAAAGATTACACCCTCGATGAGCATGATAGCAAGAGCTTGTTCCCAGTTGTATCCCATAGCCTGACAGAGGGTGAAGGCAAAGAATGCATTCAAACCCATACTAGGAGCTTGTGCAAAAGGGAGTTTTGCCATAAAGGCGAGCAAGAGTGTAGCAATAGCTGATGCGATGGCTGTAGCGGTAAAAAGCGCACCTTTATCCATTCCTGTTGTACTAAGTACAGTTGGATTAACGGCTAGGATATAGCACATCGTAAGAAAAGTTGTACAGCCCGCAACAACTTCTGTGCGAACTTTCATGGTCTTGGCATCAAAGCCAAGCATTTTCTGCAGTAACATAATAGTTTGTTAAATGGGTAATTATTATCTGTGCGCAAAGGTAGTTAATTTTTATGACGTAACAAAAGTTTTCTATTTTTTTCTATTTATTTTCCTATATCAGTTTAGGTTCTTCTAAAGTATGTACTTGATCACATAGATTTCGTAAATAATATTGAATAAGTTGTAAAATATATAGAAAAAAGTTCTTCTTACACATTTTATGAACGTTTCCACACATAAACATAATTATAATTATCTCAATAATTTCTGTATTATTTAGATTACTCGTATTTTTGTCGACGTGAGTTCGTGAGAACTCTTCCTTCTTAAATATATTCAAAGTAATTAGTTATATTTGTATAATAGTTCTTATAGTTATTAATGTGGCCAGAGTTTTATCTTTGTTGTTCTTCTTAATTGTCTCTAGTCTACTGATCTTTATCTTTCTAAAAATGAGATGATAAATCGTTTGGTTATTAATTTCTAAAAGACCTTGATAAGGTTACGCTGTGAAACGTGACTTTATTTTTTGTATATTCAAAAAAATATAGTATTTTTGCAGAATAAATAAAATAACATACCCTATGCTAGATAAGAAGGTTAGAAACGAGATACTTAATCTTGTAAAAAAGGAAGTTGTCCCAGCTGTTGGATGTACGGAACCAATGGCCGTTGCGCTATGTACTGCTCGTGCTGTTGAAATTCTTGGTTGTCGGCCTGATAAGATTACGGCATTACTTAGTGCAAACATACTGAAGAATGCTATGGGTGTCGGAATCCCTGGTACTGGTATGATCGGATTGCCTATTGCCATTGCTTTAGGCGCTCTCGTTGGTAAGAGCGAATACCAATTGGAAGTAATAAAGGATTTGACTCCTGATTCTCTTGCAATGGGTAAGGAGTATCTCGCAGATAATCATATCAATGTTTGTTTGAAAAACAATATCGAAGAAAAACTCTATATAGAGATTACCTGTGAGGCAGATGGAATTTATTCTACAGCGATTATATCAGGTACACATACCAATTTTGTCTATGAAGAACGTAACGGAGAAGTTTTATTCGATAAGCGACAGGAGCATGTTGCTGAAGACGAGGATAAAGATATTCATCTGAACTTAAAAATGGTATGGGACTTTGCCTTGACAGCGCCACTTGAGGAGATAGAGTTTATCCACAAAACTAAAGAGTATAATATGAAAGCTGCTCAGGAGAGTGTCAAAGGCAACTATGGTCATTGTCTAGGTAAGACCTTGGAACGTCCTTTGAGTCATGGCATTTTTGGTAATACGATGTTCTCGCATATTATTTCCAAGACAGCTTCGGCTTGTGATGCACGTATGGGAGGGGCAATGATTCCCGTGATGAGTAATTCTGGATCAGGTAATCAGGGCATTTGTGCGACGAATCCCGTTGCTGTATATGCAGAGGAAAACGAGAATACTTATGAGGAATTGATACGAGCATTGATGCTTAGTCATCTGACGGCTATTTATATCAAACAGAGTTTGGGAACTTTAAGTGCACTTTGTGGTTGTGTTGTGGCCAGTATCGGTAGCAGTTGTGGTATTACTTATCTGATGGGAGGCAATTTTGAGGATGTGTGCCATGCAGTAAAGAATATGATAGCCAATCTGACAGGTATGATTTGTGATGGAGCAAAACCAAGTTGCTCTTTGAAGATTTGTTCTGGTGTGAGTACCGCTCTACTTAGTGCCTTATTAGCCCGTGAAGGAAAACATGTTACATCTGTTGAAGGAATTATCGATAACGACGTCGACCGAAGTATTCAGAATCTTACAAGTATCGGTAAGAAAGCAATGTGCGCTACCGATGATATGGTATTGGATATTATGACTCATAAATCCCAATGTTGATTTCTGAGACTTGCATGGTTATAGAATAAAATACTATTAAACGGAAACGAGATGGAATTTTTTTCCATCTCGTTTCTTTTAAGACAATTATTTGTTTATATATTTCACGCCATTGCGTATTACTACACCTTTGTAGTTTTTGTCAACCTGTTGACCGTTTAAGTTAAAGATTCTGTTGTCGGCAGTCTTATGCTTGTTTGGTAAGAAAGCCGGTGTGATGCCGAGCGTTGAATCATATTCATAGAGCATAGGGACAATTCCTACTTCATATTGATAGCATCCAAAAGAATTATAGGCTTCTTCGAATTGGATATAGTGATTGTTCATTGTAATCTCAAAGGTGCCATCTCGATTGTCTTGTATAGCCCACGTACCCGCCTTTGTCTTATCGGTGGTAATATTGAAATTGTCGTGTTCATTATCATTATAGAGGTATCTCCCTTGAGTATCCTTGATATAATAACCACCATTGCTCTCTTCGAGTATGAAAGCATTATTCATCGTGGTGAGTGAGACCATATTATTCTCTTCAGCTTTCGTTTCTTCTGCATAAAGAAAACCATATTCTCTACCTTCCTGAACGGTTTGAGCTGAAAGAAGTTTTCCGTTGTTATTGACAACGATTAGATATTGTTTACTCGAAGTAATCTCGTCGACAGGACGAAAAAGATAAGTCTTGTCAGAAGGAGTTGTAGGTGTTGGTGTCGGAGTTGTAGACGGTGCAGGTACATAAGAATCATAACGGCTGTCACCATCGGCTGTTGTAATAGAAGTAGCAGGATCGAAGGCAACTTCCGTACTATCACCCCAAATATATTCGCTGAGGAAAGGATAATCAACAAAGAGATCTCGGTTATGCTGAATGTTGTAAACAGCATTGTTACGGTCAACCTCCATCTGAGAAACTTTATCCTGTCGTGTCCATGAAAGATAGAGCGTGTAAGCCCATTCTTTAAGTCCAGGATATGGAGAATTATCCATGGTTTCTAAACCCATTTTCTTGAATGTGAGATTTGAGTATGTTACAGCCATATACATATAGGTACGCGCGAAGTCGCCCTTAAACTGATTGCCAGGTTCCCAACATCTTTGATTTTTCCCGTTTACATATCCAGTGCCCAGTTTATCGTACTCTTCGTCACTCTTATTTTGGTCGATTTGAGTAACGATACCCATTGGATAATTTGACTTATCACTATTGCCTTCAGATTCAGAAGGGTATAGATGCATCAAATCTTTATAGGCATCATTCTTGGTTCCTCCCCACCAACTCTTTGGAAAAGAATGCTCGATATTCATACCAGAGATAGGTTGTCCGCTATTGGTTTCTCCTGAAAAATGAAACTTCTTTGCACTGTATCGGTTGATACATTCATTGGTTGCTGGAACACGATCGGTATACCAGAATCCCCACCAGGTTTTATAGTCTCCACTACCATATTCCAAGACAGTCTTGTTCTTGTTCATCAACAGGTGAAGAGCTTCCTTAAGTTCTGCCTTTTTCAATCCCTTGAGAGAAGATGCATAGTTAGTTAACTCGTCGCGCCTTATGGCCGACACTTGTGTTGTCGATAATAGAAGTGCCAACGTTAAGAATATTGGCGTAAGTTTAAAAATATTCTTCATTTTTTTCTATATATGTGTGCAAAGTTAGTTGATTTTTTGCTAATGCCGGCAGATAATCATATATTTTTTATGACTTGTTGTTTCGTTTTCTCATTTAAAATCATTAATTTTGCAATGTGGAAAAGAATAAACGTAAAAATATCATCATAGCATCTGTTATTATCTTGCTTTTTGTTACTGTAGGTATACTCTCCATCAGGGGACTATGGAAAAAGGATATACCTGAGTCAGACCCACATATGCAAAAACCTTTGCCATCAGCCGTAGCAAAAGATACTATAGCAAAAATTGTAAAGAAACTTACTCCGAAGCCAAAAACTGTAGAGAAAATTGATTCTGTGGTAGAGGGGACGCTCCTTGACGAGGACGGCAATGCTATGGTTGGTGTTGTGGTGAGTGATGGTTATACCTGTCAACTTACAGACAGTGCGGGACATTATCATTTCCGTCGTAATCTCAAGGCAAAGTTTGTATATTATACTGTGCCTGCTGATTGTGAAATCCCTACGCATGCTAATGATGATTTTACAGCTAACGCCTATCTTCCGTTGGAAAAAGAACACCGTACTTATGACTTTACATTGAAGAAACTTCCGATGGGTAAGGAGACAAATTATCGTCTTCTCGTGATTGGAGACCCTCAGGTGACGAATGCCTTTAGCCCTTATTATACGGATATGACGGATGACTTGAAACAAAAGTCGGATTTGTCTCGTTTTCAGGAAGAAACAATGGCCGACATCAAGCAGATGCTAAGCAGAATTTCGCGGAGTATGCCAGTCTATGCAATCAGTATGGGGGATAATGTACAGTATTATGGTGGCTTTAACGAAAATCTAGAGATGGGGATGCGTAAGGCCTTAGGCTCTACTCGTGTCAAGGTCTTCTCGGTTATTGGTAATCATGACCAAGATAATGTGCCATTGTATACCCAAAAGTGGGAGGAAGCATGGGGACCTACAGATTATTCGTTCGATCGAGGTGATGAACATTATGTTGTATTCAATGATGTGAAATACTATCGTGCTAAAGCATATTTTTCTCCAGGAGAATTGTCGAATGCACAGATGAACTGGTTGAAACAGGATTTGACATTAACGGATAAAAGCAAGAAAGTGGTATTATGTTATCATGTGCCTTTGACATTTGGTAATGGTCCGATGAGAGGGGCTATACCACTTAAGATAGAATCGGAAAAAGGACATTATGCATCATCACGTCTGTCTGCAATTCTAAAGTTGCTTGATGAATTCAAAGGTGGTTATGAATTGTTTTGCGGACACACACATTTTGCTTTAAACCATGTGATACCTTTTGCTGATCGCACGGTATATGAACATTGCCATGGTGCTGCATGTGGAAACATCTGGCAATCCAATATAAATATATGTGGTACGCCAAATGGATATTATGTGTATTCGTTTAGTGGTAACCGTATCATCGATAGTTTCTATAAATGTACCTTTATGCCAGTATCTCGCCAGATGAGTTTATTCTGGGCTGATACCGACTTTAATGGGGAAAGCTATGTTGCCGATTGGAATTTGGAGAAGGGTAAGCATACTCTGATAGCAAATGTGTTTAATGCCGATTCCCAATGGAAAGTATATGCGATAGAAAAGGGAAAGGAACATGAGATGACACGCATCAGTAGTAAAGGACAAGATGCCTTTTCTGCTGGTTATCATCACAAATATGCACAGTCTGTAAGTTATCGTTTCATTAGTAAGTCAAACAACTATCTATTGATGAACCATCTCTATTATTATGTTCCTGAGGACAGTACGAGTGTTATCAAAGTAAAGGTCGTTGATAGATACGGTCATCAGTATAGTGGTTCGAGTAAGGATGTAGTGAATGAACCATTCTTTAACTACGCACATTCATACTAAATTCTTATTTGATTTCATGAAGATTGGTTCTGACATTTTACGAAGTTATTCGCATCGGCTGATGCGAATAACTTCGTTGATTAATACAGTTAACTATGTTGGCTGATGTAGTTAACTGTATAAGCCGACACAGTTAACTGCGTATTTAGTATTCCTAGTCTAAATTTTATATGAAACGTAAAATGCCCCTCTTATTCAGAGGAGCATTTTGTGTAGCTCAGTTTTTGTGAGCATTAATTTAAGAGGCTAGTTTTTCCCTCGTGTTCAATAATGTTATCTATCTATATGTTATTTTTATGTTGTCATTAGGACTATTGAAGCTTGGAGCTTGCCTGTATTTTCTACATCGTAAAGGTAGAGAGAAAAAATGTCTATTATGGTTGATTATCGTGCAATGTAGGTATATAAATCTTGCATTGCATGATTTGTGTACTTAATTTGGTTGAAAATATTCACAAAACTACTTCTATGATGATTTTTTTTGTATCTTTGCGTATGCAAATTTTGGTATTTTAGAATGAAGTTAAGATTTATATATATAGGTATATTTCTTGTTTTTGCTCATTTCCAAATATGGGGGCATACAATAAAGCGTTTAAATGTAACCTCAGGTTTATCGAGTGATTATGTTCTTAGTATGGCACAAGACAAATATGGATTTGTTTGGCTTGCTACCGAAGAAGGATTGGATCGTTTTGATGGTTCTAGCTTCTTAACCTATTATAAAAAGAACACAAAGAATTCATTGGTGGCTAATGCGCTAAATGTAGTTTGTGACGATCCTAAGGAAAAAATAATGTGGATTGGTTCTCAACGTGAGGGCCTACAAGCCTACAACTATGATACTGACCAGTTTACGACCTATCGTAAAGATAAGAAGAATCCTAATTCTCTTTATTCTAATGATGTGACGGATATAAAACCCGCCTATGATGGAGGACTTTGGATTACAACCTATTGGTATGGTATCGACCATTTTGATCTTAAGACCAATAAATTTACGCATTATGATTATACACATATAAAAGGTGTGCCACAATCTTTTAATGATTGTGTATGTGATTTGGGAGGTGGTATTATTGCAGTAGGTCATATTCATGGTGGTTTGACATTGATTGATACCAAGAATCGAAATTCGCATACTTTTGTCGAAGATCCTTCAAACCCGACCAGTATTATGGGTAATGACGTGATGTGTGTCTATCAGGACAATAATGGTAATATATGGGTAGGAACAAATAAGGGATTAAACCTTTTTGATCGGAGCAAGGGTGAGTTCGTCCATTATATTGATGGAGGGAAATTGAGCCGTACGATTTTCGATATCAAACAAGTAAGTGATGGTAAACTATGGATCTGTACTGAACAAGGAGGTGTAGCTATCATGAAGCCAGGACTTACATTAGGTCTACCGTCATCGGCATCTTTCCAGTATCTAAATGAGGGATATTATGATAACGATTTATCGGGAAACACCATTAGATGTGTTGTTGAAGACAAATTCCATAACGTGTGGCTAGGGTTTTATGCTTCAGGAGTGAATGTGCTTCTACACCGTGCTCCATATTTCAATTTTATAGATTTCTCACCTATTGATGTGGAACATCACCTTACTGAGAAGTCAGTACTTTCGGTTTCTTATGACAGTCATCGTCAACTTTGGGTGGGAACAGATGGCGATGGCGTGAATCTGTTCAAAGATGGATGTCGCGTAGTATCTGATGTAAATCTGAAAGGAAAGTCTATACAGACGATACTGGAGGATAGTGAAGGAAGATTATGGTTTGGTACATTCTCCGATAATGCCTATGTCAGACCTGCAAATGGAGGGGCTGCGCATAAGATATTCGAGAAGAACACAGATGTACGTTGCTTCAATGAGTACAAGAACTTTATGTTTGTGGGCACAAGTGACGGTATCTATATTGTAGATAAATCGACACTTAAGATCGTTGCACACTATAACGAATTCAACGAACGACTTGTTCGTACCATAATTCATGACCCTCGAGGATATCTCTATGTCGGTACTTTTGGTGGTGGATTGTTGATTTTTAATCAGCAGATGCGTATCATTCAGAAGTTACAGGAACAAAGTGACTTCCTTAATAATAATGTGAACGATCTTTTGCTAGATAGAAAAGGACATCTATGGGTCGCTACAGACGCAGGTATCGCATATATGTCCAACCCACTGGGTAGGAAATATACTACAATCTCTTCGAATCTGAACAATGCCATCGTACATGCTATTGTCGAAGATAAGCAGCATCATATTTGGATAAGTACCAATAAAGGAATCAGCTTTTACAACGAACTAGATGGCAAGTTTGATAATTATGGTTATCAGGACCATATTGCCCAAGGTAATTATAATAGTGGTTGTGTGGCAATTTCTCCGGATGGTACATTATATTTTGGAAGTACGAATGGGCTTACCTATTTTAATCCACGACAAATTTTTACGAAGGAAAAAGCTGCAGTTCCTTATATCACCCAAGCTTATGTTGTTTCCAATGGTGATGAACCAGACAGTACCATCAACTTGATAGGTAAGAAAACACTTATACTCAATCATAATCAGAATTCACTGGTGTTATCGGTGAATGAAGCCGATGTGGCTCTTAATAATATGGTGGAGTATAGTTATATGATCAATGATAGAGACAATAAATGGAATCCGGTCGTAGGTAATCGTATCTATCTGCATAATTTCTCACATGGTATATATAATATTAAGGTGAGATGTCGATTTAAAAACCGCGAATGGTCAGAGCCTACAGAATTAAGACTTGAGATAGAACCGCCTTTGTATCTCACATGGTGGGCTAAATTGATCTTTGCAATTTTCGTGGTTGCACTCATCTATATTAATCAGCGCGAGTATACAAAAAAGTTGCGCCTACAAGTGCAACTTGATGCGGAGAAGAAGAAAAATGAGCAGGAACAGAAACTAAATGAAGAGCGTATGCACTTCTTTACCAGTATTACTCATGAACTTCGAACCCCACTTACCTTAATACTTGGCCCTTTAGATGATATCTCAAGAAGTACGGAAATTCCAGATAAGATAAAGCATAAACTGGCGATTATCTATCAAAGTGCCAGTAGGTTGAAAGAGCTTATTAATCAGATTCTGGAATATAGAAAAGCGCAATACAATGGTCGACAACTTAATGTGTCAAAGGACAATATTGTGAAGGCCATCCAACAAGTGTGTGTAAAATATCAGGAACTCAATACGAAGAAGAAACTCGATATCTTTTTTATAGCTTCAGAGAGTAATATCCCTACCTATTTCGATAAGGGCATCATTATTATGATAATGGACAACTTGATCAGTAATGCCTTTAAATATACAGATGTAGGTAGCATTACTGTAACTGTGAAACGGAGACATGAGAGGGAAAAGAATCTTATAGATATAATAGTATCCGATACTGGTTATGGCATATCTCCGGAAGCTTTACCACATATCTTTGATAGTTATTATCAGGAAAATGGTAAGCATCAGGCATCAGGAACGGGTATAGGATTGGCTCTTGTCAAACAATTAGTAGCATTACATCAAGCTACTATTCAGGTGGAAAGTAAAGTCAATAAAGGTACGACATTTATAGTGACTTTGGATGAAAATAATTTTTATTCGACAGTAACCTATCAATGTGGAAATACAGAAGAACCGTTGAAGTTGACGGAAGAACATCCGAATGATGAGATATCCTCTTCAATAATAAAAGGAAACGAAAGAGAGCAAGAAACACTTATTCCATTTGACGAACATGAAGGGAAACCAGTCTTGCTCATCGTAGAGGATAATGAAGGTATCCGTAATTATATTACAGAGAACTTTGAAGATGAATATGAAGTTGTCCAGGCTTCAAATGGTAAGGAAGGTCTTGCTTTGGCACTTGATCGTATTCCTGATGTTATCATCAGTGATATCATGATGCCTATAATGGATGGTAATGAATTGTTGCGAGCTGTGAAGAAAGATGTTCGTACAAGTCATATTCCAGTGCTTTTGCTGACGGCTAAGGATGGAGATCAATCAAAAATCGAAGGATATGATGCTGGTGCAGATAGTTATATTACCAAACCATTCAAGGTGAGTGTGTTGCAGAGTCGTGTTAAGAATCTACTTAATCAGCGAAGACAGCTCATCGATAAGATCATGAATAAGGCCACTAATAGTAATATTACTATTCAGCAGAAGGCACAGGAACTCCGACAGGCAATGTCTGAGAGCGACCATGCTTTCTTTGAACAACTCAATAAAATCCTTGATAAGAATATTACAGGTGATCTTGATGTAAATATAGTTGCTAAGGAACTTGGTATGAGTGCCTCTACACTTTATCGCAAGATGAAAGCACTTACGGGTGCGAGTACCAATGGGTATCTTCGCCACTACAAGATGCAATATGCAGAACGCTTATTGATGCAAGGAAAATATACGATTAGCGAAATTGCATTTATGGTGGGCATCAACAGTATTGCTTATTTCCGTAAGTGCTTCAAGGATGAGTTTGGCTGTCTGCCAAGTGAATATTTACGAAAAATAAGCGCTAAAGACTAGAAACCGATAGGACGATCGTTCTCATCAGTAATTTTCAACTGGAAATTATGGTATCTGTTAGTAGGAGCAGATAACCATAATCCCAGAAATGTGATAGCACCATTCAATAGTAAAAGCTCATAACCGAACTGATAGCCTGTGAGATATCGCGTGGCATAATCAATAATACCACAGATAACAGGACTAGCAATGGCAATGTAAGGTACGAGGTTGTCGCTCACTCCGCGATGAGTGAAAATTCCATAAGTAAAAAGTCCCAGCAAAGGACCGTAAGTATATGAGCATAGGGTGTAGATTGCATCAAGGACGCTAGTAGAATTGATGATTCTAAATAGCAAGATAAAGACCACAAAGATTAACGCGATGAAGAAATGCGTGTATTTGCGAAGTCTTTCATTATCTTTCTGTTCCATGATATCGATGCACCAACAGGTGGTAAGAGCTGTCATGGAACTGTCTGCACTCGAGAAACTGGCTGCTACAATGCCGATGCTGAACAAGATAACGATAATCGGACCGATTTTACCAGACGCAGCAAACATAGGAAGTAAGTCATCGGTCATTGTTGGGAGAGTAATATGCCAACTGTTAGCGAGTTGTGCCAAGAGAATTCCTAACGACAAAAATAATAAATTCGCAGGGATGAAAGCAAAACCATAAGAACACATATCTTTCTGTGCCTCGCGCAATGATTTGCAAGTCAGATTCTTTTGCATCATATCTTGGTCAAGTCCTGTCATCACGATGACAACAAAGATACCACTCAGAAACTGTTTTACGAAATTCTGTCGGCTGATGAAATCGCTCCATACAAAGATGTTACTTCTCTTATCTGCGATGATTGCATCTACGGTTTGCCCAAAGTCGTAATGAAGAGCATTCATCACTTGGAAGATTATCAATATCAAGGCGGCAAACATGCAGAGTGTTTGAAATGTATCCGTCCATACGAGTGTCTTTACTCCGCTTCTATGGGTGTAAAGCCAGATGAGTCCAACCATCACAACAACAGTTACGGCAAAAGGAATCCCGAAGGCATCCAATACAAATCGTTGCAGAATGAAGCATACCACATAGAATCGCACGGCTGCTCCGGTCAACTTAGACAAGATAAAGAAATATGCTCCCGTTTTATAGCTCCTCTTTCCCATTCTATATTCCAGATACGAATATATTGTCGTAAGATTGAGCTTATAATAAATTGGTAACAGTACAAATGCAACGGCAAAATATCCGAAAACGAATCCAATACACATTTGTAGATATGACATATCATTCGTCAGTACCATTCCCGGCACAGAGACGAAGGTGATTCCAGAGATACTCGCACCCACCATACCGAATGCCACCATATACCAAGGGGAGCGTCGGTTAGCACGGTAAAATGCATCATTATTTGACTTGCCCGATGTGGCTCTACTAAAGATTAGTAGAATGCCAAAGTAGGCAAGTATCGTAAGTATAATGGTCATATATTATATGTTCTTATCCTAAATATTTCTGTAGCATTCCGCTACTTTTACTATGTCTTATTTTTCGCAATCCTTTTTCCTTGATCTGACGTACACGTTCTCTCGACAATCCCATTTCGTCACCAATCTGTTCGAGCGTCTCTTCTGGGCGTCCCAAACCGTAGAATCGGCATATTACAAGAGTTTCTCGTTTACTTAAGAGCGTTTCTATCACTTTGCCGATATCTCGTTTCATAGACTGTAGATCAACCTCGTTGTCAGCCGATTCACGTCGATCACCAGAGGTAAGAGAATCAGCTATCGAAGTATCATTGTCTTCCGACATTGGGGTGTCTATACTTACAGAGTAAGATAGTGCACTTTGAGCTTCAAGAACTTTATCCAGTTCAATATCTGTAATCTCCGAAACCTCTTCCGGAGAAGGATACCTGCCATATTCCTGTAAGAAATCAGAAGTAGCCTTCTGTATTTTCCCTGCTGCTATCGATTGATTCAGAGGGATGCGTACCAGTCGTCCTTTCTCCGTCAAAGCCTGAATGATGGCTTGTCTTATCCACCATACAGCATATGAAATAAACTTAAAACCGCGCGTCTCGTCGTATTTCTCAGCAGCTTTTACTAATCCCAAATTACCTTCATTGATTAAATCTGTGAGAGTAATACCTTCATGCTGATACTGTTTAGCCACAGAAACAACAAATCTTAAGTTTGCTCTTACCAGTCTATCTTTAGCTCTTTCAGCCTCTTTGCCTCCTTCGTGAATTTTCCGAGCCAAATCAACCTCTTCTTCAGGTGAAATCATTGGTTCTCGAGCGATCTCTGAAAGATAACGGTCAAGTGATCCACTTTGCCGATTGGTAATGTTCTTAGTAATCTTTAGCTGTCTCATGGTATACTTTAATGCGTAGTTTAGATGTATATTGTTGGCAAATATACACAAATATTTTTTATTTTGGCAATTTCAACGATTTTTTTTTCTTTTTATGCTTTTTCTGTTGATTTAAAACATTTATTACGCATTTATTTACTATGTTTTAACAAACCTCTGCACCCATCTTCTATTAAATCGAGCGCCCATTCAAAGTCGTCGGCTCCACCGTAATAGGGGTCAGGTACACTTCCCTCGCCGGCATATTGTTCCAGATAATCTACCATCTTGACAACCTTGCGTCTTTG
>CACYKX010000007.1:0-4946 GCA_902775075.1 uncultured Prevotellaceae bacterium | reverse complement strand
GCTTTTCCTGTGATTATCCGATAGTTATCATCATCCATTACGATAATTTTATCAAAGTTGTCGAAGTCAGAAAGTTTAAACTGTCTTGCGTGATGATCTATCCGATATCCTCTTCTGTACCCATGATCGCGCATGCGCTTGTCTGGAAGTTCTCCCACGTGCCAGTTTCCGATTCCTGCGGAGTCTACCAAGAAATGGTCTGATAATCCCGCACCATCTATCATCTTTTGAAATATGGCATGGGCGGCAGGTGATCTACAAATGTTGCCAAGACAAATAAATAAAACCCTCTTTTTCGAAATATTCTGTGTCATAATTATAATTTTGGGGCCATAAATTGGCCTATATTATTAATTTCTGCAAAATTACATTTTTTAGTTGATATATTCATTCGAATAATTCTCTTTTTCATAAATAATGATTACTTTTGCAAAAAGACTAAAAATAACTCTTTAACAATATGGCGAAATTAAATTCTATAACTCTTTTATTAGTATTATCTGTTATGATGTCCTCTTGCTGGAGCAAACCGGTTCCCGTTGCTCAGCAAATTAAAACAGGACATCAGGAAGATATGTCGAAACTTATTACGCCTAACGACACGATATCTCCACGTTGTGTTCATGTAGGTAGACCAGCACATGTGTTTCTACCGGCACGACATCGATCTGCCAGCAAAGTCGATACTTTATATTGATTTCAGAAGAGAATCCCTATGCTCTATCTCTAAAAAGAATCAGAGATAGATTATTTATTGTGCGTTATTTTAGCAAAAAGTTTGGTCAATCAGAAAAAAAAGCATATCTTTGGCCCAAAAGGTTATCATTCGCGTAAATATAAGAAAGGAGTAGGCCATGAAGAAGCTAAATCATGAAGATTTCGATGAAAAATACGTCGACACAATAGAAGTTAATGAAATCGACAAATTTGTTTGTCGAGAGATGATCAGACAAGTACATCGCTATATTAAAGCCATGAAAGGCTCTAAAATGGTGATGGACCAGTTTACCGCTTATATTGATTCTCTCGATTTGGAAGGTAAACAAAAGGCATTGGCACAATATATCGACCTGAACAGAAAGGTGTTGAAAGGCTGTGATTTTAAGATGGTTTTGGCACGTGCTATAGCCAACTATTGTGATACATTTGAATATATGCATACCATGATTAATAATCGTGGGAAAATGATATATTACTTACATCGTATCAAAGACACCTATGTAAAATTCCATGAAATTTTTGAAGAGAACGGCAAGTATGGTATGCGAGACCATGAAGGTAATATATTATTGCATCCCATCTATGACTTTCTGCGTACGCCTTACGTGTATGTTGACGAGCTTATGATCATGCCCGTAATCGCAGAGAAAGACGGGAAGATGGGATTGGTACGCCCAGACGGTAAAGATACCATTGTGGCAGACTTCGTCTATGATGATGTAAGTTTACGTACAGAACCGCCTTTCTTCGAAGCCCGAAAAGGGAAAATGCGCGGAACTCTTGACAGATATGGGCGATTTGAGGAACAGACTCTCAACTCATAATAACAAGATATGGAGAAACTTTACTACCTAATAAAGACATTTTCAGTAGTCGACAGAGATTACTGAAGTATGTCGGATTCGATTTCTTTATTCTAATTAAACGTAAATCAATTTCATTCTAGCCGTTATATCTGTATAAGCTATTCCATATTATCTTTACACGTATATAAAAGATATCAATATGATACTAATTTAGTCGAAATTTTTCGTATTTAAAATCCTTTCTAGGCGCATGTAAAGGTATATTTTTGTTTATCTTGTGCTTTTATGAAGAAAAATTGAAAATTTATCAAAAAAAAAGAAGAAATTTTCTTGCGATTTTAAAAAATAGTATTTATTTTTGCACAACCTAAGGGATGACTTATTATAATCTATATAGTTATGGCAAAGTATAATATTACAGAATTGAAAGAGAAGGAAGCAGCTTATCGCACATTGGTTAGTCCGAAGTTGATGGATGAGTTAGGCGATAAGATCCTTAAAATTATCTTACTTGAAAAGAAGTACAAGGATAAAGACTACTCTGCAAAGAAACTTGCCGAAGATTTGGGCACTAACACTCGTTATATTTCGGCTGTTGTTAACGTGAAATTTCACATGAACTATACTTCGTTTGTAAACAAGTATCGTATTGATGAAGCTATGTCTATATTAATTGACCGTCGTTATCAGAATTTGACGATGGAAGATATTTCTGATATGGTCGGTTTCAGCAACCGTCAGAGTTTCTATGCCTCTTTCTTCAAAATCAATGGTTGTACACCGCGCGATTATAAAATGCGTAATCTTGCTTTGCACCCATCTTTGTTAGAAAAGCCAAAGAGAAGAGGACGTAAACCAAAAACTGAAGAATAATGAGAAATGATGATTTTAACTATTCAGACGAAAAGTTCGCAGATATTCAGATGCTACGTTATCGCCTGAATGGTTTTGAAAATCTCACACTTCAACAGAAAAGCTATATCTATTGCCTGTCACAGGCTACGTTGTATGGGCGTGATATCACGTTCGATCAGCAAGGTCGATACAACTTACGCATCAGAAAGGTGCTTGAGGCGATGACCCAGCAGTATCAAGGTTCTCGCAATCAGAGTGATTTTAAAGGTTTGGAGACTTACTTGAAGAGAGTATGGTTTTCTAATGGCATTTATCATCATTATGGTTGCGAGAAATTTGTAGCTGATTTTACGGAAGACTTCTTCCGTGAGGAATTTATGAAGATCGATGACGATAAGCTACCGCTAAGGAAGGGTGAGAGTAAAGAAGATTTACTCGAAGAACTCGTAAAAGTTATCTTCGATGCAACATTCATGCCGAAACGCGTAAACCAAGCCGATGGTGTAGATCTTGTAGAAACTTCTGCATGCAACTTCTATGAAGGTGTCAGCCAGCAGGAGGTAGAGCACTTTTATGGTAACATGAAGGATGCTGATGACAAAGAACCTCCTTCGTATGGCTTGAACACAAAATTGGTGAAACGTAACGGCCAACTTACCGAGATGGTATGGAGAGAGGACGGTATGTATGGCGAAGCTATAAAGAAGATCGTTCTCTGGTTGCAAAGAGCATTGAAATATGCTGAAAACGAGGAACAAAAAGTTGTCGTCGAATTGCTAATAAAGTATTATCGTACAGGCGATTTGCGAGATTTTGATAAATATTCTATTAAATGGGTGAACCAGCACGAAGGACTTGTAGATTTTGTGAATGGTTTTATCGAAGTATACGGTGACCCTCTAGGCTTGAAAGGCACGTGGGAAGGTATCGTAGAATATAAAGATCTCGTGGCGACGAAGCGTACCCAGACCATCTCGGAAAATGCCCAATGGTTTGAAGATCATTCACCTGTCGACCCAAGATTCCGCAAAGCAAAGGTAAAAGGCGTTACAGCCAATGTCATCTGTGCAGCGATGCTTGGTGGCGACGAATACCCTTCGACAGCCATAGGCATCAACTTGCCGAATGCAGACTGGATTCGTGCAGAACATGGAAGTAAGAGTGTTACCATCGGCAACCTTACCGAGGCTTACAACAAAGCGATGAAGGGTAATGGATTCCGTGAAGAGTTCGTTATCGATGAAGCCACACGACAACTGATAGATAAGTATGGTGACTATACCGATGATTTGCATACCGATTTGCATGAATGCTTGGGGCACGGCAGCGGACAGTTGCTCGCAGGCACAGATCCCGATGCCTTGAAGGCTTACGGAAATACCAATGAGGAAGCTCGTGCCGACCTGTTTGGGCTCTATTATATGGCCGATAAGAAGATGGTAGAGCTCGGACTGTTGCCGGATATGGAAGCCTATAAGAGCCAGTATTACACCTATATGATGAATGGTGCCCTGACACAGTCGATGCGCATAAAGCTCGGTAATGATATCGAAGAAGCACATATGCGTAACCGCGCGTTGATTGCCAACTGGGCCTTGGATTGCGATATCAATCGACAGGAGAATGTCGTAGAGGTCGTAGAGGTGGAGGGCAAACACTACATCAGGATCAATGACTATGCTCGACTCCGTGACATCTTTGCTATGCAATTAGCTGAAATACAGCGTATCAAGAGTGAGGGCGACTATGAACGCGCCCGACAACTTGTAGAGAAATATGCTGTGAAACTGGACAGAAAGTTGCACGAAGAAATCCTGAATCGATATGCCAAACTGAATATCGCTCCGTATAAAGGTTTTATTAATCCGTGGATGAAACCCGTGCTTGGAAAGAATGGCGAGATAGAGGATGTTAAGGTGGACTATACAGAAACTTACGAACATCAGATGCGAAGATATTCTGAGGAATATGCAACATTAATATAACATGTGTATGAACGAAGAAGTACATAACCAACTAATGGGCATCAAACGTTCATTCCGTCTGTGGATGAATGGCCCGGGGTCACAGTCGATGCGTGATAAAGGTCTTGACTACAAGATCAACTGGGGGGTGCCTTTGATAGAACTGAAACGTATGGCTGCAGAATATGGCAAGAACTACGAACTTGCCATAGAACTGTGGAAAGAAGACATCAGAGAATGTAAAATTCTTGCTATGCTCATCATGCCTGCAGAAAGAATGGACGAGGAACTCGTGGATGTATGGATGGAAAGCGTACACAATCAAGAATTGGCAGAACTATTGGCCTTTAATCTGTTGCAGAACGTAAAGCATGCACCAGCCATTGCTTATCAATGGATTGCAAGTGAAAGCGTTATCCGACAGATATGCGGTTATTCTATACTTTCACGCCTTTTCATGAAAGGTCAGGAACCTAACGAACGAGGTATCAACGAGTTTCTAGATCAGGCCATCACAGCCCTGCAACAAAAAGAGAATGTAGGCTTAAAGCATGCTGCGGCCAACTGCATACAACGATTTGCCCAACTCGGTATCGTGTAT